>JBBJME010000370.1:0-5844 GCA_037719765.1 Planctomycetaceae bacterium
ACGCGATTCCGCTGGAAATCGCGACCTCCACATGGATGAATACTGTATCCTTGTGCTGCTCTGGATGATCTCCCTGTACATGTCCGACTGGGCGTCGCTGGAAGAGCTGGAGCGGCACATCGAAAAATTAAGACCTGCCCAAAAATAAGCCCCCGCGCGTTTGATCGTGTCGGGCCGCTTGCTGCTGCGCACTCCGAAAACCAACACTCCGCCGGAGCCATTCGATTGCACTCGCCGATTCACCAATCAACTGAAATTCGCTCAAAAGTCACATCAACGCAAGACTCGTGCCGAACACTATTGGGGCACAGCACTTTTTATGATCGTTGGTGCGGCTACCTCTCACTGAATTCCTGTCATAACTTCGATTATTACGCCAACTCTTGTCTCCCCCGTAACCGCATTGATTTCGAAATGAGCTGCGTCCATTTTTTGTGTGAGCACGGAATACCACCGTAATTGCACCTCGAAGCACTCTACAAGTGCATGGCACCAAATGGCACTTTCGCACACCACAAAAGTGCAATTGCCAAAGCCGCCATCGCAATCACGAATCGACGCAACGACTCTCCGGCACGACCCGGTTTCGGGCGATCGCCGTTAAGTGTTTTCAGTGTAGAAGCGGACAAAAACATGATTATTGTGCGACAGAACATGTACCGATTCAGTGATACTCGTTAGAGCGTAGAATTACAGGGTTATCAGGCGTTTTCAGTTTTCAGGCTTTCCGTCTGACGGCGGCAAATGAACAAACTTGATCTGGCGAGTTAGTTGTGGCATAAGGTCTCCTTCAGGCAGCACACGAGCAGGCCTACCGTCGATTTCAGCGTAGGCAATGTTCATATGATTGACAGGATCACCTGCATGAGCTCCGGAAAATCGGAATTGACGACCCTGATTCAGCCAGACTCGTCGCGGCGTCAGGCCAGTCAACCAGCGGACATGTCCCTTTCCATCTGGCGCATCCGCCTCCACGACGTCGGCCGAAACCCATCCACATCCGGGCACGTAATATTCGACCCAGCATCGGTACCCGGGATCTACCCATTTTCCGGCGTTCTCTTCAAGCAGTCGATACCCCATATTCAATCGCGCAGGAATTCCCCGAGCCCGGGCTAACGCTATGAAGAGTGAATTCAAGTCTGTGCAGCAGCCACCAGCTTGCGCAAGGCAAGCCTGTGCATCTCCAAGGCCACAGCGAGGCATTGTCGGGTCTTTGGAATACGAATAATGATCGACGGATTGGGCAATATGCTTCATGATCGCAATCGTCTGCGTGGCAATATTCGTTTCCTGCCCGCAGACATCATCTGCTATTCTCTGAACTTTGTTGGTGACTTCCATGTGCAATGCGTCTTTCGCAAGGTGCTCTGCCAGCATTGACTTCTCAACGTCTGACAGCGGAAGAACCCGTGCAGGATCAATGTTCATGAAGATCGGTGAACGGACCACCGTATAGTCAATTGCAAAATCCAACGAGGGCAAAGCGGGGTAGGCAATCCTTGAGTAAAGGAACTGTCCTCGTCGATCGGCATCTTCGACAATCTTCCATTCTCCCGGGATCAATTCCGTCCCGAGTGCCAGCACGCGCTGGTTCATCTCATCGGAAGGGATCGCGATCCAGATACAGATCTCCTTCGTGCCTTCCGGGATCTGATCTAATCGCACGTTTTGACGCACTTCGTACGTCACAGGATCTTCCTGCATCGCAGCCAGTTCTCTTCTTTGCCTGAGCAAGAATTCCTTGCTCTCAGCGACGAGGCTCGAAAAATCAATGTCCTGAGCGACACTTGTCGAGGGAATCATGGCGATCGCGCAACATGAGATCACAACGATTGAGCGAGAAAGAATGCAGACCCGAGGCATGTTGATCTTTCGGATTGATGTCGAACGAAAAACTCATGATTGACAATGCGGCGTCAGGGCCGTGAAAAACGGGTTGGCGATCGCGTGCCGGTTCTCTCGAAATGGAACCCACCCATCGCTCTCGCGACCTCATCAGTCAAAGGGATACGAATATCAGTACTCTCCGGTGACTTCGCCTTCCGCAGCAGAAACAATCGAACGCAACACGCGATAATCGATGCTGTCTGAGATAAATTGTACATGTCCATCACAGAAGAGTGCATGACATCCGCCAGTATGAAAACTGAAAAGTTCATCATTTGGACCGCAATTCATGTTGTCCCATGTACAGCTTGATGGCCCGCCCCATGGATTTCGGTGAAAGTTCGGTGTGAACGAAACGCCAAATGCATTGTCGGGTTCCGCCCATCGCCAATGTGATCGCTTGAAGCCCGGAACCACCGGGTCGTCATACAATGATTTCATTTTTTCGTTTCTACCGACATCCTCTCCCAAGGCCATCGTTGTACTCAGTCCGTCAGTAATCTGACTGATGCGAGTCCCTTCCCACCTCAAGCCACCATGGACCATAAATGTGCTGTCCGGCAATCCAGTGTTAGGGTTGATATTTGTGTGGATTGTCGGACCGTAGTCAATTGCTCCAAATCGCTGACTATCCGTATCACCATTGCGAAGAGATGCGGACGGACAAAGATAGCCTGGCAATGCGATCTGCGTCACTGCAATGTTTTGAGCTGTCTGATTGTAGTAGGAACCAAAGTCGAATTTATTTGTAATATTTGCCTGATCAATGAACGGCAGCACATGAGTAAAAAAAGAGTGTCGGTCGAAATTCTGCCCCAACGGACCGCTGCCGAGCCCCTGCCCAGACGAGGGGAACCGACCAAAGGATGATTCGTAGTTATGCATCGCCAATCCAAGTTGCTTCAGATTGTTTTTGCATTGAGTTCGACGAGCTGCCTCGCGGGCTTGCTGAACAGCGGGCAGCAGCAGAGCAACCAAAATTGCAATGATGGCAATCACCACCAGCAATTCGATGAGGGTGAAACCTCGCGCTTTACGATTCAAACGGATCATGGGAAGTACTTTCTTCAAAAGAGTCGGAAAATGACCACGAGCAAAGAGAACACCCGGCACGATCGCGGCGGGAGAATTGAAAATCACAACGGAAGCACGCGCGTTGAGACGCGACAATGAGGATTGAGCCAGACCACAGCACATCGGTGGCCGGAAAAGGGGTCAGGAACCAATAGTGCGGAGCACCCTCCGGGCCATTTGGCTATTGGTTCCTGACCCCTTTCCAAGCCGTGGCAGCATCTGCAAGACTGGCTTAAGGACTCGTTCAGGTTGCAGTACGCAACGACGACTCAGGGCAATCCAATAAACGACGCGCATGCAGCGCAGCCGCGTTGCAGATTTCATCTCACGCAGCAGGCGGGCGGAAGATGGACGAGGGCACAAAGCGGGCTCCTCGTTCAGATGCGGGGATTTCGATCGCTCCCGCAGGCGCAGTCAAATCAGCGAGTGCCTCAAGGATTGTCGCCTGATCGAATCCGCGAATCAGATTCGTCGGAGCGACGGGCACCGGTGCCAGTGGAATTGGATTCCCGGAACAGTTCGGTCCATGACACGGCGGTACTGGCACGCCGACAGGAGTCTTGCCAGCGGCATGGTTTTCACTGTGGTTATCCATCGAAAACGATGAATCCGTCACCGGTTTTCCGTTGCGGTACAGATAATTTCCACAGGATGCGGAAGCGGTTGACGACCAAACCAACGCCATCGACACCGACACGACCACCATCAAAACACGCTGCAGCGACAGCATCGGACGTCTTGCGTCTGGCTTTGCTTTGGCATGGATCTCGGCGGGAAATGACATGAAGGCCTCAGGAAATGTGTCTCACAGCGAAAGTCATGGAAATTCGCAGCATGTGCAGACCGGCGAAAAGTATACGCAAACAGATTCTCAATATGCGAGTGAAATTCCTGCAGAATTTTCCAGGAGTCTCGATCTCGTCCGGACAGCGAGATTGCCTGCCGGCAGATTCACAATGCGCGTTCCGATGAAATGCAACAAGGCCCCACCGTCTGCTGAACGGTCAGGCCTTGAGGGTCAAACTTTTGCAGTTCCGATGCGTCAGTTCACGGATTTGCCGTCGAACTTGGATCCGGCTTCGGACGTCTTCACGTTGGCCGGAGCTCCAGAACGACTTGCGGCGGTTGGGTTCTCAGGCACAGCGCGACCACTGCCTTCGCCTTCAGCCACCTGTTGATCGGCTTTTGGAGTCCAGTTGGCAACCGACCATGTCGGATATTCATCGGCCACGCTGGCAGCGAGGTCCTGCAACAGTCTCATGATCTCTTTGTTGTTCATGTCACGGTTCGCGACGACGCGTTGCAGCACGAAGCGTTTGTTGTTCGGGATGTAAGCGAAGAATTTCCCTTCCCCCATCCGATCATTGGCGGCCAGCAGACGCAGCAAAGCAGTCCGAGGAACTTCGCCAGCGGTTGTTGGGATCTGGTCCAGCCATGCCATCACCCACAGCGACTGACCGTTGCGGCTGAGCACAGCAGACATCGAGAATTTCCACTCTTCACCACGGTAGCTGGTCTTGAATGCGAAGTCGTAGCGCTGCTCAATCTTGGTTGGCTTCAAGCCGATCGTCGCCAAAATCTCTCCGAGATCCGTTTCGGAAATCTGCCCCGGCAGTGGCGCGGGCTGGACTTCCGGTTTTTCGTCTTGAGCCGAAGCCGAGAACCACATGCCACCAAGCAAGAGCAGTGCTGGCAGCAGTACAGCACATAACGTTTTCATCGTTCACTCCCTTGAATCGCTTCGGCAATTTTTGCCGGAGTACGTTGACGTCTCTGAGTCCACTCGGTCCCGCGCGATCCTTTCACGCATTCGACCGAATGTTGCAGTCCAGACTTCAATGAGGCTCGCATCATCCACGGGAATCCGCGTTTTTCACTGAGTTTCCAGCTCTGCAAGGTACTTGAGGCAGATCTGGGACCACGTTTCAAATTCATCAATTTGGCGCACCAATTCTGACGGAGGTGCGAATCCTGCGTTTATCATCGACTTTTCACGGGGCAGAACTTTGGGATTGTCTAAATCGAAAATATGTACGATCCCCAGGTGAACTTTCCCTACTTCCGTTTCATCGTCATTGATCAGCCCGACGCACTTCTCCCGCCAGCCCGTCCCAATTTCCACTTCTTCCTCGATTTCCCGCTTCATGCCTTCCAGATAAGGCGTGAGTTTGCCGTCCATGTCCAGTGTTGATACATGCCCGCCAACTCCGACGGATCGCCTGGCATGCAGCCTCGCTTCTCCCTGAGCCGTCCCGCGCTGGTAGTAAAAAATCTCACCGTTGCAGCGAAACACGCAGTACGGAATCAACTGCTTGAAGGTCGGATCCTGTTCCATCTCAGGCCGAGGCCGATAGCTGGCGTGTTGAGGATTCAAGATCACCTCTAGATAGCGGTTAATCTCGCCGCAAAAACCCTGGAAATGCCCAACCTGATGAAAGACGGGCGTCGGGATGACGAGGATGTGTTCGATGGTCATAAGAAAAAGTTCCGGCAAGGCATGGCTTAAGACGTAACTACCGCACGCGGTTGAGGATGGCACATTCGTTTAACCGCGTGGGCAACGCCCCGCGCGGGAATCCATCCAGAGGGGCGCATCTTTCGCGGCCCGCTGGGCACGCGGTTAAACAAGCCAATGCCAACCGCGTGCAGTATAATCTGTCATGATAGTTTCGGTTGAATCTGCGGGATTCTAGGATTAAGTGCCAGACCCCATCAAGCATCAAGAAAACGCCGCGTCTGTCTCAAGAGTTCTTCCGGAGCGTCTTCAAATACGTAATGGCCGGCCTGCGAAAGTTCCAGCGAATGGGCGTTCGGAAAACGCCGCTGGAATTCGCTCAGGAAATCCTGCGGCGTGAAGCACCAGTCTTTCATGCCCCAGAT
>JBBJME010000371.1:0-5830 GCA_037719765.1 Planctomycetaceae bacterium
ACGCGATTCCGCTGGAAATCGCGACCTCCACATGGATGAATACTGTGTCCTTGTGTTGCTCTGAATGTTCAGTCCCCTGCTGACATCCATGCGAGTATTGCAGCAGGCATCAGAGTTGGACAAAGTTCAAAAGAAGCTCGGCGTCGGGCGAACGTCATTCGGATCATTTTCAGAAGCGGTCCGTGTGTTTGACCCGGAACCGTTAAAACAGATCGCTGCCGAACTGCCCGATCAGATCCCTCAACCAGGCCAGGGACGATTTGATTCGATCGGAAAGACGATGACGGCTGTCGATGGCTCTGTGGTGGACACGATCGTCAGAGTCGCCCGCCTCGCGTGGCTACCGAAAGCCGGCGGAAAGATGAATTGCGGCTACCGCCTGCATACACACTTCGAGATATTTGGTGGCACCGCCAGTCGTGTTGACGTCACCGGTTCGAAGCCCAAAGGTGAAGCGGATGAGCGTGCCGTGATGGCTCGCACGGTGGAGTCTGATCGTCGCTATCTGATGAAAGCTATTGCTGATATGTGTCGTGTCGTTTACGCTGCGGCTGCGATTCTCGCGTTTAGTGGGGCGTGTGAAGCAGGTTACTGGCAGTCCAATTCCGGAACAGCAACCACGATCAACTCCGACACGACGTTCTATATCAGAGTATATGCAGTGGATCAGAGCTACCAAACAGTTCAGGAGCCGGATGTCCAACTTACTCTCACCAGTACGTCGCCGAATACTCCGTATCCCGGGATGACAACTTACTCACACACTCATGGTCCCATTACCGTGATTGGAAACTTTGTGCATGTCTACGGACAGGTTTGGGTACACCCGTCCAGCGGCAATGATTACCAACTCGGATCAAATGCGGTTTCGTTCTCCTGTGTACCCTGACGTCTGTTTACAACTCCGCGAGACAAGTATGAACAAGGCCTCGAAGAGCAGACACGGATTCACAATTCTTGAAGTTTTGGTGACGATCGCGGTTATTGTCATCTTGGCGGCCTTGCTTCTTCCTGCGGTCCAGCATTCACGCACCACAAGTCGACGATTGCAGTGTCAGGATCACCTGCGCCAGATCGGAGTTGCGTTGGCAAGCCGTGAAGCCAGCGCGAATGAATTCCCGACTAGCGAAGATGGTTACATCGAACTTCTACCTTATCTTGAACAATCTGCAGCCTACGACATCGCCAAGCGTCATGGATATGAGCCTATACCGCTGATCACGTTCTTGAACTGTCCCAGCGAGACGTATGAGGTCGATGCTCGCTCCGAACAAGTGCCCAACTATCGATTTAACAGCGGAACACATTTTTCGAACCAGTCTGGTACTGGGCTAAATGGGTTCAGGCTGACGAAGAAAAAGATTGTCGTGGACGGGACACTAATATCAGTCGGCACCAAAGCTCGGGAGATCACCGACGGGCTTTCGAACACCGCAGCACTATCAGAACGCCTCGTGACACGAGGCGCGAGGAATATTTTGCGGACATTTCCGCCAGAGACCATGGCCGCAGAAAACAAGCGATTTCCATGGATTACGGAAAACACATTTTCAGGTTCAGGCGTAGAGAACCTGGTTGTGTCAGAATGCCAGAACAGACGCACGTCTCCCTCTTTCAATGAAGGGATCACCCCGTCAGTCAGAAGTGCGGATGTTGGTTACAATCACTTGCTGCCCGCCAATCGTATTTCATGTTTGAACGGAGCCGATTCGAATTCGCCGCTGCACTTTGAGTATGCAATTATTCCGCCATCAAGCTTTCATATTGGCGGAGTGAATGTATTGTTTGCAGATGGCAGCGTCCACTTTGTCGCTGAGAACATCGACATCAGCGTATGGCAGTCAATTGGAACACGCAACGGTGGCGAATCATATGGCATGGATTCATTCTGATCGTCTCTACTCGACGTTTCTTGGCGTGGTGATCTTCCTCAACGGATGCAGTCGGAGTCCGGAGATTCCAGTCGTAGTGCCTGCTTCCCCAAACGCCGTTGTCGCAGGCTTTTGGCGAATTGATACGGGTCACCCGATTTCCAGTCCGATTACTGTCGCTCGAGGCAAGGAGTTTTACGCAATCATCGAGCTGGAACCAGTTCCGAATTCCGATGGGATGGTGGAAGGAAGATCGTTGATGCCTCCGCAATGCTGGCCATGTGTTGCAATCAGCTATCCTGCGGGAGAGTCGATCAACAGCAAGAGGGCTGTGCGATTCAGTGTGTTACCGTTGCGTCCTTTTGATCCGTCTTGTAACTCCCCTTCATTTGCACCTGCGGGTCCGCAAATTGCGTCGCCGCAGTATCGTGGTAATCCGCAGTTGGCAACGACAACTCCACCCGAATCCACATATCAATCGGGCAATGTCTTGCCGGAGGCGAACCCTCTCGTCGTTGACGATATTTTTTCTGACAACGTGATCCCTCTGTGGACATTCCTGGGCAAAACCCACGAATCTCCAGGGGAATACACGCTGGAATTCTTTGTGCATCCTTTTGCGTCGTTGAGCGTGCAACCGATGATTGTCGATGCCGTCTCGATTTACAAGACGACACTCATCATTGAGGAATGAGCCGCACGGATCGTTACAAGCCTCTGTTATGGCGGGTGACGAGTTTGTTTAGGGTCAGCCAGTCGACTAGATTGCTAACCAATTGATGCCGTTTCCAGCACGTTTCGTCCAGCGACAATTGTGGCAACAGCTTGAAATACTGGTCGCTGCGTGGGATGTGATGCCTCTGCGGGATTGATTCCGGAAATTCGAAAGACGGTCAGGCGGGCTGATTGTCCTTCCTGCAGAAATTCATTGCGAGAATTGAGCAGCGCGGCAGGTTTGGTTGAGGCGAGGGTCCATGCGGCGTGCAGTGGAACCCTGCAGACGGACATGAACCGAGCGACGCAGTCCCCGGTCAGGGCACCTGAGCCTGCCAGAAACTGTGTCTGTCCGGCGACGACAATGCGACCGTCGCCGAGAATTTCCACTTCAATGGCTCCCGATCGATAATGTCCAGCCGGGCAACCACCAAAACCCGAGACGTCTGACGTCAGAATGAGTCGGTCCAGCGACTTGCATCGGACGATGCAGTTCAGCATTGCCTCTGGAACATGCCAGCCGTCGGCGATCACGCTGCACGTCAATCGGTCGTCGGCAAATTGCGGCCAGAAGATGTTGTGATGACGAGGAACCAGGCTTGAGCAGCCATTCCCCAGATGCGTCCCCAGCGTTGCGCCGGCATCGATCGACGCAGCAATTTCTGCGGGAGTGGCTGCCGTGTGACCAATCGAAACGTGAACGCCCGATTTCACGATTTGCTGAATGACCTGGATCGCGCCTGGCACTTCCGGGGCAAGCGTGACGATACGCACAAGGTTTCCGGAGACCTGCTGCCATCGGCAGAATTCTGAAAAGTCGGCTGGTCGGACATGTTCCAGAGGATGGGCGCCGCGAGGCCCGTCTTCCGGGGAAATCCACGGGCCTTCAACATGGCATCCGGCAATGACCTGACGCAGCAAGGGTGATCGGTCTCGGGCAGCTCGGATTGTGGCAAGGCCGTGCTCAAGTGCGGCCGCCGAATTTGTAATCAGTGTCGGAAGGCATTGAGTGATCCCGCATTCGACATACCACTGAATCACGTTCTCGACGTCGTCCGCCGTGAGCGTTTCACTGCTGAACCAGATGCCTTTAAATCCGTTGACCTGGATATCACACAGCCCCGGTCCGACAAACGGCAATTCGCAGCTGTCATCCTGCGAAATCTCCAAAGGCACCACGGACACAATTCGCCGGTCACGAAGAGTGATTCGCAATGGCTGCAGTGTATCGTATCGGCGAGCCGTAATAATCGTCATGGCTAATAATCGCTATTTTGGCGGCCTTGTGTGAAGGGCTTTGCAGTCTTCGTGGCGAGTGCCGTTTTCATCTGTGACAGTAAACTTTTCGGGCCCCCACATCGTCACACCCGCAACATGCATAAAAGCTCGACGCGACACATCCGACATGATTTTAAGTCCCTCTGTGGATTGGCGTTAAGGTGCGCGGTCATTTTTATCCGCGGTCCTTTTCCAGCGGGCAGGTTAAACATTTCAGAACGGACCACAAGCTGCGGCCCCGAAATCACTCGGATTTGACTGGAACAATGTTTGCATCTGTTCGTCGGTCGTTTTTGGTTTCTGCCGGAATGGCGGGAATCCGCATTGTTCCGAGTCATTCCCGATCAATGGATAATCCCATTGCCTAAGCCGCCAGGTAGATTGCAATCTGCCGGAAACTCGGGACGATTCCCCATTCAGAACTGATTCCGCCTTGAGTTGCGGATTTGAACAATAGTCGCACGAGGAAGTCATTTGATGAGTTCATCGCCAAAGACGTCACCTGACGTCATGATTGAAGCTCGTGGTTTGAGCAAGTTTTATGGTGAATTTGCTGCTACGCGAGACGTCACATTTTCGGTCCCGCGTGGGCAGATTTGTGGCTTTCTGGGGCCAAACGGTGCCGGGAAAAGCACAACGATGAAGTTGCTGACCGGATTCCTGGCACCCAGCCGTGGTGAGTCGTTTCTTGCCGGAATCAACGTGGGCACGGATCGAATCAAAGCCAGTGAATCGCTTGGTTATCTGCCCGAGAATGGCCCGCTCTACGTCGAAATGACTCCGCAGAGTTTGCTGAAATACATGGGTGAAGTGCGCGGTCTCTCCGGGGAGACTTTGGCACGCCGCATGGCTTGGGTGTCAGACAAGTGTTCGCTTTCGGAAGTGTGGCGAAAACCGATTTCCAAGTTATCGCGAGGTTTCCGGCAGCGAGTCGGCATGGCCCACGCGATGCTGCATGATCCGGAAGTCCTGATCCTGGATGAACCCACAAGCGGTCTTGATCCGAATCAGGTTCACGGTGTGCGTGATTTGATTGTGGAACTGGCGAAAACAAAGACGATTCTGCTTTCGACTCATATTCTGCAGGAAGTTCGAGCCGTCTGTAGTCGTGTAGTTATGGTCCATAACGGTCGCGTCGTATTCGACGGGCCGACCGTAGAACTCGGTTCAAACGAAGTCGATATGGAAAAGCAATTTCGCCAGCTGACCAGCAGCGCTGCTTAGAGCTGTTCGGCCGTCGCGGGTCATTCAAATTCCAGTTGGTCATAAAGACGCAGGTGTGTTCATGGTTCGATGTTATGTGATTCTCGCGGTCGCCAAACGAAACTTTCGCAGCTACTTCTCGGGCATTCTGGGGTATCTGTTTATTATTGTATTTTGCGTGGCATCTGCAGCTCTGGCGTTTTCGTCTGCATTCTTTGCGGCAAATCAGGCCAACCTGGATCAGCTCACGATATGGTATCCGTGGCTCCTGTTGTTTGTGGTTCCAGCCATTACGATGACGACGTGGTCCGATGAACGAAAGCTGGGAACGGACGAGTTGCTGTTCACGATGCCTGCCACGGACGTCGAAATCCTGGGCGGCAAATATCTAGCCGTTCTTTCCGTTTATACTGTCGCACTCGTGTTTTCGATGATCAATATTCTCGTCCTGGCATGGCTCGGATCACCGGACGCCGGGGCACTCTTGAGCACTTATCTTGGATACTGGCTGGCAGGTGCCGCGCTGCTCACCGCCGGAATGCTGGCGTCGTCGCTGACAAACAATGCCACCGTCGCATTCGTGCTGGGTGGCGTGTTCTGCTGTGTTCCGGTCATGTTGTTCTACGTCACCGATATCATTGAATGGTTCTTCAGCGCGGTTGGCTCAACGGTGAGTCTGTATGATCTGCGAACGGTCGTCACTTCGATCAGTCTGCAACAGCAGCTTCAGGACTTCAGTGTGGGCATCCTGCCTTTGTCCGGGA
>JBBJME010000372.1:0-5797 GCA_037719765.1 Planctomycetaceae bacterium
AACTTGGCCCCGATCAACTGGCACCGACGCTGGAACAGGTGAAGCAGCGAATTCTGCCAATCCTTTCCTCTGAGGACGAACCGCGTTCGGACGAGCGGGTGCAGATGCCGTGGGTGGGTGGTCTGTGTGTGGGTTATGTGGTCGATGAAGATGATTCGTACCGCTACGTTCATCAGCGGATGATTGAAGCATGGAATTTGTCGCCGGATGATCTGCACGATCTGGCATTGCAGAATCTGCGCCGGTATTCCGCCGCGCATCCGCTGGAAGTCACGATGGTTGGCGATGATGAAAATCCGCGGCTGCTGATGCCGGTCAAACCCGATGCCTATAACTGTTCGCGCGTGCTGGACCCTGATTTTCACTGTCAACTGCGAGACCTGTTCGGACCGGAACTCATCGTCGGTGTGCCGAATCGTGACTTCTTTGTCGCGGCGACGATGAAGGATCCTGACTTGATCTCGCAGATTCGCAAGCGAGTCGATGAAGACTATTCGACCATGCATCATCCGCTGACCAGGCGGCTGCTGGTCGTGTCAGCCGATGGTGTCAGTGAATACTGTGGCCCATGACAACCGCCGTACGTCACTGCGCGTCGCGTTTATCGGTGGAGGTTCAGGCGGACACCTTTTCCCTGCCGTCGCGATCGCTCAGGAACTCCTCCGTCAGAATCCTGAATCCCGCTTTCTTTTTCTGACCAGTCATCGAGCGGTCGATCAACAGGTACTGGAGGCTTCGGACCTGTCTGAAATTGAAACGCAAGTCGTGCCGTACGCATCAATGTCATCGACGCGAGGATTCTGGGGTTCCGCCATGCGCTTGCCTTCGCTTTGGGGTTCTCTGCGGCAGGCGCGCATGTCCTTAAAGGCGTTCCAACCGGACGCTGTTGTCGGCCTTGGTGCGTTGGCAAGTGTTCCCGGCGTTGTGGCAGCCAGTCGACTGAGACTGCCCGTGATGTTGCTGGAGCAAAACTGTCTGCCTGGCAGAGCCACACGTGTGCTGGCGCGGCGAGCACGATTGACAATGTTTGGGTTGCCCGTGGCGGAAGATCGACTGCATGGCTGGCCGTCAGCCGTGCAGACCTGCGGTACGCCCGTTCGCGTCGGGATTCGTGAATTGGCCGAATTGCCTGTAGCGTTGATCTCCGAACGCAAACGGATTCTGATTCTCGGCGGCAGTCAGGGCTCACATTCTGTGAATCAAATCGTCGCGACAGCATTCGGAGAAGGACTTACAATTCCACCGGAGTGGGATATCGTGCATCAGACCGGTGAACCGCAAGTCGCTGCGATCCGAGACGAGTATCTGCGCTGCGGCATCACAGCCCGCGTCGCCGCGTTTTTTCCGGACATGCGGGCTGAGTTAGCGGCAGCGAGCATTGCCATCAGCCGCGCGGGTGCCGTTACGATCCAGGAACTGGCCTGCGCCGGACTATCGTCAATTCTGATTCCGCTGAGTAAAGCCGCAGACAATCATCAGTTCTTTAACGCCCGCCTCCTGGCGGGCCATGGCGCGGCTTTCGTGATCGACGAAAAAAAAGACAATGCCGTGAACACGTTCAAAACATCGCTGGAAATGCTTGTCAGCGAACCTGACCATCGGCTGCGCATGGGCCGTGCGATCCGAACATTCGCGACTCCGAACGCCGCCACTGAAATCGCGGGAATGTTGCGAGACATTGCTGTTCTGCACGTTTGAACCGCCGCCAACTTTGCGTGTTCCGGCAACACAGGCCGTGATCGGATGGCCTCACGGAATCGATACCTCTTGGAGAGGTCGCTCGCGCTGAGGGCGGCTATGTCGATAAAATTAAAGAGGTCGATGTGGCCTCGTTACCGAGTGATGCCTCCGTACTGGAAGCCGGAGAAACCACACTCATTATGCAGGCTCCCGCAAACCGCCAAGGGGTCGCTCGCTGGATCAGCAGCCAAAAGAACTCTGCAGCGAGTGAGCTTCCCATGGATTCACTCCGTCGGCTCTTGAGTCTGTTGGAGCCGGCCTGTACGTCGATAATAACTTGTTGAACTCCGGTGAGGATTTGTCTGAAACATTGCTGGCCTGTTGGGTCCGAATCCCAAATTCAGAATCCATGTTTTCGAAACTCGACTCGTATGCAACAGGTTCTGAATACCTGGCAGCAGACGCTGCGAATAATCTCAGATAAATCGCTCAGAACGCGGCACCCTTCGTTTTCGTCCGGATCCGGCACAGATACATGTCCGACGTGAGATAAAGAACTGTTCCGTCGTTGCCCCAGCCGACGTTGGCGATGTTTTCTCCCGTCACGATGCGACCCAGTAGTTCTCCCCGCGGTGACAGAATCAGCACGCCGCCGGGACCTGTGGCGAAGACGTTTCCTTCCGCGTCGACCTTCAAACCATCTCCGCCTCCTTTGGAAATGCGACTGTCTTTTGAACTGTCGAAGAAGATCGTCGGAGATCCAAGATGACCATCGCCCTGCACCGGAAACGCGCGCCACACAGGATCCTGCCCGTCACTGTTGGCGACGTACAGGGTCTTTTCATCCGGTGAAAACGCAATGCCGTTTGGCCGTGATATGTCTCGACACTGCACAGTCACTGTGCCATCTTTCTGCAATCGGTAGACGCCGCAGAAATCGATCTCGCGGCGTGAATCTTCTGCATGTTGCGGAAGGCCATAAATCGGATCGGTGAAAAAGATGTCGCCGTTGCGGCGAATTGCCAGATCGTTCGGACTGTTGAAGCGTTTACCTTCCCAACGATCGGCGAGCGTCACCTTTCCGCCATCCTTCGTCAGCACGGAAATGCGGCGGTCGCCATGTTCACATGAGATCAGCTGCCCGCTGCCGTCCAGCGCAAGTCCATTGCTGCCAGGTTCTTTGCCATAGTCTGCTACGCCGGTATAGCCCGCAGGTTTCATAAAGACGCTGACACCCGCACCTTCCTGCCATTTCATCACGGCATTGTGGGGAATGTCAGAAAACAGCACATAGCCGCCAAACTTGTTGCCCGACTCCGGAACCCAAACCGGCCCTTCCGCCCATTCAAACCCGCCACACAGCACTTCGATCTTTGCGTCACTGGCGATCAATGAATCCAACGCGGCATCAAACCGATCGACATGCCCGGTCACCGGGAAGTTCAATGTGTTCTGAGCGTGGCAAACGTCAGCACACACAGCCATCATGATCGCTGTTGTCACAAAAACCTTCATGTCGTGGTCCTGACCATGGTCTTGCCGTGACGATACACACACCTGAATTAAAGAGTCAGCGATTCACGCAGCCCAGTCCCCCGGTCGTTCGACGCGCGGACATGTGCCGTGAGCATCGTTCTTCAAAGAGACGGAGCCGCGTGAAATCTCGCTGACCGACACGACTACTTCGGCAGTGGCAGAACGATGAGGGCATCCTCAGCGAACGTTGTTTCGCCGGATTTGCCGTTGATGCGGTACGTAACCTTCAACAGTTTTGTACTTCCGGGTGTCGGGTCGCCACCAAAGCTCGTGTTGTAACTTGCGGACGCCAGTGTGATCAGCGGCAAGTCACTCACCTGCTTTTTTAGCACTTCGGTGACATCTTTTTGTGTCGTCCCCGATCCGTATTCTGCTTTGACGATTTCAAGTTTCACTTTGTCCAGACCTGCTCCGACGAGCATGTCTTTGACATCCACACCTTTACCGCCCAGTTTTTGCGCAATCACCAGCGTTGCCTGCGTCGCGTCGTCTTTCAACTCCGCCACCTTCATCGCCTTGATGGCCTGCTTGAGCGTATCCACACTCGGATAACGTTTCAGCACATCCAGCACCAGCTTTTTCTCAGCTGTCTGGCTTGCCACATCGAAGGCTTTCTGGCACATCTCCGCACGTTGCTCTTCAGGCAGTACAAACTGCCGTGCGATGCGGATGTAACCGCGAAGTGCACGAATGTTGTACGGATTCGTGGGGATCTTTGCCAGATCCAGCAACACCGGTGCGGCATCTTCGGTCATCCATTCGCCGAGCAGTCGACTGCTGCTGTCCTGAAGCTGTGGGTCATTGCTCCTCGCTGCAGCACCAATGGCTGCCAATGCTTTTGTGCCACCCATCGCTCCCAGAATCTCAAGCAACGAAATCTTTGTTGGCACGGCCTTCGTGCGATCCACGGCAGAGGCAAGTTCTGTCGCACAGGCTTCGCGATCCGGCATCCGGATACTTGCCGCTTTCAATGCCTGGAGTGCCACGGGGGCATCTTCTCGATGTTTCGGCGACACGACCTGCGAGATCAGGACGGGCAATTTCTGCAGACGGACCGTTTCTCCCAAAGCAATCAATGCCGCGCTGCGAACATCTTTGTCGGAATGATCGATCGCTTTCAGCAGTTCCGGCACTGCGTCGATTCGTCGTTGCCCGACGAGTTGCAGCAGCAACGGGTACATTTTTCCTTTGGCACTCTCCAGCAACGTCAGAATCTGAGTGTCAATTTTTTCGCCCGGAACCTCTGCCAGCGTGCCTTTCGCAGTTTGCGAAAGTTCAGCATCGGCATCCAGTGCCATCTTCAACAGGGAATCAAGACAAGACAGATCTCCGACGCGGGCCAGGGCATCAATGGCTGAGAGTCGCACTTCTTTCGGGCCTTGTTCAGCCGCCTTCAAAACCGCCGCAAGCACTACCGTGTCAGGGCGATCGGCCATAGCCTGCACGACCAGTGCTGCTCGATCCGGCGTCGTGCGATTGAGTTCGACCACCAGAGCCTTATCAATCTCACCGCCTGGAAATTCCCGAGCGGTCGTCAACGCCAGCTGGAACAATGGCTTTTCGGGTGACTGGAATTGCTCCAGTAACAAAGGAATGCCATCCTGACCACGAGCCAGAATCGCGCCGCGGGTTGCTTCGACCAATTTTTGCATCGGAACCTCAGCAGCGCGGACTTCATCATAAATCGCCAACGCTTCAGCAGACTTGCCGTCCGCCATCAATCGTTCCGCGCAGAGCACACATCCTTCGGCGATCGATGTACGGACGTTGTCAGGAGCTGCGGCCAGTGAATTGCGGAGCGATTCGGCTGCCGCCGGATTCCCGATGCGTCCTAATGCCACAGCTGCAGCGGAAGCGACTTCCGCGTCGGCATGTTGCAATTTAGTCGACAATGTCGCCACGGAATTGGCATCGCGGCGGACGCCGATCGAATTGATTGTACCCACCAGAAGTTTGCCCTCCAGTGAATCCGTTGCCGTCCTCAGGGCTTCGTCAGCTGCATCGCCGGGAATCGCTTCCAGCGCAATCCTGGCCCATGAAGACAACTGTGAGTCCGGCAGCAGTTTCGCCAGATCAGGAACTGCGGCGCTGGAGCCATAGATCGCAAGATTCTTGCAGGCGATGGCTTTGTCCCCGGCAGGTGCGTCCGATCGCAGGACGGCGAGTAATTCCTGCTCTTTCTCAGGTGATTCCTCCGGTCCATCGAATGCGTGAACCGAGGGCAACGTGACAGCAAGCGTTAATGCAAATATTGAAAACAGGCGAATCAAGTGTCGGGGTCTGTTCATGGTTACGGGATCCGTTTTTTGGTGGTGGAATCAGGATATAAAGGAATTAATTTCATAGTTCCGATAAGCCATCTATGTCGCACAGGACTTATCGTTCTGGTCTGATCAATTGTCTCTAAACCCTCCACGGTTCTCGCAGTGCTTCTGATCGCAGACGATTGGCTTGTTCGTCATTGACAAACTGATGCGTCGAGTTGTCGTACTTGACCTGACGTCCGAGGTGCAGGGCGATGTTGGCTGCGTGGCAGGCGATGTGGGCATTGCAGGCTGCGTCGGCATTGCCCTTTGGCTGA
>JBBJME010000373.1:0-5784 GCA_037719765.1 Planctomycetaceae bacterium
CACTGACGAGCTGACCCGCAGGGCATTCGTTCATCCGCAATCGTCCAAGGACGGTGCGTCCGGTTTTCTTTTCCTGCTGAATGACGATGCTGGCCGAGATCTTCAGTCCGTCCAGCGGGAATCCCATCGCCGGTTCTCCGGAATCCATCTTCTGCTGTACAGCAACCAGATCTTTTCCGCGTTCCATAAACCAGCTGGCAGCGATACGGTCTGTGACACTGATGACCGGCAGCCCCGAACCGGCGAGTGATCCGTCAAACTGCAGCGGAATAAGTTGTTCCTTCACGCCCGAGGTCGGGCCGCTGACAATGATCAGGCCTCGCGCCCCCATATCGCGGGCCTGCATCGCTTTGAATCGCAGGCTGGAAAAGCGAATAAAATGCTGTCGCTGTTCTGGAGTAAAATTCTCTGGCATGAATCGAAAGACGACGACCCACTTGTCTTTGACTTCCAGATGCACGAAAGAATCGTACTCTTCGATTCCCTCCGTCGCCGGAGCCCGAATGCCGTACCCGGCGAAGATCACGTCCGATGCTTCGATGGTGGCCGAACTGGAAAATGCCAGCGGACGCCAGTCGGCCTCCAGAGTCAATGGTTCAGCAGACTGACTTTTACCGCCAGCAGTGCTCTCACCTGTCATAACGTTGTTGGGGCCTGGTGAAACACCGGATGTGAATTCAAACTCCTGAAAGTACGTACCGTTGTCGCCCGCGGGCAGCAGTCCCATCGTCTCGAAGTTCAATGCGACATAGTTCGTGGCAAGCTGCTCTCCCTTCGTTCCTGTCAGTCGACCTCCAAGTTGCGGACGGCACAGGAACTCGACGTGCCGCACGGCATCAGCCGGGGCGAAATCGCCGCGTGCTTCGGGCGTCAACGCCATCGCACGCTTGACCTCGGCTTGCGACGGCGCGGCGGGAGTTGCAGGTTTCAGTTCGAGCAATTCCAGGGCTTGTGCGTGATTCCAGTCGGACATGAAGATCTGCGATTGTTTCGTCACCGTGCGGTTCGTGGTCCATGCCAGGTGATCGCCGTCCGGACTGAAGACCGGGAGCCCATCAAACCCCGGCGTATAACTCACGCGGACCGGTTCATGCTGGCCAGCCGCATCGACCATATAGAGTTCGAAATTTGCAAACCCGTGGCGATTGGTGGTGAAGATCAGATACTGCCCGCTGGGATGATAGTACGGAGCCCACGACATGGCATCGAGATGCGTCAACTGCTGTTGATCACTGCCATCGATGTTCATCGTCATGATTTCTGCCATCGCGCCGTTTTCCACAAATCGCCGCCAGCAGATGCGGTTTCCATCCGGGCTGAAGAACGGGCCGCCATCGTAGCCTGCGGTTGTCGTCAGGCGTTTGACGTCAGAACCGTCAGCCTGCATCACATAGATTTCATTCGCCCATGCCGGATCGGTTTCGAAGGCCGTCTGTTGATCAGCAGTCAAATCCTGCTCGTAAGCAGATCGATTCGAAGCAAACGCAATCAACGATCCGTCCGGCGACCATGATCCTTCCGCGTCGTATCCGCGGGCGTCTGTGAGTTTGCGATACTGTTTTGTCGCCAGTTCGTATTCGTAGATTTCATAGAATTCATCATAGTCCCATGAGTACCGCCGTTCCTTCGCGGAAGCTCGCAACTCAATCTCATCCTTCTGCTCCTGTTCGGCGGCCGGGTCATCCTGAGTCGATGCAAAGAGGACTTTCTCTCCGTTCGGATGAATCCATGCGCAGGTCGTTTTTCCGGTGCCAGGTGAAATCCGCTGAGTGTCGCCGGTGTCCAGATCCATCAAATAGATCTGAAAGAACGGATTTCCAGGCTCACGCTCGCTCTGGAAAATCATTTGGCGTCCGTCGGCGCTGAAGTAACTCTCTCCTGCACGGCGACCTTCGAACGTCAACTGTCGAGTGCGATTGATAAGCCTGCCTTCGAGAGCGATGGCCTCAGCGGGTGCCGTCTCCGTGATGTCGGGAGTGGCAGTTTGAGCCATTGCGGACATTGCGTTGATCAATGTGGTTGCCACAACAGCGGCAGACAGAATGAAGCGAAATGTCTTGGCAGGGAGAGGAAAATCAGGCACGGCAAATCCTTCGGCTAAAACGAAACAGCCCGCGAGGCAAGAGCCGCGCGAGCTGTCGATGTGTTACGTTCGGCTTTTTTTCCTGTAGCTTGGACATTCATGTCCGAGTTCCTGCCAGAAAGCATCCCACCGGGGACGTTTTCACGCAGTACAAAAATCTTCGGCTTCGACGATATTCCTTTGGACATCCGACGGACATGAATGTCCATCCTACAGAAATCGCCCTTCAGTTGTGATCTGGCAGCGCGAATGGATCCGTTGAAACGGGCTTTGTGATGCCTCCGGAGCGAATGAGTCGTACTGGAACCTTGCGAGTGACCACCGCACCATTTTCGATGACCTGGATCTTCTTCAGATTCTGACGGTAAACGCGTTTGCTGATTCCGGTCGTCTTGCGTCCGTTACCGCCCAGGTACTTCGCCTTGCCGCGTTCGACCTTTTTATTGCCACGGCCCGGCTTCAGGTCTCCGTACAGCTCGAACTGAGCAGCACGCTTGATGCGTTTGTTTTTCTTGAGGGTACTCATGGTCCAGGACAGTTTCTGATCAGAAGGTGAGGGCATTCCCAGTGGAAAGGGCGAAGCATAATCGGATGTCCGTCTCAGTTCAATTGAGTTTTGGTCTTGGGAATCCCGTAAGACGCAGTTTCTTCAACAAAAATGGCGAGGCCCCAAAAAGGAACCTCGCCCTGATACTTTGAGAAAATTCAGTGTTTTCAGGACTATTCGACGACTTCATTGGTGCCTGGAAGTTCACCGTCTTTGATCAGGTCACCAAAGGTCTTGCCTTCGGTCGCGCTCTTTTCGCCTTCGGTCTTTGTCAGAGCGTCTTTGATCTTCGCTTCATCAGATTCGTTCTTCTTCTCCAGCTTGCCAGAGAGGGCAACGCCGTAGTTGTTTCGCTTCTTCTTATCCTTGTCTGGATGGCAGACCGCGCAGGTCAGCTTGCCGTCAGTCCCGTGCTTTTTGACAAGGTCAGGATAGGTTGAGTTGAGAATATTCAGGTACTTTGGGCGGGCCATCGCTTCGCCACCAGTGACCACGAAAATTGATGCAGCCAGCACGCCAGCTACCACAAAACGTACAGAATTCTTCACAGTCAGCATTAAAACCTCCAGAAAACTATGGATGCAACGCCTGCCACCACGGAGCAACAGATTCTTCGGCGAGAGGAAGAAGAAATCAACACACCCTTCGAAGAATGCTCCTCACAATGTCCGTTTTTACGGTTACCATGGTCGGTTTGTCAATCGACCGGCGGAGCCGCATCATATTCCATTTTTCCAGTGGCGCGCTCGTTTCTCAGGTTGTTCCCGTGAAAACTCGCTGGAAACTGTCTGAACGCGGTGTTGCAGATTTTGATAAACTGGGCTGAGTGAGAGGGTCGAGGCGGGTTGTCATGGAGGAACGGAATTTAAATGCTGTTTTGCTGATCCTTGAATGAGCGGACCGAGTTGGCCATGATATCAATGGATTTTTCAGAAGTCTCAAGAACTGGTCGACCGTGAGCGAGAGCCCATTCATGACGTTTCGAACCGCTTGTCTGATTCTTTCAGCGTTCCTGGCATCGACGGCAACCACCGTGATCGCAGAGGACTCGATTCGCCTGCTGCCGCCATTGCTGGCATTGGATGGACAGGAAACACGCCATCAAGTGCTGGCCGAACGGTATTCCGGGGAAAATGCCGTTGGCCCTGCCGATGTGCAACT
The DNA here is from genome assembly GCA_037719765.1 of Planctomycetaceae bacterium. Lineage (GTDB taxonomy): Bacteria > Planctomycetota > Planctomycetia > Planctomycetales > Planctomycetaceae > SXXK01. The sequence continues at coordinate 3,792 of JBBJME010000373.1, forward strand.
CATGACCGACAATCCTGCGGTGGTCCGCGTCGATGGCATGACGATTCATTCTGTTGCCAATGGACAGGCGGTTGTGCGTGTCATGGGTTCGACAAACGATTCCGCCTCCGTGCAGGTCACCGTCTCAGGCGCGGAGCAACCGTTTCAGTGGTCATTTCGAAACCATGTCGAACCTGTGCTGGCAAAACAAGGATGCAGTTCGGGTGCGTGTCACGGTGCATTGGCGGGGAAAGGTGGCTTTAAACTGTCTCTGAGCGGATATGATCCGGAGCGAGACTACTTCAATCTTGTCGAACTGCAAAGCGGTCGCCGCGTTGAACCGGCAAGACCGGCTGCCAGTCTGATGCTCACGAAGCCATCCATGGCTGTGCCTCATAAAGGCGGCTTGCGGTTGAAGTCCGATTCCTGGCACTACAAGATCCTTTCCGAATGGATTGCGCAGGGTGTCGAAAAACCGGCTGACGACGACGCAAAGCTCGACCATCTGGAAATTCTACCCGAACGTGTCACACTGAAAGCCGCGAGTGTGCAACCTTTGATCGTACGGGCACATTATTCGAACGGACGTGTGGAAGATGTGACCCAGCTCGCGAAGTTTTCTTCCTCCAACGAAGCCGTTGCAACCGTGGGCGCGGATGGTCTGACGACTGTGATTGGTCCAGGGGAAGGTGCCGTGACCGCATGGTTTTCGAGTCAGATCGTAATTGCAAGAATCGTGGTTCCGTACAATTACACACTGGATGCCACTGTCTTCAGCTCTGCAGCACACCGCAACTTTATTGACGACACGATACTGCAGCAACTGCAACGGCTGAACCTGAAACCATCAGCGCGTTGCTCGGATGAAGTGTTCATTCGCCGCGTGTATCTGGACACCATTGGAACGCTGCCGACCAGCACTGAAGTTCGCGGATTTCTCGCCGATGAATCTGCCGACAAACGAGACCGAATGATTGAGGCGTTGCTGCAGCGCCCGGAATTCATTGATTTCTGGACGTATCACTGGTCCGATTTGCTGCTGTTGAACGGCACGTCGGTCAACCCGGAAGCCGTCAATGCGTTCTACAAGTGGATCCATGAACGGGTTGCAAAGAATACGCCGTGGGATCAGTTTGTCCGTGAAATCGTGGCGTCCCGAGGTTCCAACATGGAACACGGTGCAACGAATTTTTATGCGATCCACCAAGCCCCTGAAGATATGGCCGAAACTGTCAGCCAGGCGTTTCTGGGGCTGTCCATCGGTTGTGCCAAATGCCACAACCATCCTCTCGAAAAATGGACGAACGATCAATACTACGCCTTCGCGAATCTTTTCTCCCGAGTGCGCGCAAAGGGTTGGGGTGGTGATGCTCGCAGCGGCGATGGAAAACGAACTTTGGTGACTGTGAGTTCAGGAGAACTGGTGCAGCCCAAAACCGGTAAGCCTCAAATGCCGACGCCACTGGATGCCGAACCGATTCCATTTGATTTTCCAGGCGACCGTCGCGAACACGCGGCCGCATGGCTCACCTCTCCGGAGAATCAGTTGTTCTCTCGCTCGATCACTAATCGGATCTGGAAGAATTTCTTCGGTGTCGGTTTAGTCGAACAAGTCGATGACATGCGAACATCAAATCCGGCCAGCAATGAAGAAATGCTGGCTGCCGCCTCCAGGTATCTGGTGGAGCAGAAGTTTGATCTGAAGGCACTCATGCGTGCGATTCTGCAATCTGAAACTTACCAGCGCAGCAGTGAAACGCTCCCTGAGAACGCGGGTGACCAGCGACAGTATTCGCGTTACTTTCCGCGTCGGTTGATGGCGGAAGTCTTACTGGATGCAGTTTCACAGGTGACGGATGTGCCGACGGAATTCAACAAGATTGTGTTCCTCGGATCTGACGTCAAGGAGACGAAAGACTATCCGAAAGGCACGCGAGCCATTCAGCTTCACGATTCTGCCGTGCAGTCGTACTTTCTGCAGACCTTTGGACGCAATCAAAGACGCATTACCTGC
>JBBJME010000374.1:0-5777 GCA_037719765.1 Planctomycetaceae bacterium
GCACCGGCGCGGGCAGGGGTCGGGCCACCGACGCGGTGACGGCCTTGACCAGGCATTTTGGCAAAACACCCATTCCGACGCGGATGCCCGGGGAAAAACTTTTTGAAAACGTCTGAGCCAGAATGACAGTTTCTCGCAACGCATCGAGCGACCAGATACTGGGAATGACATCGCCATCATAACGGAGTTCTCGGTAGGCGCAGTCTTCCAGCAGAAAAATACGGTGCTGCGATGAATACTCCTGCACAATTTTCAGAAGTTCCGGACGCCGGTCCGCAGACACGCTGACGCCCGACGGATTGTCGAAATCGCTCACGACGTATACCAATCGAATTCGGTCCAGTTTGCCTTCAGACTGAATCCGGGCAAATGCGGAGGCAAGTGAATCCGGACGCATCCCGTCCGCATCGGCTGTGACCGGAACAATCTCCGCCTTTGCCGCCTGAAGCACATCGATGTACACAAAATATGTCGGCGCGGCGACAAGGCATATGTCACCCGGATTGAATAAGGCCTGCGTCACAAGCGACAGTAACTGCTGAGAGCCTGTCGTCAGGACAAGCTGTGATAATGGCAGATCACGCAGTTCATCTGCACGTTGCTCAAGTCTGGCCAGATTTGTTCTGAATACGCGTCGAAGCAGTTCCGGGCCCGGTGTGATTCCGTACTGCAGCAGCTTGCGACCTGAATCAGCGTCGGAAAGCAGCTCGGCCACAGCCTCACGCACGATCTTCACCGGCAACGATTCTTCATCGACCAGTCCGGCCGCGAGTGAGATGCAGTCGGCGTTTTCAACAGCCTGCTGCATGAGGAAACCGATGGCCTGATTTGCCGCCCGCCGCGCATGATCACTGAGCAGCGTCTGATCGCCGGATTGAACTTGAGCTGTCTGCTGAGATCGCGAATCCATGTGACATCTATTCTCTTGGGCGCGACAGCAGTTCCTGGAATTCCAGAGCGAACTCTTCGTCATTCGAAAGGCATCGATTGTTCATTGCCAGGATCTTGCGAATTCGCCCGACCGTGAGCTTAGCCGGGCCCGTCAAACGCAGCACCAGATCGTCCGGGTTGAACTGTTCCAGATCGCGAATTGAATGAATCCCGAGGAACATAAACGCTTCTCGTGCCTGTATGTCGTTCTGAAACACAACATCCAGTGGCGCGTCAATCGGAATACGGGAGCGGCCAAGTTTGCGGGATGGCTTGTCATCATGCATCCCGGATGAAATTGTCGCCTTGCGAACGCCTTTCTTCCTCTGAATCAACTCCGGTTCGGGTTCCGGAGCAGGCTTTCGTGCAACCATCATCACCGGCTTGCGAGCCACGGGAGCCTTCTTCGGGGTAAGTTTCTTCGGAACGGGCTTCTTTTTTGCCACAGTCTTTGGCGCTTTCGCGGCGGATTTTGCGACGCGGGATGCTGCTTTCGCTGGCTTGACAGGCTTTGCCGCTTTCTTGACTACTTTCTTCATCGCCATTGATCTCAGTTCCTTTTGCGCTTTGAAAGCTCAACAATCGCCGAAACCCATTGAAGTCTCACGACTTGCAAACGGTATTCCCGATCTCAAAACGCAATGATAGCGGCTGGAGGCCTGCACTTACCTTAGCAGACCCGATTGTTCCTCAAAAAAGATGCGAAGGATGTCCTGTTCATCCTCTGTCAGCAGTCCTTTTGAACCGAGGATGACCTCGCCAGAGGCCTTCCAGCGTGCAACGACAGTCAACAATTCTTCGCAGGGCTCCTGAGTCCCAGTCCGTGAAATTGTGGCCGAGCCGGACATGTGATCATCTAACGTGCCTGCCAGCCGAATCAATTCGCTCGTCGTCTTTTCGTCCAGCGTCAGTTGCAATGCTCGCACCTTGGAAGTCACCCAGTGGTCACAGGCGGTAGCAATCAATTTCGGTCCTTTCCAGACACTTGCGAGAGTTGAACGTGTCTTCATTTCACCCATCTTCGCCAGAGTCTCAAACGCAGCATTCATCACACCGTGATCGAACTGCGTGAGTGTTGTCTCGCCTGATTGCAGATGATCCCACGTGCTCAGCAGACATTCCAGTTGAATCTGAGGGGCCGTCCCCTGAAGAACTGGATAGACGTCCAGAAATCCACCGGGTCTGGCAACCGCATTCTGGTGGTCCAGGGATTCCCGCAACATGCAATCCAGCGTCAAGACAAACGCGGCTCGAAACGCGGCATAGTGCATTTCATCAGTGAACGACATTGTGGTTTCCAGTGTGTTGGATGAGTGTGTTGGATGATTGTGTCATGAGGATCACCCATCGTGACACAATGGCGAGGCAACTCAAGACGCATTGCCAGCAAGACTGGCAGATGGATGTTGTCGAAATGCAACGAATCGTTTGAACACGCTGCGAATCTTGCCCTACAGTAGTCGAGCTAATCTGGCACTACGATGACCGGCCACCGGGTTTGCTTCTCAACCATCGCACGTGATTCTCCGGAATCAACAAATACCACAACCGCCGACGCAGGCAGCTTGTTCAAATTCACATGATCGGCAATTCGCCATTCACGTTCGTCCTTGGTCCAGCCATCTCCGGCCCCGACGTTTTGAAAGAACGGGCGTGCACCTGCAGTCATCGTCTGCCATATGCCTTCATCGCCGTACTCGACCGGACGGACACCGGCAGACGTCAGAATATCACGTCGAATGGCGATTCCCCATAGTTCAAAGTCATAACGTCGACGATGCTTCCGATACACTCGTCGCCGGCGAAACTCGTGCAGCGGAACCTCGGTAAACGAGACGACTCGAAAGCCGCCGCGGATCGCGTCGGACGAAGCCCATAGCCGTCCTTCAATAACGATTCGCAAAAGTGTCGCCAGTGCGGATCGATCGGATGAGCGGCATCCCAGGATGAGTTCGTCATTGAACTCCTGCTCATCCTGATCCGGCCACGGACCGACGGTCGAACGAGTCCAGTGCAGTAACCAGTCCTCAGGACGCGACAACGGCGTTGACGCGGCCCACGAATCCTGCGCTGTGGATGATTCGCAGTCTTTGTTGCCTGGGTCCGGCAAACTGATATCATGGGATACGTCGTCGCCAGATGATTTCAGCAGCCACGGAATCACGCAACCGTGCGATTCCAGGGCGATCGCAGGAAGCTGTCCAGCCGCGTCCGATGCCAGCATGACAAGTGAGTCACGGCGTTCAGAATCCTGCACATGCTGCATCAACAACGCCTGAATCACTCCTCCGTGTCTGGTTCGCAAGACCTTTAAACGGTCGCCAGCTGCGAACAGAATTCGATCAGCGATCGGCAACTGGCGTAAGTGCGAAAGCTCGAACGTCATTGCGTCCGATTTCTTTGAATTGTTTAACATCGTCATAGCAGGCGAGACAAATACTGACCAATGCGTTCCCGACGCATAGCCTTCAATGACTGGTGGTTCCGCGATCAGGTCCGTCTCGGTGATTGTTGCCGTGGAGTTCCACGCCTTACTTCTTGCGGTTTCTGCCAGCCATGCAGCGATTTCAGCCTCATCCACAGTCTGCTCCGTTGCGTCCGAACGGAATTCCAGCAATGATCGCCCGAATAACTCTGCCGCGCGACACACAAATTGGTGTGCTGCCGTGCCTGCGACAGCACAAAGGACATCGTGCGTGGGATCACTTCGCAGCGTGGCTGTTCTCAACAGATCGAACCACCAGGATTCCTCGTCCAGTCGCTGCTTCAATCGAGAGGAGACAATTGAGATTCTGCGTCGCCTTGGGATGCCTTGAGGCCAGAAGAACAAGCGGGATCCCAGCCAGCGGAGTGAACATGCGGCTGATAGCCATGGTAATCCCTGCGAGACGACTGGGCCGACAGAACCGTTTACAGCTTTGATGCCGGACTTCAGATCCTGATCGAACAGAATCCAGCGCCAATGCTGCGATCCCGGTAAATCTGCCGTCAAACGCTGTAACCTCAGCATGGCTTCCGCGAATGCCGGAAAATTTTCAGTGTTCGGCACGTCCTTCATCGTGCTCACTCCACAGAATCAGGCTTCTCGCTTGCGTCCTTCGATCCACTTTTCATCTTCTGTTCGTCACCCCGCACCATCCGCATGATGTTCGATCGATGCTTCCACACAATCAACGCCGGAACGAATGTCGAAAAGAGAGTCAAAGGAAGCTGGCCAAAGACAAACGCATTTTGCCCATGAATATCAACTGCGCGATCGCGAAGGAGGTCACCGACACGATCGGGCGAGTCCGACGATTCGTGACGCGGCAAACACGATCAGAAACGTCGCCAACGCGACTCCGGATGCCAGTGGTGCGATGACTAAAATAACACCCAGGGCCGTAGCGACGCCCTTTCCGCCACGCAGCTTCAGCCAGATGGGATACATGTGGCCGACAATACAACAGATGCCAGCCAGGATCGCTCCCAGATTCACCAGTTCATCACTACCACGATCCTGCAGAAACATTTTTGTCGCAAGTGTCGGAAGCAGTCCCTTGAGTGCGTCCAGAAACAGGACGGCCAAGCCCCATTTCCAGCCCAGAAGTCTGCCAACATTCGTGGCGCCAGTGTTTCCGCTGCCGTGTTTGCGAATGTCGTCTTTCAGCAGGCTGCGTCCAACGAGATACCCGAACGGAATCCCGCCGACCAGAAACGCCATCACACAAAACGCACCAATCACAAGAGCCATCTGCCGCCTGCCTGACACTCAAACATTTTGCCATCACTCCTGGGGGAGTATATCGTTCCGAGGTGTTTGAACTACTCATCACCACCACTGCATGGCATAGTTGTGAAAACTCTGCAAGGTCGACGACGCACTTGTGTCTGTGCTGACTTGTCGCAGCGCGCCTCCTGCGGCCTGCAATTTCTGCAGCGTGTGTGACTTTCCAACTTGGGTCGCGGTCCAGTGTTGTGGATTTTGACCAGACGCTGATTGCAGGAGGATCAGCCGACTGCTACTCCGGCAGTACCTCGGAAAAGAATCGTCGCCAGTTCCCGTGCATGATGCCCGCAATATCCGCCTCAACGTAGCCGCGCTTGCGGAGCAGATCCGGAATCCTCTGCAGGTCGGAAATGCGATCCAGATCTGAGGGCGTCTGTTCGACGCCAAAGCCGCCGTCCAAATCGCTCCCGATGCCGACATGCCGTGTGTTGCCGGCCAGCTGGCAAACGATATCGATATTCTCCGCCACGCGGTCCATGGTCACAGTCACTTCGCTCACATGCCGCACGTAACCGGGCTGCAGCATGATCACATCAAGGGCCATCCCGATCACGCCGTTGCGTTCGATCACAGCTTTGTACTGTTCATCTGAAAACTGTCGCTGCCACGGCGCCAGTCGGCGGGAATTCTGATGGCTCGCATGAATCCGACCGTCGAATCGATCCAGAACCTGCCAGAACGCCACGTCGGACAAGTGTGTCATATCGACGGTCATTCCAAGTTCACTGACGCGTTTCAACAACGGAATCGCATCGACCGCGAGTCCGACTTCAGACAATGTCCCGCCTCCATAACGGTTCGGGCCATAATGCGTCAAACCGATCGCACGCAGGCCATGTTGGTGGAATTCATCTACCGTATCCGGCGTCAACAAGGGGTCGGCCCCCTCCATCGTCTGGATGAAACCGAGCGGCGCAATGTCCGGATTCTTTTCACAGTCCTGAAAATGTGACTCCAGATCCGAGCGGGTGCGGATGGATCGCAGATATCCGGTTCGCTCCATCGCCCTGTGCCATGCCAGATGCGCATGCGCCATTGCGTAGCAGGTGGCCGGTGAACTCCAGCCGAAGCTGTGATT
>JBBJME010000131.1:0-18806 GCA_037719765.1 Planctomycetaceae bacterium
GCGAGTGAGTTCCGCGAGTGAGTTCCGCGAGTGAGTTTATTGGAGTAAGGGTCGTTGTCAAGTCCCCGACCGGTGTTTTTGTTCACTTTGATGGGAGGATCCGTACGGGACTCCTGTCCCCATTTCGGCAGCGTGCCAAATCGCTGTGCCTTGTCAGTCCGGAATCCAGCAGTCTCGCGGTCTCACGGAATTGATCGGACCGATAGGCAACGCACTCCAAAGTTCATAAACTTCAGGTCAATGTTGTGGCGTGCGTTCACTGCCTTCACTCTTCAGTCCCGACACCATTTTGACACCATAATTGCCACGACCCATGTTTCAACCTGTCACCGACAGCAATTTTGTTACCGGCGAACATTCCGTTTTGAAACTCTGGCTTCAGCAGCAGACGTTTTCACAACTGCGACGAAAGAACGCTGGTCGCAAGCGCTGGAGCTTTCTCGACGGTCCCATCACCGCCAATAACCCCATGGGCGTTCATCATGCCTGGGGCCGCACGTACAAAGACACGTACCAGCGGTTCTTTGCGATGACCGGCCATGACCAGCGATTTCAGAACGGTTTCGACTGCCAGGGGCTGTGGGTGGAAGTTGAAGTCGAAAAGCAATTGGGACTCGGAACGAAAACCGCCGTCCATGAATTCGGCATCGACAACTTCGTCAACGAATGCAAGCGCCGAGTCCTGCGGTTTGCGGCTCGACAGACAGAACAATCGCAGCGACTCGGTTACTGGATGGACTGGGACAGCCCCGAGCAACTTCGCCAACTGGCCGAACAACTCGGCACCGATGAAGAGGTCACGATCACGACTCCGACTGGCAAAACCGAAACGGCCAGGGCACATCAGCTTGTCGAGCGACTTGGCAACTCGGAATGGGGCGGCAGCTATTTCACGTTCAGCACCGAGAACAACGAAACCATCTGGACATTCCTGAAAAAATGTTTCGAACGCGGCAAGATCTACCAGGGCCACGACGTCATGCCCTGGTCCGGCCGCGGCGGCAGTGCGTATTCACAGATGGAAATCGCCGAAGGCCGAAAACTGACAACGCACAAGAGCGTGTTTGTACGGTTTCCGATCAAACGGGGATCGGAAGGCAATGGGAGCGATGGGAAGAATGTGATTTATGAAACCGAAGCTCATGCTTCCAATCAATCCCATAATTCCCATGGTTTATCTGCCATTGAATATCTCCTCGTCTGGACCACAACCCCGTGGACGCTCACCAGCAACGTTGCCTGCGCGGTCAATCCCGATCTGGATTACATCAAAATCCAGGCCAAACGCGACAATGCCATCTACTACTTCGCGAAAGACAATCTCAACTTTCAGCGACTTGCGACCGAATTCCGTGATGGCTTTGGGCGTCCGGAATGGAAATGGCCGGAAGGCGTCGGCAAGCTGAAAACACTCGCCCAGATCTTCAAGGAACAAGGCGGCTTCGAAGAACTCGGCACCATCAAGGGTGCCGAGATGGTCGGCTGGGACTACGAAGGGCCATTTGATGAGCTGCAGGCTCAGCAGCAGCCCGGCGGCGTGCCTGTCGATGAATACAATCTTGACCGTTGCGGCGTAAATAGCCATCGCGTCATCGACGGCGGTCGCGATTCAAGAGGCAGTGCCAACGTCGTCGCGGGTGAAGGCACAGGCATCGTGCACATCGCGCCCGGTTGCGGTGACATCGACCACAAAATGGGAGTTGCACTTGGACTGCCGATCATCGCGCCGTTGAAAGATGATGGCACGTACTCCGACGAGTTTGGCGACTTCGCCGGCCTGGAAGCCATCGCTCCAGCCACGGCTGAACTCGTCTTCGAAAAGCTCAAAGCCAGAGGGATGCTGGTCGCTGGCGATACGTCTCCGCACCTTTCTCCACACTGCTGGCGCACGGGCGATGAACTCGTCTTTCGACTCGTCGATGAATGGTTCATCAACATGGACTGGCGGGATGAGATCAAAGAGGTCACGCGACAGATCACGTGGCTGCCGGACAGCATGGACGGCCAGGAACGGGAGATCGAATGGTTGTCCAATATGAGCGACTGGATGATCAGCAAGAAACGCTTCTGGGGGCTCGCCCTGCCCATCTGGGTCAACGAAAACGATCCGTCGGACTTTGAAGTGATGGGCTCACTTGCCGAACTGAAAGAACGATCGATTGAGGGCTGGGGTGATTTCGAAGGCAACACGCCGCACCGTCCGTGGATCGACGGAGTCATCATCGAAAGTCAGACGCCCGGCAAAGAAGGACAGCGAATGCGCCGCCTCCCCGACGTCGGCAATCCGTGGCTCGACGCCGGCATCGTGCCGTTCAGCACCATGGGCTACAACACCAACCGTGAGGAATGGCAGAAGTGGTATCCGGCGGATCTCGTGACCGAATGCTTCCCTGGCCAGTTCCGCAACTGGTTTTATTCGATGCTGTCGCTGTCCACCATGATGCGTTATGACGAAGCCGACAACGCAGAAGACAAGAAACCGTTCCGCACATTGCTGGGCCATCGCCTTGTGCAAAACGAACAGGGCAAGTCGATGCACAAGTCCGACGGGACGGCGATCTGGTTTGAGGAATGCCGCAGAACAGCTCGGCGTTGATACGATGCGCTGGATGTATCTGGCTCAAAATCCTGCGATGGATCTTCGTTTTGGAACGCGACACAACGACAAACACGTCACGCTGCAAACACCGGATGGCCCGATTGACAAGACACTGGAGGGTGTTGAAACCTGCATGGTCACCAGCGGACCGGCTGATGAAACTCGACGGCAGATCCTAATTCCGCTGTGGAACTGCTACAAATTCTTCGTCGACTACGCGATCGCGGACGGCTTTGTGCCGAACGATGCGTTGCGAATGCGGGTTACCCAAAGTAGCCATCACTCTCTGAGTGATGAATCCTCCGAAAAATCGTACAGCAACGAGACCGGCAGCCATTTGAGCACTGCCGCGTCTGGCATTCGTCACTCAGAGAGTGACGGCTACATTGACCGTCCGGAAATCGATCGCTGGATTCTTTCCAATCTGCAGTCGCTGATCGAAGTCGCACATCGCGAGATGTCGCAATACAACGCTTCCGGCTTCTGTGCTGCGGCAGCCGGGTTCATCGACGACCTCAGCAACTGGTACATCCGCCGCAATCGCCGCCGCTTCTGGCGATCGAAAGACGCCACGGACACTGACAAAAACGCCGCGCGAAACGCTGCATGAGGTGCTCGTCACGCCAGCCGACTGCTGGCTCCATGTATTCCGTTTTTGACCGAGAGGATGTACCAAAATCTGGTACTGGGATGAACCTGCCCTGTGAGCCGCAAGGCGCTAGCCAGCGGGTTAGTGACGTTGCAAGGCACGCAGGACATGCACCGGCGGCTAGCGCCTTGCCGCTCACTGCCCTGCCCTCCTCCGTTCACCTTTGCGACTATCCCACCGCAGACATTTCTCTGCTCGATGCAGGTCTCAACCTGAGCATGTCAGCCGCACAGAAGGTTGTTCGACTGGCGCACAAGCTGCGGGAAGAATCGAACCTGCGAGTCCGGCAGCCGCTGGCAGAACTTCGCTTTGCCTCGTCCCATGTCGGCATTGCCGAAGCCCTCGAACGACTCGGCTACGTCATCGGCGAAGAACTCAACATCCGCCGCGTCGTGCGTCAGGACAACCTCGATGCACTCGTCAGCTATGCCTACAAACCGAACCTGAAAACACTCGGTCCAAAATACGGCAAGCTGCTCAACGCGCTGCGAACCAAACTTCCAGAACTGGGCGATTCCGTCCTGTCGCCGCTTCGACGAGGCGAAAACCTCACTGTCGAACTCGAGGGACAAAGCATCGATCTCACACCCGAGGACGTGCTCATCAGCACCGTCCAGGCCGCTGAATGGGTCTGTGCTGACGACTCCGGTATTCAGGTCGCCATCAGCACGGTCCTCACTCCGGAACTCATCCGCGAAGGCATGTCGCGTGACTTCGTCCGTCAGGTGCAACAACTCCGCAAAGACGCGAACCTGAACATTCAGGATCGCATTCGCGTTCAGTACCACTCCGCTGACAACGCGGTTCAGGTGATGGTTGCCGAATGGGGTGATTACATTCAAGGCGAAACTCTTGCGGATTCGATCGAATTTTTGCCGTCCGCTGGAGTTGGAGTCAAGTCAGTATCGGTTGGTGATGTGGCGGTGACAATCTGGATTGTTCAAATCGTTTGATTCTGGCCCCTTCGCTATGAGGTCACTCGTTAAGTCAGGAAAATGGCGTGCGTTGTAGTCCGGACCAAGCTCAGCGCCGTTCCGGCGCGGTTGTTTGAAGGATGAATCCGTGGTCAGTGACGTGCAGCGACACGGCGAGCGGTGTGGCGTCAGCCCACCGGTACAACTGCGATTCTTCGCGGCCAGTTGACAATCAAACCAGCGTACCGGCAAGCTTACGCATGCCGCTCGCCGATTCTTTCCTTTACGTCGATCCACTCAACTCTCGAATAATGCGTTCAATGCTTTCCAGCTGAGCCTCCTGTTCGACCTTTGTCTTGCGGATGCCTTCAACGACGTCCACCGGAGCTTTTGCCATAAAACCCTGATTGGCAAGTTTCGCTTCCTGACTCTTAATGAAGCCGCGGAGTTTGTCCGCTTCTTTTTTCTTGCGATCCAGTTCGGCGTCGAGATCCACGAGGTCGGCGACCGGAAGGTAGCCATCAGCGTCGCCCAGCGAAAAGCTGACCGATCCCTTCGGCGCAGTGACATCCAGGCCGGCCGCTTCCAGCATAGTTTTTGACAGGAAGTCAAACTGACTGGCAACGGCCTGAAGCTGTTCGGCCACGTCCGGAGCACATCGCATGAACAGCTTCAGCTGAACCGATGGTGCAATGCCGTACGATGATCGCACGTTGCGAACGGCGACGATCGTTTCCTGCAGGCGTTCGAAGCGTTTTTCCAATGCCGCATCGATCATGCTCAGCGGCAAGTCCGGCCATGGAGCGATCATCACACTTTCGGTGGGGGCACTCATCAACGGGGCTGCGCCCTGCGGCTCATGCCGCTGCGGAGCCAGGTCATTCAACTTGTGCCACAGTTCTTCTGTGATAAAGGAGCGAACGGATGCAATAGCCGCAGCAGCGTATCGACCACGACCACCAAGCATCGCTGAGCCACGGGACGAGGGCGTCGTTGCGGAAGCGAGGCTTCAGCATTTCGAGGTACCAGTCACAGAATTCATTCCAGGTGAATTCGCGAACGGCTCGAGTCGCCTGGTCGAACTGATAGCGATCCAGCATCGTGGTGACTTCGCGAACCGTTGTCGCCAGCCGGCTGAGTACCCAGCGGTCCTCCACTTGCAGTTCAGATTCCTGAACCGGCCCTGCCGTAGCCTTCCAGATTCATGAACGCAAAGCGGCAGGCATTCCAAAGCTTGTTGCAGAAGTTGCGTCCGTACTCGAATCGTCGCCGACGATCCGAGCTACCGGGGCTCCTTCGTCCGGCGTGAACCATGGCTTGGGAACTGGAACGACTTCTTGCATTTGGCACATTTGAGGGACGGAGTCGCTCCGCCCATCGGCCGCATTTCCTGATGTTCTTTGGTCTGCGGTGTGATGCCCTGGCAATGAGGACACTCGTAACCCACCGGCAACCGCACGTCCTGAGTTTCTCCGGCGAGCGACGAGATCGTAAAGCGAACCGCGTCGGTGCCGTATTTTTCGATCAGTTCCAGCGGATCCACGCCATTGCCTTTGGATTTGGACATCGTCTGTCCGAGCCCATCCAGAATCTTCGGATGGATGTAGACGTGCTTAAACGGCACATCGCCCATGTTGTACAGGCCCGTCAGCACCATCCGCGCGACCCACAACGTGATGATATCGCGGGAAGTCACGAGAACCGAGCCGGGGTAGAAGAAGTCGAGGACTTCGTTTTCGGTTTTCGGTTTTCGGTTTCAGAATCCGGCGAGCGGCAGGGCGTCAGCCCTCCGTGTGTCTTCAATTTGAGGTTTCAAATTTGAAATCTCAGATACCGAAGGCTCGCCAACCATCGGTGGATTATGCTCCCGATCCGGCCAGCCCAGCGTGGCATGGGGCCAGAGTGCGGAACTGAACCAGGTGTCGAGGACGTCGGGATCCTGGACAAAGCCTGAGGCGATAAGCGCCTGTTCGATGTCTTGATTTCCAGCGTCAACACAGGCAAGGATCTTAAAACTCCCACTCAGCACCGAGGCTGCTGTGCCAACTACTTTCTGTGGCGCAATCTCTTCACCGGAAACGCCGAACTGAATCACGCCTTCGCGCCACCAGGGCTTCGCTCTGAACATTACTTCAATATGCTTCTCCGCATCCAATTCTGAATGAAAGCCGGAAGCCAATGTCCAAACCGGAATCCTGTGCCCCCACCACAGCTGTCGGCTAATGCACCAGTCCCGTTTTTCACCCAGCCAGTCGAGATACGTCTTTGCATACCGTTGCGGGAAGAAGCGAACCCGGCCGTCTTCAACAGCATCGATCGCACTTTGAGCCAGCGTGTCCATTTTTACGAACCACTGATCGCTCAGGAATGGCTCAATCGCGGTCTTGGAACGGTCGCTGTACATCATAGGGATAACACGGTCCTCGACCTTTTCGAAGTGTCCGAGACTCTCCATCTTCGCCACGATCTTTTTCCGAGCCTCAAAGCGATCGAGGCCCTGATACTCTCCGCCGTTTTCGTTGATAGTGCCATCCGTATTCAGGATGTTGATCATGTCGAGGTTGTTGCGCAGTCCGCAGGCATAGTCATTCGGATCGTGAGCCGGAGTGACCTTGACTGCTCCTGTGCCCAGAGTTTTGTCGGCCAATAGCGCATCGGCAATGATCGGAATGATGCGGCCGTTGGCGGGGATCTGAACGTGCTTGCCGATCAGGTCCGTGTAGCGTTCGTCGGTGGGATGAACGCAGACGGCCGTATCGCCCAGCATGGTTTCGGGACGCGTTGTGGAGAAGCTGATCTTCTGGCCGGTGGGTTTTCCAGTGTCATCGACAACCGGATAATTCATCGTCCAGAAATGCCCGGCGACGTCTTCGTGAAACACTTCATCATCAGCCACGGCGGTCTGGAGATACGTGTCCCAGTTCACGAGGCGCTTGCCGCGATAGATCAGTCCGTCGCTGAACATCTTGAAGAATGTCCGCCGCACGGCTTTGCTGCAGACTTCGTCCAGCGTAAATCGAACTCGTCGCCAGTCGCAGCTGGAACCAATCTGCTTGAGCTGGTTCAGGATGCGAGCTTCATACTCGTTCTTCCACTTCCAGATGCGTTCAACGAGAGCGTCGCGGCCGATGTCGTGGCGAGTCAGGCCTTCCTCTTCCAACATGCGACGTTCAACGACCGCCTGAGTCGCAATGCCCGCATGGTCGGTGCCCGGCATCCACAAAGCCACCCTGCCCTGCATGCGACGCCAGCGAGTCAGCAGGTCCTGAATCGTGCCGTTCAGACAGTGCCCCATGTGCAGGGCACCCGTCACGTTCGGCAGCGGGATCATGATCGTGTGCGGTTCCTTGCCCGGCGTCGGATCCGCGTTGCAGTATCCCTGGCTCAGCCAGTGTTCAACCCAGCGAGTCTGTGCGGCGGCGGGTTCATACGTCTTTGGAAGTTCTGTGATCATAGGAACGAAGAGATTTGCAAGTAGGGAAAATCGGGCTGCACCGTGAAGGCTTGTGTCGGGCGGCAATTTAGTCAAATCGCCTCACTGCGTCGAATGCACGCGGTCCGGCCCTTCAAGACACATTTGTCCCGAAAACGTTCGGATCGCCCGCGAGCGCCGCACAAATTGCCAGCATTCCCTGTCCTGCGGGTTCACTCAATTCATGCCCTTCTTTCCGGATTGGTACATCTACACGGGTTCTTTCACGAGGGCTCTGAGGCCGCAAATTCGATTTGTTCGGAACGATTGTCACAGCCGATACAGCAGGAACAACTCCGCTTATTTCGTCTCTGCGCCACTGCGTATCAACATGAATCGCTGGTTCCTTATCCTCTTCACGCTCGGCACGGTCGCAGCGGCAGAAACTGCCGAAGCGCAGGACGCGCCAGATCCGTACATGACGCGTTTCTCAGCGCGCCACGTGGCGGGTGAAGGAGTTGGACACACGAAACAACTACAGTTCTCTTGATTGGTTTCCCCTGTCGGCCGATTCCGATTCCACCATATGGTTCGGCGACTTTCGCGGACTGATTTTCAATGACAGAGAATTCGGAAGCAATGTGGGAACGGGATACCGCTGGTTCGTAGACGATTCCTGTCAAAGTGCCACTCTCGGGTGTCAACAGTTCTCTGACGGCACTGCCGTCCAGGATTGTGGGCGATGTCACGCTGGCAAACAACACGGTGCCGAACGGGTTTGATGTTCAGGGTGGAGTTACCGGTACGAATGTTCTGGGTGTTTCCCTGGCAAATAATCGGATTGCATCGTCTCCCGGCGATGCGATTAGCCTGACATCATCGAGTGGTGTGAGCATGAACAATCTGTTGATCGCGAGTCCGGTGCAGCGAGGCATCCTGCTGAATGATTCGTCGGCAAGCCTGTCGTCTGTCACGATTCAGAATCCAGACAGCACGGCACTGGAAATCAATACGACTGCCAGTAACAGGACGGTCACGGCAACGGGCCTCAACATTACAAACACAGTGGGAAGCATTAGCGGCATTGACGCCAACGTGACTGGGGCTGGAGATCTTCTGCTGAATCTTTCCGGGATTCCGATGTCGGCAACCGCTTCGAACTCGATCAGCGTCCAGCAGGATGCCGTCAACGTATCGACCGGAATCGGTTCAACCGGTAACGCCACCGTTCAACTCAGCAGCCTGACCGTTTCGTCATCTGCCGGATCCGGAATAGTCGTCGACGGCTCTGCCGGAGCCGGGACGACAACGGTCACTGGATTCTCCGGCAACTCGGTCACGAAGGCGGCAACCGGGGGCGTTTTATTCAACACCGTCACATTTGACTCCAACCTGATCACACCTGGCATTCAGCCAGTGACCGCTGGCACACTCACCGCTGGTGCCGTGCCCGCTGATGTGACCGGGGCCGGCGTCTCCATTCAGAATTCCATGGGCAACCTGAATCTGGGCGTGGCGAAGATCTTCAACAACAATGGTCCCGGCCTGTTTGTGGCGACGTCTCCAACCCTGACCGTCAGCAGCACTACAGCGAGCACGGTGGAAACTCAGCTTGGTGCTGTGACGGATCTGAGCAACACGATAACGGCATTGAACTTCACATCGCTGAAGTCGGAAAACAGCCCAGGTGCGAATCACGGCGTCCATGTGAACAACGTCACGGGAACCATCAACAGCACGACGACGAATATCGTGGACTCGCAGGCTCCTGCCGCGATCCTGATTGAGAACATCCCGGTCGCACCAAACTCCCTTGTACCACAATTCGGCGCGCTCACCATCGAAAGCCTGTTCGACAACACCGAGGCCACCAACATCAGCCTGCCTGGCGTAAACACGGGCATCGCTCAGCCAATTTACACGGCACCGCTGACAATCGTGTTTCCGTGATGGATTAGGCCATGCTGAAAAGTCAGCGGTCGTGGATCGATTGCCCCTTCGCCTCGCGTTTGTCCCGGTAGGCGTTCAGATCGGCGGCGATTGCGTCCAGTTCGGCATCCGTCAGTCGTTTGCGAGTGTCACGGAGCATCGTAATGAAATGAGCGATCTCGTTCAGCTTGTAGGGATATCCAATATTGCCATCCGGACCGTGTGATGACGCAAGTTCCTTTCCCGATGCGTCGAGAATCACCATCCACGGAACACCACCGGATTCCTTCGGTGCCAACCGTGCCGCGGCCTGTTCGCCATTCGTCATTCGCATCGTGTCGATCTTGATATCCACATAGTCGGTTGCAAAAAGCGACTCGTGGTCCTGAACAAACTGTGCAAGGATATTGCACCAGCCGCAGTACGGTGTTCCCACTCGGACCAGCATGTGCTTGTCCTCAGCCGCCGCCTTCATCAGTGAGTCAGCCAGCAATTGTTCAGCATCTATCTTTTCAGGAATCCATGTGCGAAGGAACTGAGCGACAAGTTTGGGATCGTGCTTCGGACCTTCTTCGAGCGAACCCGTTTCCTGGTTGGTCAGCACGGTACCCTGTTCGTCGAGTACCGTCAGATGCGGGTAACTGTACTGACGATCTTTTCCGCCATACTCCAGCATCAGATCCTGATTCTTGCCGGAGTCAATCAGCACCAGCTCGAACTCTTCATGCACGATCGGATGCACGACGGCATCGTTATGGAACACGTCATGCAGTTTGTAGCACCATCCGCACCAGTTGCCGCCCCATTCGATGAGCACTTGTTTGTGATCGCGCCGAGCTTTCTTCAATGCGGCTGCAATCAGTACTTTTCCGTTGGCTTCTTCGGTATAGATCGGTTCACGCCCGGACTTCGGTGGTGCAGGGACAACAGGTGCAGCGTCTTCTGTCGCGGGTGCGACCGCTGCAGTTTCGGGTGCGACTGCGGCTGAAGGCTGCGGAGTTCGGATCTCAACGGCTGTGGCATCCGCTGCAGAAGATTCAGCTGCCGAGGTATCAGGCGCAGTCCCTGAATCGACCGCTTCATTTGATTCGCTGCAACCGATCAACAAAGAAACAAAGCAGATCAGAATTGAAGATCGAGCAGTTCTAGAAACCACAATACGTTGACGAGACATCTGTAAATCTCCAGGATAGGGACGACTGCGATTCGGTGAGCCGGGAGTCGGAAGTCATTTCGTTTGAACCGTTGCCAACGGTTTTGAAGTTGCGAGTTTCAGGCCCGAAGTGCCGACATATCCAATGCAAGTGGGGGTGACGGGTTTCCAGCCCTCACGAAATGTGCAACGTCACAGAC
Source organism: Planctomycetaceae bacterium (assembly GCA_037719765.1). Taxonomy (GTDB): domain Bacteria; phylum Planctomycetota; class Planctomycetia; order Planctomycetales; family Planctomycetaceae; genus SXXK01. The sequence continues at coordinate 10,857 of JBBJME010000131.1, forward strand.
CAACGGCGAGGCGCAGTATGTCATATGAGCCCCGACAGTACTGGAATCGGCGAGGATTGCTCAATCATTTCGCCGGCCATTCCTTCACCACACTGCTCTTCGCGGCATCAATGTTCTTCAACCATTGCACAGCACGCGGAATGCCCTGCTGGATCATGGAATCGTAATGCTCGCCAAAATCGACTTCAACGTATTCAACCTGCGGATTGTGCGCGCGAGCCTGATCGACGAAGCGTTTCGTTTCCGCAGCTTCGACAACGCTGTCGTCGCGCGCCTGAAACACAAACAATGGACATTTCAGTTTCTGCACATTGGCGATCGGAGAAAACTGGCGGTCAAAATCCCGAAGGCCGGGTAACAGCAGATTCACGCCGAATGTTCCGCTGATATCAGCGTGAAATGCCTCGGTGTCTGAACAGGGCGCATACGCGATGCAGGCGGCAACATCGGGATGGTATTCGCCTGCCAGCAGCGACACCGTTCCGGCAGAACTGTGACCTGCCGTATAGATCCGTGCCGGATCAACTTCCGGGATCCGGGCCTTCACGAACTCGATCACGCAGCGCGTATTCAGCGTGCCGGCACCGGCAGCTTTGAACAGCTTGTAGGCCGCTGAGAACTCGCCATCAGAAGCAGATTCCAGATCAGATACCGGACCATCCAAAGAATACTGAATCGTCACGAAACCAGCCTCGGCATACGGCAGAGTTTCATCGTGATAATCTTCGCCGTCCAGGGAATTGCCAATCAGCAGATTGGTGCCCGCCGGAGCCACCAGCACGCAGCCCAGCGAGCGTGCAGCATGTTCGCCTACGGGCAGGTAGATGTTCATCTGCGTCTGCTCCCCGGGCCCGCTTCCCGTCAACCGCGTTCGGGCTAACTGCACACCAGACGGAAAAGTCGGCTGAAACGTTGGGCGCGGCGGAAAGATCTCCTCCTTCACTTTGACGTTCGCCACATCCGGAATTCCTGCGTCTGATGATCCTCCGCCGCCGACAGACATCAGAACCACAATGACGATCACGACTGGCACGATGCCCACTGCCGCCATGATCAGTAACACCTTGACGACCTTCGGCATGCCCGACTTGCCTGCTGACCCGGCCGCCGCACCACTGCGCTTGCCTGCTCTTGAACCCTGCGCCGATCTGCCGGGCATCGCGGACGTTTCGTAGGGCGATTCAACCCAGGAAGCTGAGGCAGCGTCGTCCAGCCATTCAGTATCATCGCTGTCGGCATATTCATCGGAATTCGCTGAAGAACTTCGTCTTTGTCCTCGGTTCGCAGGCTTCTTCGGCCGCGCGGAGGACGCTGGCTTTCCCGCTGGTTGATTCGTGCTGCCTCGCGCATGCGATGACTCTTCATTCGCACGCGTCGTGCCGCGTTGTGCGTCGGAAGGATTCCGTTGACTGGATACACCACTCGTCGGCGCGGCACTGGATTCAGCCATCGGCACAGTGATCACAGCTGAACAATCAGGGCAGCGGATCTTCTTGCCGCGCAACGTATCGGCCAGATTCAAAGTTCGTCCGCACGAACACGAAACGCGAATTGCCATGACGGATTATTCCTCAGTTCATTTTTGTGTCATTCCCAGGCATTTCAATATTCCCCAATCACATTACCGTCAGCCATTGTGGAAAGATGCTCAAAGACAACCGGATCAATGTTCTCCGATACGAAACGTACTGAACCGTCGGCGAGACCTATTTGACAACCCCCGGTATACGGCCCGCCGATTCCGTCGGGACCGTTGATGTACGGTTTCGTTGTCAGTGATCGAATCGTCGCGTTGCCGCCGGCAATCCAGGAACCAAACTGCCCGGACGCCTCGCTGGTCATCATCGTATTGGACATTCCGTCCGTGATGTCTCTGAAACTGGTCTTGCGATTGTACGCGAACACTCCCGCGCGATTGCTGTTTGCCGGAAGCATCGGTGCGTCTTTGCCAAGTCCCGCAATCCCCACATAATGAGTTTCAGCCGCGCCGACCGGAGCTGCAGGATAGCCTGGATTTATGTAGACGGGGACTCTGGCCTCAGCAGCTTTCATGTTGGATTCGTCATCCCATGCCTCTTCAAAATTGATCGACTGATGCAAAGCCGACTGCTCCATGAACGGCAGGATTGCAGCCTGCCAGCTGAGTCGTTCCTCTGGTTTCAGCTTCTCATTCGGATACGTGCCGACAGGAAAACTTTGATACGTAGATTCGTAATTATGCAGAGCCAGTGCAATCTGCTTCAGGTTATTCTTCGATTGAGTTCGTCGCGCGGCTGCGCGTGCCTGTTGTACGGCAGGCAGCAACAGAGCAAGCAAAACGGCCCCCACGACAACCATCACAAAAAAGACAATCCCAAGGACTAAGAACACAATCGTGGTGGTACTCATTTGACCGCGACGGTGAAGCAGCGATTGAATGGCCAGGGTCTGATGTTTGAGCATCTCAGGGATTCCTTCATGATGTAAGAAGCACTTCGTTGAACCGCGTGCTCATCGGGCCGCGCTTGTGCAGCACATCATGGGAAGTTGCCCACGCGGTTCAGCGAGATAACGCCACTGCAAAGTACATGCTTATCCGCCTTTCCGCCAGTTACCCACGCTCAGATACACGGAATTCCAATCACTCGCGGTTGGCTATCCGCGCAAGGCCCTGCAGCAAGGATCCCGGCATTTTGTTTTTGATTAATTTCCAAAGTGATCAGACTCACGTCAGAACTCTGAAATTATCTGACCGTCAGCCATCGTGGAAAGGTGTTCAAAGACAACGGGGTCGATGTTTTCTGATACGAAACGCACAGAACCGTCGGCAAGACCGATTTGACAGCCCCCGGTAAATGGCCCCCCGATTCCGTCCGGACCGTTGATATACGGTTTCTTCGTCAGTGGTCGAATCGTTGCATTGCCGCCGGCAATCCATGAGCCAAACTGCCCGGACGCCTCGCTGGTCATCATCGTATTGGAAGTTCCGTCGGTGATGTCTCGGATACTGGTCTTGCGATTGACGGCGAACACCCCGGCGCGGTTGCTGTTTGCCGGAAGCATCGGTGCGTCTTTGCCAAGTCCGGCAATCCCCACATAGTAAGTTTCAGCCGCCCCGACCGAAGCTGCCGGATAGCCAGGATTCATGTAAATCGGTACTCGGGTCTCTGCCGCCTTCTTATTGGATTCGTCATCCCATGCCTCGTCAAAATTGATTGACTGATGCAATGCTGCCTGCTCAACGAACGGCAGGATCGCAGCCTGCCAGCTAAGTCGTTCCTCTGGTTTCAGCTTTTCATTCGGATGCGTTCCTGCCGGAAAGCTCTGATAAACATCGTGGAAGTTATGCAGAGCCAGTGCAATCTGCTTCAGGTTGTTCTTCGATTGAGTCCGGCGGGCGGCTTCGCGAGCCTGTTGGATGGCCGGTAGAAGCAACGCCGTCCCGATGGCCACGGTCACGACTCCGTTTCCCTCGCTGATCCCACCGATGATCGGGATGCCTGGCAGGGACTGTCGCGATGTGATGTGAATTCCATTTTCGTCCGATGTCGTGACCGCCACGTTCGGGAACAGTGGCCGGACGACAAGTTCAGCCGGTGGAATGTCGGCAATCGTGATGGGCAAATCCATGCCCGGCGGAATGATGCGTTCTTCTCTCAAAGCGACCTGACCGCCCGACAGGATGATCGGTGCCAACTTGATCAACGCCTGCCAGCTCCCTTGCGGGTCTCCGAGAGTGATTGAAGTAAAAGACTTCGGCAGCGCGTCGAATGCCTGAGCTTGAAGCTGGTTTGGTTTCCAGGAATCGAGCTTGCCGTCGATCCTCAGCAAAGTCGCCTCGACGGACTGCGGCATCAGACCGGCGATGAGCCAGCCATCGTCGATCGTCAGTGCTCCCGCCTGAACCGGGCCGAATTGGAAGAGCATCATTTCCCGGCCGTGCTTCTGAGACCGGTGGACCCTGAATTCGCCGCCGGATGTCTGTTCCGCCTTCACCAGCAGTTTATTGACAGATGCCCGGACCTTTTCTGCATCCACAACCTTGATCATGCCTCCCATGCCCGTGCCAAAGAACCCCTGATCCGGATCGGCAAACACGCAGGTGACATCGCCAAGTGCCGCGAACAATTCCGTCTTTGGATCGAAGCCAACGATCTGCGGCAGATTATCCAGCACCCCTGCAGTCTGACCAGCGGCTTCAGGTGGTGCGAACGCCATTCCATCTCTCACAAGCTGAGTCAGCGTATCCCACATGACCGACGGGTCGATCCGCATTGCATTAAAGCCGTTTGTGTTCGCTGGCAGCGGCGGCAGATCGGCCAGCGTCATCGGCTTCTGATTGGAAAGGGCCAGTAAACCAGATCGCGGGCCATCGACTTCCACCGCTGTTTCCGACCAGAGCGCTTTGCCCTTGTATCCGTATTGTCCGGCGATCGTATCGACATTATGCAGCCCGACGGTTTTCAGTACGTCATTGACTGTCTTTCCAGAAGATTCCGGAATGGGCATCTGGCCGAATGTGTTCCGCAGCGACTTGAAATCGAGCCAGCCAACGGATGTGGTCTCGAAATCTTTCGTGTTGTAATTGTATTTCGTCCACAGTTTGTTCGTTGTCAGATTCGGTGCATCGCCCGTGGCAACCGAGATCCCGGCACTGACCGCGTCCCGGCCCGCGACCACGATCAGGTGTTCGCCTTCCGCCCAAATGCCAACTTCGATGCCGGGCGAGTTGGGAATCATCGCGAGGGTGACGGTTCTCTCCTGCACTTCCTGCTGGTCAAACTGTGCGCCCGCAGCGCCACCGAGGCTGCGAGCCAGTCCGCTGAGCATTGGTTCGTATTTCGCCGCTTTGTGCAGGACAATGGTCACCTGTGGAATCGGCGGACCCTGTGCGCCCGGCAACGAAACCGCAATCGTCAAACCATGAGCTTCCAGGTGCTTCATGGCTTCTTCGACTTCCGGATTCTGCTGCGATCCGGACATCTGGCCAACCCATTCAAAAACCTTTTCTACCACGCGAAACATGCCGGATTCGTACATAGATTCATACGCCGCCGTATTCTCCCATGCGGCCTTGTGCTTCTCCATCCCGTCCTGCCCCGCGAAGAGCACAGTTCCGGCTGGAATCAGCTCCTCCACCGGTCGCGGTTTGTCGTCCTGCGTGGCGGTGGCGGCCAGCGTCAGTGTCAGACCAATGCCGAAAGCTCCGGCAAGAAGTCCCAGAAAAAGTTGTGACCGTTGCGATGACATCATCAAGCACTCCCTATTTCACAAACGTAGCCTCTGCAGTGTCTACGACACCGTCTGAGTTCTGATCAATCTTTTGAAACTCTGCAATCGTACCAGGAAACTCCCGCCGTGTCAGTTCGCCGTCACCGTTGCGGTCCAGCCTTTCGAACCACATGAGTGCGGCTGAAAACGCAGAGGCAGTTTCGCCGATAGAACGTTTGGCCTCGCCAGGAATCTGTACGCCTCGAAACTCAGGCTGCCCCGGTCCGAATGAGATCTGATAAAGTTGCGGGATCTCGGCTTCCGAAACGGCACGATCACCGTCGGCATCCCAAAGTTCGATTCGCTTGACGGCCTGAGCAAGCTCGCGGTGGCTGAGACTGCGATTGCGATCCGAATCGAGAATTTCGAACAGGTTGCGACCACGGCTGTTGATGTCCATCCGCGTTCGGCTGCGAGCAGCCTTCATGCGGCCATCCACAACGACCGTCAACTCGTTTTCGAACAGTTTACCGTCACTGTCCTCATCGAATTCAGCGAACGACTCCCTGAATGTGCTGCTGCGAACGGTTTCATTCGCGTCAAGATAGTTGTTCTTATCAAGATCGGCTGCCGCAAACTGCCCAAGCAGGTACTGCTGCGCCACGTCCGGCCCGCTCATGGCCTGCGCAATTTCGATCTGCACATCGTCAATGACGATGCTCGCCAGTCCATCTGCCGAGCGTCGCACGACGATATTCTGCCTTTTTGCGGTGCCGATCATTTCCACGACAGGAGCACCTTCTGCCCGGGTGCCAAGTCGCACGACCAGTTCCAGAGTCGGCGGCGGACGACGAATCAATTCTCGCAACTCATCGCGGTCCAGTCTTCCGTCTTTATCGAAGTCGTATTGATCGAAGACATCGGCCTCGAGTCCCAGTTCCTGCCGCCCGATCACACGGCTCAGGGTGCTGCGATCTCCGGACGACACTGACGGATTCTGTGCGTAGCGACGTTCAAGTTCTCGCAGAACCGCGATCGGTGCTGAGCCGGGAGTCAACGCGGCAAAAGGTCGAGGAGATTCTGCCGGTGCGGCAGCAGGCGTCGCGACATACGGATTTCCCGAGGCTCCCAATTCCGTCGTACCAAACGTCCCGTCGTCGTCAAGATCCCTGCGACGCAGCGTCTTCATCGCCAACTCCAGCTCTTCACTGGAAAGGATGTGATCTGAGTTGAGATCCAGCAGCCCGAACAGTGTCGTGCCAACTGAATCATTGCTGACTGGTACGGATGCCGCGTCCACAGCCTGAAACGGCCCGCGACCATTTACGACAAGAAACGCCGTCAGCTCGTCGATTGTGATCGCCTGATCAAACGGACTTCTGTCTGCGGACCAGAGATCGGGATCCCGCGCAAGCCGCACCGCTTCGGGTGAAGGTCCTTCGCTGCCGGCACTTGACGGAACGGAGATCTCTTCCAGCCGCAGACTGCCGTCTCCGTCGAGGTCGAGTTCAGCGAACAGCGATTCAACGTACGCAATCCATGAACGTTCAAAGGGAGTCTGGTCGATCTCGATTCGAACACGAATGAAGATCGGGTGCTCACGGTAAAAGTAAATGATGTCGCGGGTGACGGCGGCAGAATCCGAGGCCGAAGTTTCCTGCTGTGGCTCGTCCGCACACAAAACGCCGGCTGTCAGCAGCACGATGCTCATGATTGCACGCCAGCGTCCCATCATGAGAGGATCTCCGTGATGGGCTTCGCGTCGGGATCGGCAATTCGGATCGGACGACCAACATTCGACATGTTCTGCTTCCTCGGGTCAACACCCACGGCAAGGCAGATCGTGGCCAGCAGATCTGCGACCGAAACTGGTCGATCCTTGACCGCCATTCCATCCTCCGTCGTTTCGCCCAGGAACTGGCCACCCATGATCCCGCCTCCGCACAACACCGTAGTCCATGAGACGGCCCAGTGATCGCGCCCGCTGCTGCCGTTGATGCGCGGCGTGCGTCCAAACTCTCCCATCCACACGACCAGCGTCGAATCGAGCAGGCCGCGAAGCCTTAAATCTTCAAGCAGCGTCGCCCATGCGGGGTCGAGTACCGATGTCAGTTGTTTAACCGCTTCGAAGTTGTTCGCATGTGTGTCCCAGCCAAAACTCTGGTTACTCTGCACTCCGTTGAGGGAGACCTCAACAAACGGCACTCCCCGCTCCACAAGTCGACGCGCCAGCAGGCAGCCCTGGCCGAACTGATTCTTCCCGTACGCCTCGCGCAGCGTGTCGTCTTCGTCGTCGAGTTCAAACGCCTTAACAGCCGACGACCGCATCATGCGCACCGCCTGCGCGTACGCGGATTCGTGACTTCCGACTGGCAGACCCGGATGCACGTCACGAAATCCAGCGTCAAAATCCTTGAGTAATGCCAGTCGGCGATCCGCCTGGCGCAAAGTCACACTGTCCGGCTGCTTGAGGTTTTCGACCTTGAGCGACTGGCCGTAGCTGGCCTGTTCATCGACCGAGAGGACTCGCCCGCCTTCACCAACCACGAGCGGGGACCGTCGTGGTCCGAGGAAACCGGGACCGTAGGCTGCCGGGCTGAAAGCGCGGAACGGAGCAATGCTAACGAAGTTCGGCAACTCCGAGTCGTTGGTGCCAAGTTCATTGCTGATCACCGACCCGAGCGTCGGATAGTCAACGGGACCCTGAGGCAGATATCCGGTTCGCAAATGGTACGTGGCCCGTGAGTGATCGCCTTCTTT
>JBBJME010000375.1:0-5736 GCA_037719765.1 Planctomycetaceae bacterium
GAAGGACTCACAGAACCACAATTGGTGACATCGAACGGCAGTATCACTCGCAAACATCGAAGTATCCCTTCGAATTCAGTCGGTCGATACTGACGCTGGCAGAAGTCTTTTCCGGCAGAAAGAAATGACTGCCCGGCCCGGCTGGTGGACAATTCGGGCGACTGTCCTCAAAATGGCGGGTCTGAATCCATCCACCATCGCCGTCTTACCCCGCGGAGCTCACAGACGCATGACCCAATCCGGCAACCAGAATATTGAAAGCTCTCTGAAGGAAACTCGAACTTTTGCCCCGCCCGCCACATTTTCCGCAAGTGCTCATATCAGCAGCGAGCAGCAGTATGAAGCGATGTGGCATCGAGCCAAAGATGACCCAGCGGGATTTTGGGGGGAAATGGCTGGAAATCTGGACTGGTTTCGCCGCTGGGATGCCGTCATGCAGGGGCACATGCCTGATACGAAGTGGTTTGTCGGAGGCAAGATCAACGCCAGTTACAATTGCATCGACCGACATCTCAAGGGCTCGAATCGCAACAAAGCAGCCATCATCTGGGAAGGCGAGCCGGGCGATACACGGGTTCTTCGCTATCAGGATCTGCATCGCGAAGTCTGCAAGTTTGCGAATGTGCTGAAGAAGCTGGGCGTGCAGACGGGTGATCGCGTCACATTGTATATGCCCATGATTCCGGAATTGGCGATCGCGATGCTCGCCTGCGCGCGCATCGGTGCCGTTCATTCCATCATCTTTGGTGGTTTATGCCGACGCCGTGGCCGACTGAAACAATGATGCTCAGGCCAGGGTCATTGTCACAGCGGACGGGGGCTGGCGTCGTGGCAAAGAGGTACCATTGAAGGCCGCAGTTGACGCGAGTATGGATAAATCGCCATCCGTGGAAAAAGTCGTCGTCGTGCGCCGGACCGGCGGTGATGTCGATATGGTGCCGGACCGCGATTTCTGGTGGCACGAACTGATGGAAGGCATGTCGGCTGACTGTGACCCGGTACAACTCGACAGCGAACATCCGCTCTTCATTCTGTACACATCCGGCAGTACCGGAAAGCCCAAAGGTGTGTTGCATACGACTGCGGGTTATCTGCTCGGCACGATGATGACGTCGAAATGGGTCTTTGACCTGAAGGACGAAGATACGTATTGGTGTACCGCAGACATCGGCTGGGTTACCGGACACAGTTACATCTGCTACGGCCCGTTGTCCAACGGTGCGACGGTGGTGATGTATGAAGGTGCACCCAACTGGCCGGATGAAGGTCGCTTTTGGGAGATAATCGAAAAGTACAAAGTCAGCATTTTCTATACAGCTCCCACCGCCATTCGCGCGTTCATCAAATGGGGCAACCAGTGGCCGGAGAAATATGACCTGTCGAGCCTGCGGTTGCTCGGTTCGGTCGGTGAACCGATCAACCCGGAAGCCTGGATGTGTATCATCGCGTTATCGGTCAGGAACGTTGTCCGGTCGTCGATACGTGGTGGCAGACAGAAACCGGTGCCATCATGATCAGTCCGCTGCCCGGCGTCACTGCGACGAAGCCAGGCAGTTGTGCTCGCCCCTTGCCAGGCGTCGTACCCGACATCGTCACGCGTGATGGTCAGAGTCTCGGACCGAACCAAGGCGGTCTGCTGGTAATGCGACAGCCGTGGCCATCAATGCTGCGAACTCTCTACGGCGACCACGAACGCTTCAAGAAGACGTACTTCTCCGATATTCCCGGTTGCTATTTTGCCGGCGACGGGGCGCGGCATGACGAAGACGGTTACATCTGGGTGATGGGGCGCGTGGATGATGTGATCAACGTTGCGGGGCATCGCCTGAGCACAATGGAAGTCGAAAGCGCCCTTGTTGCGCATCCGAAAGTTGCGGAAGCAGCCGTGGTCGGATTTCCGCATGAAATCAAAGGGGAAGGTATCTGCTGCTTTGTGTCACTCAAAAGCGGCGAAGGAAACGATGACCTTAAGAAGGAACTGATCCAGCACGTCCGCCACACGATCGGCGCACTGGCCACACCGGATCAGATTCGCTTCGCTGCGGCATTGCCGAAAACCCGCAGCGGAAAAATCATGCGTCGCCTGTTGCGAGACGTCGCCGCGGGCCGCGAATCGACTTCAGACACATCGACGCTGGAAGACCTGAACGTGATGGCGAAACTGAGGGCGGATGAGGAATGACGGGAGGGATAGTTTGCCGTGGGAAGATGCGAACAACGATTTCTGTAGCTTGGACAGTCATGTCCGAGGTATTGCCAACCAGCGTCCTTTTTTATGGACGATCACCGCGCAATATCGTTCGTGTCGATCTGGCTGGCTATGCGACGGACATGAAGATCCATCCTACATGAAATTCCGGCTGCCGTTCCAGTTTTCACATTGAAAAAATCCGCTCCAGGGTGAGTTGAATCTGGCAGTCGCCTTCGAGTGACAAATTGATCTGGTCATCGCTTGTCAGTCTCTCAACAAACTGATCGTGATCGAGTTCCAGAAACTCGATCGCCTTCTTATCCGCATCAATGATCAGGTGGGCGGTACTATCTTTGTGTTGCGTCGAAGGCGACAGGACTTCGGCCACAAGGGCAGGAGTATAGTCGATGAATGTCTTCGGAAGTCCATGACAGAGGACCGAGACGTCCGGCCGAACAACCGTTGAAGAATCGATCCGCCAGTCGGCCTCAGTAATCACCACGCAGTTGTAGCCCTTGTTTTTTCGTAGCTGCTCGCGAATCTCAGCAACAAGTGAAGTCGCAACATATTGATGCAGCGGCGATGGAGAGGGCGACATGCAGACCGCTACTCCATTCCACAATTCCCAGTCACCTTCCCATTGCTCATAGTCATCGACGGTATAGCAGGGCGAATAGCGAACAGCACTGGGAGACATATCGGACACCGAACGTCAGGAGTTCAAAAAGTGAAGACCGTGTTTTGTACAGTTTATCTGCGATTTTACCCGACTGGTAGACGTTTCGACGCAAAGAATTCTGTCAACCGCCAACTTCGCGCTGGGCGGAGCCGCGAGATTGAGGTACTCTCACGGTCGCCATCAATTCCCCCGTCGCTCCCCACATGACTTCCGCCGCCATGTTCAGATATCCTGAGAATCCGCTCATGGAAAAGCAGATCAAAAGGTTGCTGCTGTGGCACGAAACACTTTGATCCGCATCCGCGTCGAGGGCGTTCATGCTGCGTCCGGTGATTTTTGCCATTTCCACAGATGCTGGATAAGCCTGGATGATGGAGTACTTTCATGAATCTTCAACTCAAAAAACCTGCTGAGCGTTCTGGCTTTCGTCGGTTTTATCTGGGCTGTGTATCTGATCAATCTTCCCATGTCGGCTGCAGTTGTCGATCTGAATACTTTTGGACTGGAACCTCGCACCCTGCGCGGCCTCATCGGGATCTTTACAATGCCGTTCCTGCACGACGGGATTCACCATCTGCTGGGCAATACCGTGCCGCTGGTTGTGCTGCTGCTGATGCTGGCTTTCACTCGCCCGAATCCAAAGCGCGTCATCATCTGCCTGACAGTGATGTCCGGGATCATGCTGTGGGTCCTTGGCCGTTACAAAATTCACGTCGGTGCCAGCGCATTGATTTATGCCCTCACGGCTTATCTGATGGCGGCTGGTTTCTATGAACGAAAAGTCGTTTCGGCGATCGCTGCAATTCTGGTCGGTGTGCTTTATGGCGGGACGCTGTTCTGGGGGTTGTTGCCGACAGCCGGCGAACACGTGTCTTGGGAAGGTCATCTGCTCGGCGCCGTGGCAGGCGGCCTGTTTGCGGCACAGACCGCCGGACGTTCGGGACGCAAACAGCAGCAGGTTGCCACCAGTACCAATTCGCGAATGATGCCGGACGTCTCTGCGGACTCAGCCGACGCCAGGTAGAACGACTCGAAGGGACCGCCGACTCACCGTCTGCGGTTTCGACTGAACTCCCTTGCGGTGTTGGTGGTCTCTTGAGGCATTACAAACTAAGAATTTGGGTTCAGTACTACATCGAAGATCGAGCGTTGACAAGGTACTACTTCTTCGTCAGTTCGTCTGCTTCGTCTTCAATTCCGCTGCCTTTGCTATGGCGGCATCCGACTTCGTCTTCAGTTCAGCGAGCTTGGCCGTGGCTTCGTCGGCTTTCTTCTTTGCTTCGTCGGCTTTTACCTTGGCTTCTTCCGCAGGCTTTTTCAATGGTTCAACAGCCGCGGTTGCAGCTTCAACCGTTTTCTGGGATTCCACAGCAGCCGTTTCAGCCGCTGTGATGGCATCTTTCGGAGAATTTGGATCGGCTTTCAGATCGACCACAGCTTTGTCTGCAGCCGCTTTCGCAGCATTCGCAGCTTCCAGGGCTTTTGTGGCGGCGTCCAGAGCGGCCTGTGCATCAACCTGAACTTTCGCAGCGGCTTCAGACGCTGCGGCGGTTTCCGTGATGGTTGTGCCTTGCGCCACAATCATCGCAGCCAGTTCTTCCACATGCTTCGCTTCATCTTCCGCTGCACGCACGGCTTCAACCACGACTCGTTCGCGATCCTTCCTGAAGTCCGGCACAATTTCAATTTCCGGGATCGCGGCCTTGAGCGTCTCTTCACCAGCTTCTGAAACGGTCGTCTGCCATACATACAGTTTGCGAAGGGTTTTCAGGTTGTTGAGGTGCGCCAACCCGGCGTCGGTGACTTTCGTTTCATACACATTGAGATACTCCAATGCCGGAAGACCGGACAAGTGTGCCAGACCAGCGTCAGTCACAGCCGTCTTTTCGAGATGAAGTTTTGTGAGCCCCTTGAGTCCTGTGAGTTGTGCCAGGCCTGCGTCGGTAATTTTTGTGCCGCGCAGATTGAGCGAATAAACGTTGGCGGCATCTTTCACAACTGCGAGTGTTTCATCGGTAATCTCTTTGTCTGAAAGATGAAACGCGACGGACAGTCGAGCATCATTTTTTGCCAGCGGCATGGCCTGTCCGCCAGCTGCCTGAATGGCGGTAATGAATTGCTTGTCGGCGTCAGTCAGTTCTTCCTGAGCCCACGCAACTCCGGAAAGAACCAGCATGGCCAGCAGCGTTCCCGAAATCTTCATAGCACACCTCTTTTATCTGCAAACAGGTCGTCACTCACAGAACCCAGCGTTCAAAACAGGCACTGGACCGACACGAGGTTACGCCGAGAACGACGAAAGTGCAACAGTCCAGGGTTTTTCAGTATGAAAACACTGCTACTGGCCGTGCAGAGCTTCACTGCGAAGCGAACCGGCCCGCCGCATCACGCTGCTGGACAAGTCAGTTCGCTTGGGTTCCAGCTGAAATGAAAACTGCCGATGATCGGTGATGTGCGCCCCAGAAAATTGTCACTCACGAAATCCAGCGGAAACTTCTGATACCACGGAGCCGGAATCTCCACCAATTCTGTGTGCGTTTCGTAGCCGTCGCGCAGCAACTGCACTTCGCGCGTGCCGTACCACGTGTAGTCGAATGAGGCGGGAGTATAGCCAATATCCTTGCCATCAACCTTCACGAGCGCACCGGACGGATAGGAATTGATCGTGACGCGACGATGCACGCACCCGATCTGAGTCAGTGCCAGCAGCAGTAGCAGCGAAATCCATTTCCAGCGCATCGACATCGTGCCGGGTTTCCGTATGAGCGATAAGGAAACCGCAGTTTACTCTGATCCCGAAAACCAGGCCAAGATCAATTCGAGGGACAAAAAAACTGCGAATAATCGGGAATTACCGTGTTATCCC
>JBBJME010000132.1:0-18766 GCA_037719765.1 Planctomycetaceae bacterium
GAATGCTTGCGCTGTTGGTTGGTGTTCCGGGAATGCTCTTCCCGCGAATACTCAAACCCATTTTCGTCGGCTGGATGATTCTGGCGTTTCCGATTGGCTGGCTGGTTTCGCATGTCATCCTTTTCTTGATCTATTGGAGTGTGTTCGTCCCGGTCGGCATTATGCTGCGACGAATGGGGCATGATCCACTTCGTCTCCGCAAGCCTTCAGTCGAAAGCTACTGGGAACAAAAGACTCAGCAAACGGATCTGCGTCGCTATCTGAAACAGTTTTGAATTCAGGCATACTTCTGCCGTTTCCAGTGGACAGGTGTGTGCGATTCAAAGAAACTGGATGCAGGCCGTTGTTTTGTTCATTTCGGAGGAGTAACTTTGGTGATCGAAGAGGAACCATCAAAAAGCTTTGCCCGGATCGCTGAATCCGAAGGGAACACGTCAATCTTCAGAGAGTTTCTGGAATTCCTCATGACGAACAAGAAGTGGTGGCTGGGGCCAATCGTCCTGGTCCTGCTGGCGCTGGGGGGATTATTGCTGCTTACCAGCACTGCGGCCGCTCCATTCATCTACACGCTCTTCTAACGCGAGCGGAAGATTAGAGTCTTACTCTGTTTCATAAGCGCACGGTGCGCGCATGATTTTATGCAGCAAGAGGTATTCCGTGGTAGTGAAGTCGGATCATTGCGCCGAGAAGCGAATGTCCTCGTGAGGTGACTCTCCAGCGGCGAGTTCTGGGGATCCTGGCGATGAGTCCTCGGACATGCAGGCGTTTCAGCATTCGTGACACGGCGTTGGCACGGCGACGACGTTCAGTCGGATCGCGAACCACCCCATGTAGAGATTCACGGATGTCGCAGTTGTGGAAGCCACGCAACTCGTGAGCTCCGGAGAGCACCGCCTGGAACAGACGCACATCGTCTTTGCGGGCCGGGTTGAAGCCGGCATAGCGGCGACCTTGATGAGTTTTCGACTCTGTCAGATCGGCGACCTGCTGATAGGCAGGCGTCGGATCATTCACAACGGACAGCGCATTCAGGTAGCGGTCGTTGGCGGCGCGGCACACCCGCTGATAACTCGGCAGGTTGGTCACGCCTTTATTCATCGGACACCAAACCATTGTTGGTTGCCCTTTCCGAATTCGCTTTCGACGGACTCGGAATTCACGCGGAGAATTGATGACCGTCTCCACGCGCAGAACCAGACCAAATTTGTCATACATTTTGATCCAGTTCTCTTTCACTCGATGCTTCACACGTGCACCGGGTTCACGTTTCTTCTTGCAGTCGGTGAGAACCTCGCCGAGAAAATTCCCGGTCAGTTTCCGACCCAGAAACGTTAAAATATCGCTCGCTGAGAAATTCACCACAGCATGATCCAGGAGCCGCGGATAAAGGTCCCTCAACTTCGAGCGATCCTTGAAGATCACGTCGCTGGCATATTCTGCCTGTTCGGTGACCCAGTAGTAATCCTTTCCATGCAACCAGCCGCCTTTGTCGATATGCGGATTTACCAGGCGAGCCCACTTCGACAGTTGCTTCACCCAGTTGATCTGAGCGAACTGATCCGCAATTTGCTGAGACTGCTGTGGATCATCCAGCTGAGTGAACGCATTGTCCCGCTGCACGAAGCCCATTTTCCGTCTGAGCATCTGTCGCGCCAGCCAGTCGTGTCCATTCACGTACACCTGGATGGTGTAGGGAAACCAGGTTTCCAGCCGGATGTACATCAGTCCGAAATCGCGGTCAAGAACATAGTAGTACAGCACGCGTTGCGGACGTTTCGCAAAGATCAGACGCGGCCGCTTGTCGGCATAGGCCAGCTTGATGCTGCGGCACGTTTCCTGAGTACACAGCACGGCGACCAGTCCCTCGGTGAGATTGTCCCTGCGAATGATGTCCTGAATGAATTTCTCTTTGCGAAATCTGCCCTGCCGGTATTCGTACGGACGATCAGCCTTCGCAGCAAAGGCTTTGGCGTGATCGACCAGTTCTTCCGATCGCTTTTCCAGTTGGGTGACAAAATCGACGCGGCGGATTCGCAGAGTGTAGTCCACCCAGGAATTCAGCTCTGCTTCGCTGTGAAACGGCAAATAACCCTTGAAAATGACTCTGTCAAAACACGACAGTACTGTCACAATGAGGCTGCTGAATTTTTCGAGAAATCGTTTGGCGAACTGCACGGCGTGCTCCCTGTGATGAGTGTGTGATAACATCATCGTGAGGGTAGTACGCCGTGTTTTCCATCCCGCGTCGGATCACTCGCCGATTTTCGCAGAGTTTGTTCTGAGGAACTCAATGGCCTCAATAAAGTGATCTTCAGAGAACGCGATCACAAACCGGCAAAGGCGCGGCCACACAGAATTTTGGCAAGGCGCGCGGTTGCATTAAAAGCCGTGGCATGGCCAGAATGCTCCCGACCCGGACGGAGGATAAGGCTCTGCAGAGGTGCAACCTGAGCGCCGTTCCGGGGGCCAAGTCCGAAGGCGGGCGGTCTTCGACCGCCCACCTTCCTTGCAATACGACAAACCAGCCTTCGGAATTGGCAATAAGCGAAAAAACCTTCGTGGCAGGATGCCACGACTGCGATTTGACAGGATGTTCCGCGCGCAACACATCCGTGTCCGGGGAGCGGCGAAGTCGCGACACCTCGCCTCTGGGGTGCGGGCGAAGCCCGCGTTAAGAACTACGAAGCCGAACAACCGGACGCTAGCGCGTGGCGGCTGATTTTATTAGCCGCAGAGCGCTAGCCCCCGGTTTTCGACGGTAACCAGAAATCTGCCGCTCGCCTAAGCACCATGGCGGGTCTGCACAATCGCATCAACGATCTGTCCATGCACATCCGTCAGACGGAAGTCTCGGCCCTGTGAGCGATACGTCAGCCGCGTATGGTCGAGACCCAGTTGGTGCAACAGCGTGGCGTTCAGATCGTGGACGTGGACGGGGTCACGCACGATGTTGTAACAGAAATCGTCCGTCTGACCGTGGACGATTCCCGGGCGAATGCCTCCTCCGGCAAGCCACATCGTAAAGCATCGACCGTGATGGTCGCGTCCGTAATTCATCGGTTCTGGTGTACCCTGACTATAAGTAGTGCGACCGAATTCTCCTCCCCACACAACCAGTGTTTCGTCGAACAGGCCGCGCTGTTTGAGATCGCGAATTAACGCCGCGGCAGGTCGATCAACATCGCGGCACTGCAGACGCAGGTCGCTCGGTAAATTGTAATGCTGATCCCATCCGCGATGATAAAGCTGGATAAATCGCACGCCGCGTTCCGCCATGCGCCGGGCCAGCAGACAATGACGAGCAAACGTACCCGGTTCCCGCGCTTCACGGCCGTACGCTTCGAACGTGGAATCACTTTCATCATGCAGATCCACCAGATCGGGGACGGAACTCTGCATACGAAACGCCATTTCATATTGTGAAATCCGCGTTTCGATTTCCGGATCTCGCTGCACGGAGGCCTGCTTTGAATTCAGCGCTGCAAGCACATCCAGCTCATCACGACGCGTGGCAATATCGATCCCCGGCGCGTTCGACAGATACAGGACCGGATCTCCGCCCGTTCGAAACGCGACGCCCTGATGATTCGACGGCAAGAATCCGGAACCCCACAACCTCGCATACAGCGGGTCTGCCGGCCGCGCTGCGCTGCCCCTGGAGAGCAGAACAACAAACGCAGGCAGGTTCCTGTTTTCACTGCCCAGTCCATAGCTGGCCCAGGCACCGAAACCGGGACGGCCCGGCTGCTGATGTCCGGTTTGAAGCAGTGTCACGGCCGGATCGTGATTGATGGCTTGCGTGTGCATCGAATGCACAATGCACAAATCGTCCACAATCTTCGCGGTTTCCGGCAGCAGTGAACTCACCCAGGCTCCGCGTTCTCCATACTGCGCGAACGAAAACAGTGACGCTGTCACCGGGAATGACTTCTGCCCGCTGGTCATTCCGGTCAAACGCTGATTGGCTCGAACGGATTCAGGCAGCTCTTCGCCGTGACGCATTCGAAGTCCGGGTTTATGATCAAAAAGATCCAGCTGCGAAGGTCCGCCATGCATAAACAGGTAGATGATACGCTTTGCCTGCGCTGGAAAATGGACTACATGTTCACCGCCGTTGGACATGCCGGAGATGCGGCTGCCGCCGCGTGCCTCTTCCAGCAGCGATGCGAGTGCCACACTCCCGAGACTCAGTCCCGCTTGATTCAGAAAATGTCGGCGATTCAGTCCTGCAATCATCGTCGTGTCATGGCCTCATCAAGATTCAGCAAAGTGTGAGCGACCACGGTCATGGCTGCGAGTTCGATCACTTCGATGGACTCATCGAGTTTCCACTCGCCCACTGCAACCAGCATCTTCGCATTCGCAGGGGTGACCAAAAAGTGTTCGCGCTGACGCTGCAGCAGACCGCGCAGAAGGCTCAACTCGTGATCGTCGGGAAATCGGCTCAG
Organism: Planctomycetaceae bacterium; assembly: GCA_037719765.1. GTDB lineage: Bacteria > Planctomycetota > Planctomycetia > Planctomycetales > Planctomycetaceae > SXXK01. The sequence goes on from JBBJME010000132.1 coordinate 4,449, forward strand.
CACGCGACGAACCAACTGTCTCAGCCGCGTGTCGTCGTCAAAATTCGTTTGCAAAACCCGTGTTGCAAGTACTCGGGCGGCTTCGACGTATGTCGGATCGTTCAGCAGGATCAACGATTGCAGCGGCGTATTGGTACTCGGTCGCTGCACAGTGCATTTTTCTCGCGTCGGGCCGTCGAATGCCAGGAGCGACGGCGGCGGTGCCTGACGTTTGATGTAGGTGTACAGGCTGCGTCGCCATAAACCATCTCCGGAGTCCTGGACATATGTGTCTTCGGCGTTGTACGAGACTTCTTCCCACAGTCCTGGCGGCTGGTATGGCTTCACGCTGGGGCCGCCAATCTGCGGACGCAGCAGCCCGGACACAGCCAGCGCATGGTCGCGAATCATTTCGGCCGACATGCGAAAACGGGGGCCGCGCGCGAGCCACCGATTCAGCAGGTCAGCATCTGTTGGCGGGGCGTCCGGGAATCCTGAATCCTGTCGATAAGTTCGCGACATGACGATCTGCTTCAGAATCGCCTTAATATTCCAGCCGCTGTCCCGAAATGTCGCGGCAAGCCAGTCAAGCAGCTCCGGATGCGTTGGTGGTGCTCCCTGTGTGCCCAGGTCGTTCAGCGTCCGCAGAAGACCTTCTCCTAAGCACTGCTTCCAGAATCGATTAACAGCCACGCGCGCAGTCAACGGATTCTCCTGGGAAACCAGCCAACGGGCGAATCCCAGTCGGTTCCGCGGCGCATCGGCGGGCCAGTTTGTGAAGATCGCTGGAATGCCCGGCTCCACAACAGCGCCCGGTTGATCGTATTGACCTCGCAGCAGAACGTGCGTGTCGCGAGGCTCCGGAAGCTCTTCCATCACCAGCGTGGTTGGAAGCGATTCGCGAAACATCTGTTCGGCGCGTTGAGTTGTCTTCGCCAGCGTGCGGGCATGCTGTACGGACGGCTCCGCATGGCGATCAATGTAATAATCCAGCAGAGTGTCGGTATCCCGACCGTTGCGGGTGTCGGCTTTCTTCTCGATGATGCCGCGAATCTGTTCGCCATGAAACCATTGAGCGACTTCCAAATCTGTCAGACAACTCTGGACAATCCGCAGTTCATCGATCTGGCCGTAGTAGCCCAGACCGGAATCCCGCCGTCCGATTCGCAGGACCTCCGGGGTATCGAAACGCCCGCGAGCGAATCGCGATGAACGTCCAGACCCACGGGCGCGCCATCGATCAGGACACGCAAACCAGCAGCAGTTAGCGAACCGTCGTAACTCACAACCAGATGATGCCATTGACCGGACGTCATCGGCTCGCGCGTGACGACTTCTATGGCACTGACGCCCCAGCGTTCGACAAGATTGACACCGATTCGGCCCTTTTGCCAAAGGATCTCAAAACCCTGGCGATTTCCTTCAGGTGCGATCTTTGACAGCGGACAACTCAGCGAACCTTTCGGCAGAATCCAAAGCCCGATGCTCCATCGGGCATCAGCATCGAAACCGGGAAGGGATCGTTCTGCGTGCTGCGTGGCATCAAAACTCGCTGCCTGGTTTCTGATGCCCGCCGAAAACATCAATTTCGTGCCGATGTGTTTTGTGTCTTCGGCAATCTGGCCATTGAGTGGTTCATGCACCACGCGCGATTCTTCCGGTGGAGACGGTAAAGAGACCAGCGCGTCCGGTTCCCACGCAGCAATCTGCGTGTCGAGTGCAGAGCGCAACGGTGCGAATGCGTTTGCGGCTTCCGTCGTGGCTGCGGTCAGTGCTGCCAATTGCTGGTCCTGTGCAGGAGTTGTGACGGTGATCAGCGGTGGCGGATTGTCGGCGACGATGAGTCCCGTTTCGGGCACATTGTTGAAGAGCGCGAACAACTGATAAAACTCGACCTGTGTGATCGGATCGTATTTGTGGTCATGGCATTGAGCGCAGGCTGCGGTGAGTCCCATCCAGGTGGTGAGTGTCGTATCGACTCGATCGATCACATACTCGGTGCGATATTCTTCGTCGATGATTCCGGTTTCATTGTTCGCGATATGATTCCGATTGAAGCCCGTCGCGATGCGCTGCGCCGTGGTTGATTTGGTAACAGGTCTCCGGCAAGCTGCTCCACCGTAAACTGATCGAACGGCATATTGCGGTTGAACGCATCAATCACCCAGTTTCGCCACAGCCAAATTTGTCTCGGCTTGTCGCCAAAATATCCGTTGGTGTCCGCGTAACGGGCGGTGTCGAGCCAGTCGACAGCGAGATGTTCACCAAAATGCCGCGATGCCAGCAGCCGATCAACAGCTTGTTCGTACGATTCGCTGGTGCGGTCCAAATCGTCAAGAGTCGGTGGCAACCCGGTCAGATCCAGACTGATTCGACGCAACAACACTTCGCGTGACGCTTCGGGAGCGAACGTCAGTCCGTGCTGCATCAGGGTGGCTGCTACAAACGCATCGATGGGATTCACGCCAATGTCGGTCGCTGGCACATCAACCACTGCGGGCACAACCGGTTTGGTGATTGGCTCGAACGACCAGTGCCGTTGAAAGATCGCACCTTCGGCAATCCACTGACGCAGCGTCTCGATTTGTATCGTCGAAAGCGGTTTTTTGAACGACGCAGGCGGCATCTGCGTGTCTGGATCAGCACTCGCAATGCGTTTGAGCAGCTCGCTGCCATGGGCATCATGCGGCACAATGGCAATGGCTCCGGACTCGGCTGCAGTAATCGCATTCTCGCGTACATCCAGTCGCAATCCGGATTTCCGGGCGTGTTCATCGAAACCGTGACACTGCCAGCAGTGCTCCGACAGAATGGGCCGCACGTCGCGGTTGAAGTGGATCAGTTCGTCGGCACCCGCTCGCTCCGAATTCAGCAGCACAAGCAATATTGTCGAGACGACAGGTTTCATCCGATTCTCGCAGTGACTGGTGTGTCGTCCGCTTCAGAATTCCAGAGCATCCAGATCCGCGATGAGCTGATCAATCTCGTCACGGACTTTCTGTTTGATGCCGATGGACGTGCCGACCGCTTCGCGACCGTCCAGAATAAGTTCCCGATCACGTTCTTTGACAGCCATGTCAATCGCGGATTCACCACTGTCGCCACCAAACAGTTTTGACAGGTCAATTTTGAGTCCCCCGACTTCGCCCTGGGCTCCGGCAATCGCCGGCGTCTTGTGCTGGGGGAAGATGATGGCGTTTTCCGGGCACACGCGACTGCAGGCCGGGCAGCCTTTTTTACAGCTGTCCTGCTGCTCAACGAGAATCCGATCCAGTGCATCGACGCCGTAAACACCGAACAGGCAGAAATCGATGCACTCCATGCAGTTTGTGCAGCGACTATAATCGATCACCGGATACCAGCGCCGCCCTGTGTCTTCCGGCAGCACCGCTTTATCTTCCAGCGTTGCATTGCCGCTGTCAAAAGCCCGGCGGGCTTCGAGCATGCGTTCCGGCTGCAGGTAGCGCTGCAGTTGTTCGGGTTTCGGAGTCCCTCCGATCCAACTCATCAGTTCGACGGTCTGGACTGTATTCTCGCCGGCAATCCGCCGCACTTCGCGAATGAAATCGTCGGCACTGACAGAACAGCGCAGGTCGATCGCATAGACTCGGCGGTTCGGAACATTGACACTGCCGATGCCGTTGCGATTTTTCGAAGCAAGCTCATCTTCGTCGTCCTCTGCATCTTCTTCTGCCGACTTAAGCAGACTTAAACCTTCGTGCCCGCGTACGCCAGCGCGGTCCAGGGTCCAGCGTGTCGCGCGATCGTAGAGCCAGCTCAGCACGACGAGGTTTCCGGGGACAGATCGCAGGAAGAGCAATCCCGTGTGATCGTGTGACATGTCATACAGGTGCGGCACCAGCGACACATCGACACCGGGTTCTGTGAGCAACGCCGTGGCGATGTCTTCTTCCAATTGTCGGCGGACGGGATTGCGTCCCTGTCCCTGGCTGATAACGACGGTGACTTTACTTACGGCCATAGCGACGACTGCATTCAAAAACGGCTTTGGAATCACGATTCGTTGACCTGCCCTTTGATTGTTCTCTGAGCATCTTCCCAGGCGGAGTTCAAAAACTCAACGTATTCTGCCGCAGAAAGCAAATTCGCCGCAGGTTCGAATTCATAGAGCCACCCGGAACCGTAGTTCTGGGCATTGATTCCTGAAGGATCGTTCAGTAACTGCGGGTTAAAACTGACAACTTTCCCGGCACAGGGCGGAAACATCGACGACACGGCCTTCGCGCTCTCGATTTCTCCGATTTCCTGCTGATCGCGAACGATGGTCTCCGGATCAATCGACCATTCCAGAAAATAGACGTCCTGCAGCAGACGCACCGAATACGCTGTGAAACCCACGCGATATCGCCCCGGACCACACTCTTGCAGCCACAAATGCCTCCGCGAATACTGCCGATCATCGGGAATCACAGCCTGATACAGACCCATCATAAAAAAAAGCGGTTCGGACATGCGTCAGCCTGAAGGCAGGTTTTGTGAGCGGAATGGGAGTAAGCGGGTTGTTAATGTCGTTGAGATCTGTACGCGGGGTAAGTTTGCAGCTTTCCATCGCTAGATGAAAATTCCAGGCATTGGCAAACAACGCCTCAGTTAACTCTAGTCTTTAACGTCTGACGATTCCATCAAGGCCTCGGAGGCGTTGCCTGTCTTCTTCAACCATCACCGGCCAGATTGAACAATGGAGTTCGCCCCTTCCTTGTTGCACCTCCAGGTCTCTGATCGGCCTATTGATTTTGCCGTCGCATAGATCACAATTCGTTCGACATCAGGGACCGCATTGCCGCGCGGTGAGCATCGTCGTCGAAAACTGCGGCCACGGGGATTTCGAAACCCGCCACGGCAACGCTTGCGATCTGGCCAGCGTCGAGTTTCCGCAGGAGTTTATAGTGTTGATCAACCAGCGTGTATTGTTCGATAAACATCTCGTCCGCATCGACGATCCAGTATTCTGCAAAGCCATTGCTTCAGGCGGCGTCGCGGGATGGCGGGGCGTGTTGCGATGGTGCCAGCATGGTGGTTTCGCTGGATTGCATTTCACGAACGGTCAGCTGATCGAGCAGATCACGAATTGTTCTTTCCGCTTCGCATCGGTCATTTTTCCAGCGTCCCTGAAGAGTTGCCAGTTCGTTCTTCAGGGTTTCGATCATTTGATGCTGCTCATCCACCACGGAACCATCGACTCGCGCCGAAAGCTGTTCCTCGCGGGTCGCGAACCACTGTTCCAGGTCCGCTCGATCCTGCCGAAACTGCTGCTGGCGTTGGGCGACATCGACGGCTGTCAATTCCACTTTGTCGCGTTCCGCTGTGACCTGACTGCGGAGCCGATCGAAGAATGACTGCACATCGCCACGCGCCTGTTCCAGACGCGCTCGAGCGACATCAGCTGACGCGGCATACGCCAGACTGGTGCGAGCTTCTTGGTCACCAGACGTTGTTCCAGAATTTCACTCTGTGTCTGATCGAGCTCGGCACGCAGACGATTGAGGCGCTGAGACCGTTCTTCCAGGCGTGCGACGAGATCGGCGAGCGATGCTTCCTGTTGTTTTGTGCGACGCTGACGACTTTCCATATCACGCAGGATGGCTTCGCGTTCTTCCTGACTGCGTCGCTGCTGACGCTGAATCTCTGACAGCGCGGCGACTTTACTGCGTTCTGCGATTCGGGTTTCGCGTTCGATCGACCCCTCGCGTTCCATCAACAACTGACGAATATGTTCCAACTGTCGGAATCGCAATCGATGCAGTTCCAGAAATCGCAGTCGCTCACTTCGAAACATCTGCTGTTCGCGACGGAATTCCCGCAGTTCGACTTCCAGATCTTCCCTGGCACGCGTGAGGTGTTCAAACTGAAAGCGATAGCGACGCTGCAGGTTGCTTTGTTCCGTGAGAATGCTCTGGCGTTTCTTTTCGATCTCTTCCCGCAGGCGTTGCTGTTCGGCATCCACCTGCTGGCCGAACAGTTCGCGCTGCTGCTGAAGATCTTCCCCCTGATGCTGCAGTTCCAGCAATTGTGTTTCGTGCGCCTGCTCCCATTCGCTCTTTTTGCGATTGAGCAGAACAATTTCACTGGCCAGTTCTTCGCGGGCTTTCTCAGCCAGACGGGCACGCTCCGCCTTGAGTTCTTCGGCAATCGTCTGGAGTCGGTCGGCATGTTCCTGCCTTTCGCGTTCAGCCTGAACACGCAGCCGATCACGTTCGGCATCCAGCATCATCCGTTCCTGAGCGACCTTCATCCGTTCTTCGTCGAGCTCGGCGCGAACGGAGGATTTCAGGATAACGCGCTCTTCGGCCAGAGCACGTTGTGATCCACGGATTTCGGCGGCGTGGCGCTGATTCAATTCTTCCTGCTGTGAAACCCTGGCGATCCTCTGTTCGAGGTCGGCCATCATTTCACGCTGTTCAGTGCGTTCGCGGGCGACCTGCGAGGCGAATTCCTGGGCACGCTGCTCGAAGGCGCGACGATCGGCTTCCAGCTGTTTCTCGTCAGACCCCAGTTCTGATCGACGTTGTTGCAGTTCCGAAAACCGCTGCTGGAGGGATTCTGCGGCTGCGGAGGCCTGAAACAGGATACGCAGTGCATCAATTCGTTGGCGATCGCTGCTGCATTCGTATCCAGCAGAACGGACGTAACGGTGCTGGAGGAACCAGATGACCGTTTCAGGCGATGCCGCAACGCTGCGGGACGGATCTGAACCTGTCAGATCAGCGGCAGCAGCAGAATTCTCCGGCATGTTCGGGACTCCTTTCCCAAACGAGACCTGTGGGCAACACCTGAAACACAAGTTTTCAGCAGCGGAACACACACTTTGTGATTTCACTGCCGCATCAGAATTGTTCGGGCAACACTTCTTTGATGTCTAAGCGAGTGCTTTGTCGAGCATGTTGATGAAGTGCTGTTTAGCCGGCGCACCGACCACCTTGTCAACCATCTCACCGTTCTTAAAGAGCATCACGGTTGGAATACTGGTGATTCCAAACCCTGCGGCAGTCTGATGATTGTCGTCCGTGTTCACTTTGCCAATCTTGACGCGACCAGCATACTCACCTGCCAGTTGTTCGACAGTTGGCATTAAGTGACGGCAAGGACCACACCATGGAGCCCAGAAATCCACCAACACAGGTTCGGAAGATTCCAGAACTTCGGACTTGAAGTTCGCGTCAGTGAATTCATGCAGATTACCGGCCATCGAATTGTTCTCCTCTTATCATGATCTCAAGCGAAACGCAGTTGAAGGCGTTCCAGAAAGTTGTCGTCGGCAAATAAGCCGTTGTCGATTCAGGATTGATGTTGGCGGCAAACAGGTTGCCGTCAGGTACCGCAGTTCGCCAGCAGCACCGAATAATCACGGGAAAATCTTCCCTGAACTCGCCATCTTCCTGTTCTGTGAATTATTGACCAACCTCGAAACACTGTCAACGCGGCTGAGTTTTTGCAATGGGTGTCCGTGTTTTCGGAATTCCGGCAAAAACTGCCGCAGAGACAGAGTCCAGGTTAGTCATATGCAAACGACGTTCCCGGAATGTTTGGACCCGGAATCACTCTGGAGGTTCAGCAGATTTTCTACGCGGCGGGGGATTTGACCTTCTCAATGGGGACCACTGCCACTGCCACTTTTTTTTGGAAGCCCCCCCAGCGACTGAAAATTCCAAGGCGGCCGGTGCTCAGCAAAATGAGCATCGAAGGAACCATGATCGGGCGGATTACAAACGTATCCAGTAACACACCGACGGCCAGGGCCAAGCCCAGCTGATCCATGCCTACGAGACTACCTGCCATGAGCGAACAGAACGTACCTGCCATAATGATGCCGCAACTGGAAATGATGCTGCCCGTACGTTCGAGAGCCACAATGATCCCTTTCACTGGTCCATGAATTTTTTGTTCCTCTTCGATCCGTGCCATCAGGAAGATGTTGTAATCTTCACCGACAGCGATCAGGATCGTGAACAGAAACATGGGCACTTTCCAGTCCAGGCCCGCAAACTCAGACGGATTGGCAGCTGTCAGCCAATATACCAGGTAGGTGAATCCCAGCGTGGCGAGATAACTGTAAAAGACCGTGAACATCAGATAGGCGCAGACACCGGGTCGCTTGAGCAGCAAGACCAGAATGACGTAGACACCCCCCATGACAAGGACATCAATGCGCAACTGATCAGAATCCGTGACATCTTTCAGGTCGCTGATCTGTGGGATCGAACCTACAAAATACAAATTTGCATCTTTCAGACCTTCGGGCAGATGGTCGTGGAGCCGATCTCGCAGGCTGCGGAAGTCGCTGATGCTGGTCCGTGAGAATGGATCATTCTTAAAAATCAGTTCGACACTCATGATTGAGCTGTCAGTGGAACTGACAAACTCCTTCCGCACAAACATCTTGTAGGCGGGCATCTCCCTGACACTTAACGCGCGCATTTCGCGCTGACCCTTCGGAGCGGCCAATGAACGAACGGCATACAGCCCCAGCAAATCCTTTTGCCGGATAAGGTTGTCTGTAAACTGCTCGACAAGACTTTCCGATTCTCCCTGGATCGGGCTGAAGTCCATCCCCTTGACTTGTATCAGCACCTTCAGCGGAGCCACTTCACCGGCAGGAAAATGTCGCTGTGCCGCCTGAGCCCCATACACACTGGACGCCGTGTCCGGCAGTTCTGACAGCAATCCGTAACTCAGATTGCCAAAGAACAAGACGCCGGCCACCACGAACGGCAGCATCAGGACAAGACTGAGCGACCACGCAGTCCAGGGGCGGCGTTCAATGACGTCACCGATCCACTGCCAGCCCTGAGTCAGCAGATTGGCACGCTGAATCCTTGAGGTCAGATCGGCGCTTGACAGAAAACCCGTGTCATTGCGGGACGTCGCGCGGGACGCACTTGGCCAGAAGGCGAAGCGACCTGCCAACCGCAAAATGGCGGGTGTCAGCGTCAGAGCAGCGCACAGGCAGATGGTCAGGCCAAAAGAAATCGCGATCCCCGCTTCGCGAAATTTTCCGAACTCCGCAAACACCATCATTCCGATGCCGCATACAACCGTGCCGGCACTTGCTGTGAGCGCGGCACCGACACGTTCCAGCGTACCGGAAACGGCATCTTCGATTGTCAGTCCGCCATCCAGTTCTTCACGATAACGCGCCACCAGAAAGAGGCAGTAATCGACCCCCGCTCCGTACACCAGCACGGTGACGTAAGTTTCGATCCCGTTGAAGAGCGTGATCCAGCCCGCCTGTGCCATCAGGATCAGAAGTTTCATCGAAATGATCGTGGACACCGCCACTGTGATGAGCGGAATCATGGCCAGCGCTGGGGCGCGATAAATAACGATCAATAGACCTACGACAAGAATCACGGTCCATTTTTCCGTCGATTTCGCACTGTTGCGTGATTCCTTGATCATGTCGCGACCAAACGTCGCCGTGCCGCTTAACGCAATCTCCATTCCAGCTGGCAGCGAAGGCTCGTTCGTATCAGTCGGTGTATGTTTCAACTTGTTGACATAGGCTTCGACTTCATCAACGAGGTTGGTGTTGGATTGATCGAGAAACTCGGTCCGCAGCGACAGGACGATCGATGTCGCTTGTTTGTTGTCACTGATATACAAATCGCCAACTCGTTTATCTTCGAACGAATCGATACCTTGAGGGATCCGTGCTTTCGCTGCTGCCTCAGCCGCAACCTGATCTTCCGCATCTTCGCTCAAATCTTCCTCATTTGGCAGTCCGGCAATTCGTCGGAGTTCAGGGAGGACCCAACGCGACAGGAAATCGTAGTCTTCAGGCAGCAGGCCTTCTCGCTGTTCCCGCCGCACGACAAGGACAATATTGCTTTGATTCAGGACGTCAGGAAATGCTTCCTTGAATTTGACTTCAGCGACTCGACTTGCCGCATCTTCCGGCAGAAAAGCAAACTCGCCGTTCTGCGCGACTTCGCTCAGATCGGGCGCCGCCCAGACGCACACTATCAGTAGTGCCGCCCAGCCCAGCAGAATCAGCACGGCTTTGTGAGCGGCAAGTTCGCCGAGACTTTTGAACAGCATGGATCGGCCTGAAAAAGCAGGTCAAAGAATGGAAACAAGGCAGGCGGCGGCCAGTGAGACTACTGCGAGAATCCATCCCGCATCAAACTTTTCACAGCAGGCAATTGCATCCCGCAGGAAAGCACAAGTTGCCTTCAAACCCTGCAACGTATCGGGTTTATGCAGAATATTCAATCCGAAGGACGGCGCAGATCTCTTCAATCGGTGTCAGAATCCCCGATCAGGTTAGGTTGCGGAATTGAGGTGCTTTCGCGACACAGGGCAGACTTTGTGGCAAAGGCGTGCTGACGCAGGTTTGCAGCCATCGATAAATCGGTCAAGCCATCTGTGTTCGCTTCATTCCCGGTCGCAGGCTGCTAGACTTGCCTTTTTCGTGCCGTCGAATAAAGTCGCGATTCGTTTTCCTCGAAGAGTTTTCCTCCCATTCGGCGGGGTGCGCATTACCGGCCGCCGTGTCGAAAACCTGAAAGCCCAACTGACAATGGCCACGTACTTTCCAGAAGTCGATAAAATTCCGTTCGAAGGCCCGCAGTCCAAAAACCCGCTCGCTTTTCGGCACTACAACGCCGCCGAAACCGTCGAGGGTCGATCGATGAATGACTGGCTGCGATTTGCCGTATGTTACTGGCATACCTTTCGAGGCAACGGCACTGATCCTTTCGGCGCGCCAACGTTGAATCGCCCCTGGGACGACGGTACGGATTCACTGGACAACGCATTGCGTCGCGTGGATGTCGCGTTTGAATTCATGACGAAGCTGGGCGTGCCCTACTATTGCTTCCATGATCGCGACGTGGCACCGGAAGGTTCCACGCTCCGCGAAAGTCACTCCAATCTGGATGCGGTCGCTCGCAAATTGAAGGAAGCCCAGAAGAGCAGTGGGATCAAATTGCTCTGGGGCACTGCCAACCTGTTTTCACACCCTCGCTTTATGCACGGGGCGGCGACCAGTCCCAATGCGGATGTCTTTGCCTGTGCTGCGGCTCAGGTCAGAAAAGCCATCGAAATCACGCACGATCTCGGCGGAGAAAACTATGTGTTCTGGGGCGGCCGTGAAGGCTACATGTGTTCCTACAACACCAACATGAAACGCGAATTGGATCACTTGGCTCGCTTCATGCACATGGCAAACGACTACGCGCAGTCGATTGGCTTCAAAGGCCAGTTCCTGTTTGAACCGAAACCCAGGGAGCCAACCAAGCATCAGTATGACTTCGACGCAGCGGCCTGCCTGAACTTCATTCGTCAATATGGACTGCTCGACGTCGTGAAGCTGAATATCGAAACGAACCATGCGACCCTGGCTGGCCATTCGATGATGCACGAACTGGAATACGCATCGATTCAAGGCGTACTGGGCAGCATCGACGCGAATACCGGCGATCTGCTGCTGGGCTGGGATACGGATCAGTTCCCAACCGACATTTATCTGACCACCCAGGTGATGCTGGTCATCATGAAACAGGGCGGCCTGAATTCGGGTGGTACGAATTTTGATGCCAAAGTTCGTCGCGAAAGCATTGATCCGATCGACCTGTTCTATGCTCACATCGGCGGCATGGACGCATTTGCCCGCGGCCTGAAGATCGCCGCGGCCATTCGAGCGGAAGGCGTTCTGACGGACTTTGTTAAGGACCGCTACAGCAGCTACGACAGCGGGATTGGGCGCAGGATCGAAAACGGTACGACAAATCTGACGGAACTGGAATCCTACATTCTCGAAAAAAGTGAACCGGCAGCGAACACAAGCGGACGTCAGGAGATGCTCGAGAATCTGATCAATCGCTACATTTAGTCGATGGCTGATGACAGCGCCGAGACTCTGAGCGTCAAGGACGTCTTTGTTTTTCAGAATAGTTTTACGGCTTTGGCGACGGCGATTTGTTTTCGGCGGGCTCAATGTCATCCGGATCAATCCAGCCAGCCTTCAGTTTTTCTCCGCTCATAAAGCGTTCGTAGAATCCGACGTTCGCTTTTATCGCATGTTCGTAGGCATCAAAGAGGCCGCCATCGCCACTCATTCGAGGATCACCCTGGGCGCTCAGCTCGGAATTCAGCTGGCGGCGAAGTTTGGATTTCGGAGTGGAAAATGCTGGCTGCGCGGCGAGATTCTGTATGCAGTCCGGGTCGGATTTCAGGTTGTACAATTCTTCGGGAGGACGCAATCCAAAGCACAATGCCCAGAACGGATCGTTCGCATCGGCGCGGTGACGTTGCAGGATGTCGCTCTTTGTTGTTCCAGCGTCGCAGTCCATGTAGCCAGTTTCCGGATTACCACCCGGCCAGCGTGCGGGTTCAAAGTTTTCGATATATAACCATTCATCAGTCACAATGCCGCGTGTCGGATAACCTCCGTCATTTGGTCGTCCGATATCGGTGCGTTCCTTGCCGAGCAGAACATGATCGCGGGATTGAACGGGACTCGCCGGGCCGCCGTCCCGGGTGTCCCTTTGCAGAATTTCCATCAGACTATGGCCCGCTGCGGGAGCCATGCCCGTTTCCTGCCACGTAAGTCCTGCGACATCGATTAAAGTCGGAGCGATATCCACAAAACTGACGAACTCGCTGACAACGCGTCCAGAGTTCTGAATTCCTTTTGGCCACATCATGGCCAGCGGCACATGATTGGCCAGTTCGTAGACATTGCCTTTGCCTCGAGGAAACGGCGGTCCGTGGTCGCTGGTGACAATCACAAGCGTATTTTCCAACAGACCGCGTCGTTCCAGGTCGGACAGCATTCGCCCGACATGCGCATCGAAATGTTCGACCTCGAAGGCATAGTCCAGCATATCGTGGCGGACATCATCATTGTCAGGCCAGCAGGCGGGAATATGATCGATGTCGGTCAGTGACTTGCCGCCCTTGTTTACGCCGACGCCGAATTCATAGCCTCGATGTGGTTCGACCGCGCCGTACCAGAAACACCACGGTTTGTCCGCAGGAGCAGAATCCAGAAATTCGCTGAAGTTCCCGGCATAGTCGTTGTTGCTGATCTGTGCCGCAGGTGGTTTCTGCGTTCGATTGTTAAAAGCGTCGCCGGTCATTTTGCGGGGCGTTCCATCAGCGTCGACGGCGACGCCCGGGCCCCAGCCCTTCAAAGTATGTCCCACGATCCAGCCATGCTCCGCCAGGGCTTCGCCCCAGCTTTTGAATTCCCGTGGAAAATAGCAGAGATGATTTGCTGCTTCCTTGAGTTGCCACGAATTGCGGCCGGTGAGCAGGCAGGCTCGTGACGGAGCACATTTGGCATTTGGCGTGTACGCGTGCTGGAATAAGACACCGTCCCGTGCAACGCGATCGAAAGCCGGTGTCCGGACCCATGGAGTTCCGTAAGCTCCTGCGTGCAGTCCCCAGTCGTCAGCAATGCAGAACAGGATATTCGGGCGTTCGACAGCAAGGCTTTGGGGTGCAAACGAGAAAACGCCCAGGAGTGCGATGATTGTGGCTTTGACGATGGTCATGGCTTTTGCTCCCGAGTCATTCGTTTTGCGCGTTCAGCAATCTTTAGTTGGGCACCAGCGTCTGAATTCCAATCAGCCGAGTCGATCGACCTCCGCGCAGGTCAGTCAATGTGCTCCGTGTGTCCGAAGAGGCGCTCAAGCCCCAAAGGATGCGGGCTTTCGCTTGCCACTCGGGTCATTCTACAGAAAACTGCTCGAATTCTCAGCGTTCGAGCAAAATCGGGAAAAGTTCTCCGGCTGCAATCGTGGTTAACGGAGTCACACATGCCATGCTGCTTGGGCGCGGGCTTCGGAGCGATTGATTCAGAACGCTGAATCCGCCTTCAACGATGGAGCGTAAGAAGCATGGAAAACGGATCGCGGGATTTTGGGAAAACGTGTCGTGTGGCAAAAAGGTATTTGGCAACATGTCGGTTATTGCTACGATTTTGATGTGATGTGAACGGAGACACTGGGGTATGCTGAGTGCATTCGCGGGACTGGGGAGTCTCGGCGCATTTTTTGCAGTCCACCGACAGAAGATTTGTTGCGGAGCTACTGATTTCAAATCGGAACGGTTCTGGGGTGCAAACTGTTTTGGTTTCGTAACTGTTTTCCTTTCGTCTTAGTGGGAACTGGCTGATGCAGTCGTCTTTCGACAATGCGGACGTGGGGACGTCCGAGGGACTTCCACCGATTTCGACTGAACTGCCTTCAGTTCGATTTGTCTGGGGGCTCCGCCTGATCTGTGCTGTGGGGATGGCGATTTCTGTGTATCTGGCATGGACCGCCTTCAGCATGGGAAACGTCTATGGTTGCACCGGCGGGGACGTGATCGATTGC
>JBBJME010000133.1:0-18745 GCA_037719765.1 Planctomycetaceae bacterium
TTCCGTACCATGTCGTCTGATTCATCCCGCGAAATCTGGCGACTCTGGCAGTTTGGGTAAATACGAATTTCGACTCGTCTCAAGGTTGCGGAAAATAGGTTTAACGGCGAGGCGCAGGCGAAACTTTGTCACGATGCCTGTGGAAATTATCGCACGTGGTTGGCATTGACTTGTTGAACAGCGTGCCCAGCGCGGCCGCGTCCCGGCGGCTCGATTTCCACGCGCGGGGCGTTGCCCACGCGGTTAAACGAATGTGCCATCCGCAAACGCACAAGGGAGAACAAGTAAACCGATAGTCCCAAGTGTCGGACGCTGGGCATTCATGCCCGTCGGATATGGGCAATTTCGCACATGGCACAAAAAAAGCCTGCTATTCCAATGGAATAGCAGGCGTTTGAGCGAGGTCGACGGGACTTGAACCCGCGGCCTCCAACGTGACAGGCTGGCGCTCTAACCAACTGAGCTACGACCCCTCGCTTTGCCTTGCGGCATCATCAACGTGTGGAAGCGTACAAGCTATCGGACGCCTTTTCAAGAACACACGCCACAATTTCGACAGCAACGACAGCATCCCTTCAGTTCAGGACCGGAAAACCGGCGAACAGGTTCGCCAATTCACTTTTTGACGCATCAACCGACCGCAGGAAAGTGAATCCTGACGAACAGATTGGCTGAGTTGTGGCGTTGTTTCCTGTCGGCGTCAGCCCTGCGACCGTTTGTCGTTCAGATTCTCAGCGAGTCCATGAATACTGAAAGGCGTGCGATGGAACGGACCATCTTGTCATCGTCAAAATCTGGATTATGACGTTTCTATGGACTTGCACTCGCATTCTCGCAGTTGGTAAACTGCCTACTGCTTCCGGAAGTAGATTTCGAGCCGAATTAAAACCCACTCAGATTCTCCCCGCCCGTGTTTTCCTCATCCCCGCTCTCAAGGATATCGTCAATGATCGATTTTCACTACGGACCAGCACGGCGAAATTGCGAAGGCACGTCTCGACGGGATTTCCTGCGAGTGGGTGGACTGGGGCTGAGTGGAATCAGTCGGCTCAGATGCTGCAAACGCGGGCGCCGCCGCAACCGGCGGAGTATCAGGAAGCGATAAATCGGTGATCTGGCTGTGGCTCGGTGGCGGACCGACACAGGTCGAAACCTTCGACCCGAAATGACGGCACCATCAGAATACCGCAGCGTAACGGGCGAAGTAAAGACGGTCCTTCCGGGTGTTACGCTGGGAGGAATTTTGAACGAATCGCACAGGTCGCTGATCGGATGGCATTTGTGCGTTCGTTCGCCCATACGAACAGCGGCCATTCCGGTGGCACGCACTATGTCATGACAGGCTACGACAACCGGCTGGCCGACAATGGTGCGGTGGCCGATCGCCCGTTCCTGGGCTCCATCGTGTCGCGCATTCGTGGTACCAACAATGCAAATTCCGGGATCCCGACATACGTCCGGCTTGGCGGCATCTACGCTGACGGACCTGCGTTTTTGGGCACCGCCTATGGTCCGTTTGATCCGGGCGGGGAAGCTCGTCGAAACATGTCGTTGTCGATCGAACAGTCTCGCCTGTCCAACCGTCGCGCGATGCTGGACGGCATTGATAACGTCAAGCGGGAGATTGATCGTAAAGGCTTGATGGTCGGACTGGATTCCTTCGAAGAACAGGCTTTCAGTCTGATTCTCAGCCGATCGCAGCAGGCGTTTGATCTGAAGTATGAAGATCCGCGCGTCGTGGATCGTTACGGCAAAGGGCTCGGCGAACAGCTTTTGCAGGCTCGCCGATTATGCGAAGCTGGCTGTGGTTTTGTCACCTTGTCGCACGGCGGCTGGGATATGCACAGCAATATCAAGCAGGAAATGGACAAGCGCGGACCGGAAATCGACCGCGCGGTGTCGGCTCTCGTAGAAGACCTCGATCAGCGGGGGCTGATGGACAGTGTGCTGCTGGTGATCAGTGGTGAGTTTGGCAGAACACCGAAGATTAATGGTTCGTCCGGTCGCGATCACTGGGCTCCGTTGAGTACTCTGGCTTTGGCTGGGGGCGGCTTGAAAATGGGGCAGGTCGTTGGTGAATCGGCTGAAAAGGCTGACGTGCCAAAGACGACTCCCATCACGCCGCAGGACCTGATGGCGACAGTGTTCCATGTCCTGGATCTGGATCGAAGAATCCAGTTCACAAATCAAGCCGGTCGTCCGACCTACATGATCGAAACCGGAAAGCCGATCGCGGAACTGGTGTAGTGAAACCGGGAGGGCGAGGCGGCTTTGCACAACAAATGCCTCTTGCACATTTATTCGGTCGGCTGCACAAATAATCGTGACCGGGACCGAATGAGGCCACACTATCGGTGCGGCAATCGGGCAACAATTTTCCGAATGTATTCTTCCCTGGCTGGCGCTTGACGATAGAGAGAACCTGTCATCAGGCTGCCATGACTTGTCGCTACGACTCTATCAAGTTTCATGGAAAATGGTTCCGCCGCTGAATAATCGTAAAGCATAAATACGATATTTCCCTGAGTGGGGTGCAGTTCATCAAACTGAATGTACTTCCTGAATTCCTCATAAACGACAGTTTGAAGTACCGCCACAATTCGGCTGTTCCAGTGATGATGAAAAAAACCTTTTGCTATCAATTGACTGACATAACGCTTTCGAACATTCGCCCAATTGAAACCGTGGGCAAGTTTCTGTTTCAGCATTTCACTGTTACAAACAGCTTCGAACGAGTTTGCTACTGATCCAGAAATGTCAACTGCCTGCAATTCAACACTGATGAACTCTTTGACACTATTTGATGCATCGACATCAGCAATAACGAAATCGACCTTGCCAAATCCTTTCATTGTCACTTCATGTGCAATTTTCGGTTCTGATGGCTGAGGTCCGATCCAGCAATGCTCCATAACGTCTCTGAGGAAGTTCACCTCAAAGAATCGCTTTGGGCAGACGCACACAAGTTTTCTGGCCTCAGCCTTGCCTCGCCAGATACTGCAAATTGGATATGGATCAGTGTTTCTCTGCCCGCGTTTTATGCAAATTGAATTGATGAATGGGCAAAGATAACCAGCATTGACGGGGCTTCGCATTTCGCTGGCAGGTTCGCCAAGAATTTCACCGATTATTGTCGTAGGGTCAATCGGTAATCTGGACTGTTTCTTTGCCACTATTCTTAATCTCCCGCGCTGAGTATTTCAGCATGTTTGACACAGCTTCCGCAACTTTCTTGGCGAGCAATGGCGGTACAGCGTTGCCGACTTGCCTGAATTGATCGCCACGTGAGCCAAGAAAGCGAATGTTGTCAGGAAAGGATTGCAGCCGTGCAGCTTCCCTGACTGTCAGAGTTCGTTCCTGGGTCGGATGAATGTACGCTCCCCAGTGAAGATCACACTTCGTCAAAATTGTGCTTGCCAATCCATCTGGATGCAGGCGACCGTATCGCTTTGTGTGGTCACTTCTGTTTGCTCTGGTCATCCCGGCTGGGAGCAGAGCGATCGGAATATCACGCCAACTTCCACCCTGCGGAATGTACTTCAGACGCTCCTGATTGATTTCTCCCAGGAACGGCGCGACGTGGTTGTACACGCGATTAGACTTGCGTCTCAACAACGACTGAAAATCTGACTGCGGTTCTGACAAGTATTCCGATATTTCAGCACCTTCACAGAGCCGAAGCTCTGGCAAGTCTGAAATGGCGTCCCACACTGTCACGAGCGGCTTTAAGAATGGGTCCTGACTGAATAACCCATCGACTCGTCCGTGTGTTTGAACTGGCCATTTCACATGTTTTGCTCACGTGGCGATGAAGAAAATGCGACGACGCTCTTGCGGTACACCGAATTCTTCCGCCTTCAAAATTCTGTGCTCAACATGATATCCAAGTGCTGTCAATGACTTGTAGATTTCTTGCACAGCACGGCCGCCAGCAACGCTAGTGATGCCAGTCACATTTTCCATGACCATCATTCGTGGCATCAACCCTTCAACCATCCTGATATATTGCCTGAACAGACCGGAGCGTTCGTCGTGCATCCCTCGCTGGTGATTATACACACTAAAGGCTTGACACGGCGGTCCGCCAATTAGCACATCCAGCGCGCCGCGCTCCAGATTCGCAGACTCCAAGAGCATTTCGGTTGAAATATCCTGGATTGGACCATTAAAAAACTTGGTCTTTGGATGATTCAACTGGAATGTTTCGGCGGCTGTTGAATCAAAATCATTTGCCGCCAACACTTTGAATCCTGCCTCCTCGAATCCCTGCGACATTCCGCCGGCTCCGACAAACAGGTCAATTGCGGTATGTACTGCGCGTGCCACGGGCAAGCAACCTCTCATTCGTTGAGAAATCTCAATGGCTAAAGGCCAGTCTATCCACGACATACGACACTGGAAAGATTTCCTGAGACAGTTCTTCCAGAGATTTAATTCATCGCCAAAAATTCTCAGAAACCGTGCGACATGATTCACATCCCCGAGACCTCGCGATGACGACAGCATCAAAGTGTTGCTTAATGAAAGGTGATTGAGCAGAGATGTACTCATTCTAGTGTCGTGAAGGACAGTCCGCAGTGAAGTCGCTAAACGTAGCGATTCATCCTCTGCTCCTTCGTCGTACAATCGTGATGATCTCTCAAGAAACCTGATCTGCTCTCGCAACTTCTCCGAAAAGCGATTTGTCGTTGAATTGGACATTGGCAATGATCGCTGCCTCAGAAATGAGTATTGTAATTACTCTGATTTGATCAGCAAGGAATCGTGCAATACCAAGGATTCATCGGTCTTTCCGCCTTTTTCATTGGTCTTGAAAATCGAGCACTGAGGACTAGATCGAAAGACGTGATGTATCAAATTGAGATATGAAATAGAAACAGCTTGGATCTGCATTGACATGCAAATCCAAGCTGTTAATGTTTGCTTGTCGAGATCGGCCATTCTTCGCGGGAGCAACCGATCAGGACAATTGACCAGACGTGGCCCCGTAGCCAAAAGGCTAAGGCAGGAGGCTTGCATTCTCTGATTCCGGGTTCGAATCCCGGCGGGGCCTTCGTCTGTCATGAGCACGCCTTACGGCTTGCTCATGCGCCAAGTTTATCAGA
Source organism: Planctomycetaceae bacterium (assembly GCA_037719765.1). GTDB lineage: Bacteria > Planctomycetota > Planctomycetia > Planctomycetales > Planctomycetaceae > SXXK01. The sequence continues at coordinate 5,106 of JBBJME010000133.1, forward strand.
ACATCAGCATTTTACAAGGTAAAAAGGGGATATTTATGGATGTCAAGGTGAACATCGGCGGCATGGAAGCGACGATCAGCGTGGCGAACGCACAAGAGGCAGCAGAGCTATTGCGTTCTATTTCAAACTTGCCAGGGTCTACCCAGCACACTGCAGTCAACTCTGGAACGTCTACAATGAATCCCAAGGTTACAGACACTTCGCCATCCGCGAATGACACAACTTCCACCGAAAACATCACTGTGCGTAACTTGTGCGAAGCACTTCGGCCATTGGCTGGGTCCACTGGGGCTAAAACGCTAATGATCTTGCTCCACAGTTCATCAACTCCTACACCAGACGCAGAGATCAAAGATGCTCTGGGAATTGGACCAGATGGCAACCTGGGGCCTGTGTTTTCTTCGATCAGCAAGGCGTTTCAGAGGGCTGGAATTGCGTATGAATCAATGATCGAACGGCATACGCGAAAAGGGAAGAAGGGGAAAGTTCACTATTGGTTCGGACTAACACCAACCGCAAAGAAAGCACTTTCAGCCATGCCTGACTTTGACAAAGAGATTGCCTTACCGCTTTTCACACGCCCGCACACTAGCGTCGAAATGGCAATTGGACAGTTACGGCAATTGCCGCTGAAACTTTCTGACGCTGCAGAAGATAGAAGATTTGCGAATATGCGACAGATTGACGCTGCCGAACAAATACTGTCAGAAGCTGGCAGGCCCATGAAGACGGGTGAAATTTCCAAGGCGCTGCTTGAGGGCGGATTCCATCAGCGCGATTCAAAGAAGTTGACAACTTCACTATTCACGTCTCTAACGCGAAAGCCAGAGGTGTTTAGAAAAGCCGGTACAGGGTTGTGGGATCTCAGTAAGCGTTAAAGTCCAGAATCCGACCCACAACTCAAACAATGGAGGGCGATATGCAACTGAAAATAATAACTGACGGCTGATCGAGCAGCCCATGCACAAGGGGGCGGAGCGGGCCAAGTTTGGCGACCGACCCGCTCTGCCTTTCCTCGATCCATCTTGATTGTCTGGAATGCTTTGCCAGCAGACCTCCAGACAATCACGCCCATTGAAGGCTTTCGACGCCGCTGGCAGCGGTCTGCGCTGGCGGTGTCATTTTTTACTCTACAATTCAGAATGATTCGAGTCAATCGGTCATTCAGTAAATCATCAGGAGGATCTGACTGTCACTCTCAAATGTTGGTTGAAGTTTTGGTTTCGTCGCGTTTGTTGCGCTACTCATCTGGCTCACGGTACGCTAATTGCGGAAGAATGAGGCACCTACAACCTATAGTGCCAGCCATGACGCAATATCAGGGATATTGTGGGTCGGAGTGCTGCAATTGCAGTGTGATCGATCAATCTGATGGTTGAAAAACGATCAAACTGGTATGTCACATATCGATAGTCTCAAACGTCCGCAAGTCTTCCAAGTTGCGATTTTCATGTTTATTTAAATGTTTATCGTGCGTAGAATTACTTCCCCCATCACTTGCACGTGATGGTCCGATTAGGCTATTCCTGCCGGTACTTTTGGCTTTCCGGCACAAGGCGGTTTACCAATTCGTTGAATTGCGCAGGTTCTCTGCACGATGTGTCAAAACTAGCCGATAACATTCAGCTTGCCTGCTGATGAAAAGCAAACTAAAACTGGAGTGAATCATGAATACCCCCGTGAATCTTGCCGAAATTCGAACAAAACTGGATCAAGAATCATGGAAACCACAACATACTCAAGAAGCGTTGGGGGTGCGTGATCTTGAAGAGCAAATTGCGCAGTGGTTGCATTGTGACCACGTGCTAAACCACGCCTTCACGAACTTCCGTGGTCATACTCCGCAAAGGCTACGCGACGCAATCGAGATGCAGTACATGATAGCCGAGATCGGCGAATCGCTGCTTGTCACAGCCTGTACATATCCGGCCTGCGATTTTGATGTGGAACGGCTTTCGGAACTGTCAGAAGCCGTTACTCGGTTGAAGGCGTCGGCGGCTTCTGCTAAAAAGTTCGCAGCGACACTCGATGCTATAATCGCTGGCGATACTAAACCCGTTGATGAGTTCCATAAATGTATGAAATCGAAGTGCTAAATGGAGCATACGATAAATGTCTGGCATTTGTCTGCGATGCGAAGTGTGAGAACGAGCTTCAAAAACACTACGAGAAACTGAAACAGAACCCATTTGAGCACTTGAGATCAGCACCAAGTCCACCATATAGCCTCGGGGAAACAATTTCGCAGATGCGAATTCATACGGGTACGACGGTGCATTACGTCACGGTTTTCTTGGTGGTCGATGTAGAGCAGGAAAAGCTGTTTATCGTTGACATCACGAGCAACCCTCAGATTCCATACACCGCTGTATCCTGAAGATCTTTCTCGTTTTGTAATCCACTGACATCTAATGAAGCCTCGCGTTTTGCGAGGCTTTTTGTTTGCATTGGAGAACAATCGCAAGTTGCGAGTGCGAAGTTCTTCAATAGATCATGACGGATTGCCTGCTCTGCACAAATAAAGCGGTGCCTGCACAATAAATGAGGTCAAATCGGGATTAAATGTGCAAAGCCGGGGGAGGCTCCTGCCGAGCCGTGTGTTTCTGCAGCTGTCGTCAGCGCGACAAGAGCCTCGCCCTCCCGAGAATCCACGTCGATTTCGCTCTCACAGAAATTCACGACCGCACCACCTGTCATGTCGCGTCGTGAGGCGCTTTTCGAATGCGTATGATGCGGCTATAATCCGCCGCACTATGCCGCAAACTTCCCACTCATTTGCAATCTCTGACGCTGCCGTGACGCCCGACTTTCTGAAGCGTCTGGCAGTGATCGTCGGCACTGATCGGCTGCTGAGCGCCGCAGACGAGCTGCTCGTCTACGAATGCGATGGCTACGTTGTCGAAAAGACAACTCCTGAAGTCGTCGTGTTTCCGCAATCCGCTGATGAAGTACTCCACGTTGTTCGGGAATGCGTCGCGGCGCAGGTTCCTTTTGTTCCTCGCGGTGCCGGCACCAGTCTGGCCGGTGGGTGCCTTCCGGTGGGCGGCGGCGTGATGATCGCGCTGACACGGATGAGCAGGATTCTGGAGATCAACCTCCGCGACAGATACGCAGTTGTTGAACCCGGTGTCGTCAACGTGCGACTGACTCGTGCCCTGGCTGGCAGCGGATTTCATTATGCTCCGGATCCCAGCAGCCAGGGAGCCTGCACGATCGGCGGCAATATCGCCACCAATTCCGGCGGGCCGCACACACTAAAATATGGCGTCACGGTCAACCATGTCCTGGGCGTGGAGTTCGTTTCGCCGGACGGTGAACTGGTACAGTTCGGTGGCCCCTGCGGACGCGGCAACGACTTCGATCTGACGGGTTTGTTCGTCGGCAGCGAAGGCACGTTTGGCGTTGTCACAAAAGTCTGGGTGCGCATCACACGCGATCCAGCGGCACATCGTACGATGCTGGGAATCTTCAACACAGTGGATGAAGCAACTCAGGCCATCAGCCGCATCATAGGTGCCGGAATCATCCCCGCTGCGCTCGAAATGATGGACCAGGGGATTGTGTCGGCGGTGGAAGCTGCGTTTCAATTCGGCTTTCCGCTTGATGCCGGTGCAGTGTTACTGATCGAAGTGGATGGTCTGGATTGTGTTGTCGATGATGAAGCTCGACTGATCACAGACTTGTGCATGGAAACAGGTGCGCGAGAAGTACGGCAGTCAAAGACGGAGGAAGAACGACTGCTGCTCTGGAAATCCCGCAAACAGGCGTTCGGTGCCATTGGACGACTCAGCCCCAGTTATTGCACTCAGGATGGCGTGGTGCCGCGCACGCAGCTGCCGCAGATCCTGCAATTCATCATCGAAGTCGGTCAGCGCCACAGTTTGCGGATTGTGAATGTGTTTCATGCCGGTGACGGCAATATTCACCCGATTCTGCTGTTCGACGAACGCGATGCGGATCAGGTGCGACGTGTCATGCTGGCGAGCGACGAAATCCTGAATCGCTGCATCGACCTTGGCGGCAGCGTGACGGGCGAACATGGCATCGGCGTGGAAAAAATCAGCCTGATGAATCGACTGTTCACCGCGACCGACTTGCAGGTGATGACCGAGATCCGGGAAGTGTTCAATCCGAAACAACTCTGCAGCCCCGGCAAAATGCTGCCCACGGCTGGCGGATGTGGTTCAGAACAAATCGAAAAATCGCATCCGGGCCGCCGCGCCGCAATGTAAGTGATGGCACTGTATCCGGCGAGAGGCATGCGTCAGCTTGCCGATACCTTGTTTTCAGTCTTTCAATAACCCCAGATCCACGGCGCGGCGGGCGCATCCAGCGGCGCCGATGAAGCCGGCGTTGCCACCGAGCTCGGCGTATTCAATTCGGATGTTCTCGGCGAGCGTAGTGAATGTTCTTGCGCGGAATTCCTGACGCACGCGGTGCAGGAACTCGCGGCCTGTGGCTGTCTCGTTTCGTCCGAAGGTCATCGCGCCACCCAGCAGCACCATGGCCGGGTCAATGACATGCACTCCTGTGGCGATTGTGGCTCCAAGATACCGAGCCATCTCCATGATCAGTTCAGCGGAAAGACGGTCACCAGTTTCTGCTTCTTCCGCAATCAGGAGCGGCGTCAGTTCTTCGCCCCGGTCCATCCGATTTTGTACGGAAGTCACGGCATTTTTGTCCAGCGCGTCGCGAAATCGTTTCAACAGCGCTGTCGCGCTGACATAGGCTTCGGCGGTGCCGTACTGACCTGAAGTGCAGAGCCGGCCGTTGTCCATTTCAAGAATGACATGTCCAAGTTCAGATCCGTGAGAATGCTCACCTTCGATAATGTGATCATCGACAATCACGCCGCCTCCAAGCCCCGTGCCCAGCGTATAAAACAGCAGACTGCGGACGTTCTTTGCGGAGCCGGCCCAGTATTCGCCATACGCTGCAGCGTTGGCATCGTTCTGCAGAATCGTCGGCCGCTTGAACTGTGAAGCAACTCGATCACGGATCGGAAAGTTTGTCCAGCCTGGAAGATTTGGGGGATCCAACAGCATCCCGTTGGGAATGTCCATCGTGCCCGGAGTGGCAAGACCCACGGCAACGATGCGATCCATCGGGATTCCTGTCGCGGCGACCGCCTGCCGCCCTGCCGCAACAATACTCTCAACGCCTGCGTCCGGCCCCTGAATCGCATCGGTCGGCACGCTGCAAGCAGAAATCACAGCACCCTGATCATCGACGACTCCGGCTTTCACGTTCGTGCCGCCGAGATCAAGGCCCAAAAACAGTCGTGAGGAAGAAGGAGAGTCGGCCATAAGTTTTCAGCTACCGGAAACATAAAGGTCATGGATGGCCTGCCATATGAGGTAAGTTTCCTGTTTGCCATCAGCACGGACATCGCAGGCTGGAAGCTTACGCGACGTTAACCCGGAATTCTCGCACACACTCCATGCCTTTGGAATGCGGTCCTGTGAAACTCCCGTTGACCAGATTTCAGGAATGCGCGACGATTCCGGCAATGCGTTTTTCCAGTCCATTCTCTCGGGTGCCATGCGTTTGGTCGTCGGTCATGCTGCAGTCAGCACTCAGGATTTTCATGCTCTTCAGTCTTCCCCTCACGGCGCACGCACAGGCGTCGCAATGGGTCGTTGAGGACAAGCGCGGCTCGATCGAAGTTTTCGCTGAGTTCGATCCGGGAATGCAGAATCTGTGGCTGAACATCGATGATGTCGCCCGCGAACTCAAAGTGCTGCTTGCTGTCGAACCGACTGGGAAGCCGATTCAGATTATTTTGTTTCGCGATCAGGGCAGCTATCTTCGCTATCTTGCGTCATCTATCCCGCAGTCAAGGCAACGGAAAGCAATCTTTTATCGAAATGGTGATGTCTATCAGGTCTACGCTTATCGAAATCGGACGCTCACGACTGATCTGAGGCATGAAGTGACTCACGCCATTTTGCATCAGCACCTGCCGTTTTTGCCGCTTTGGATCGATGAAGGGCTTGCCGAATATCTGGAAGAGCCAGAATCTGAGAGATCTAATTCATCCCGCACAAAATCGGCCCGCTGGAAAGCACGCGTGGGTTGGGCACCATCACTTCAATCACTGGAAAATATACCAAATGCTGAGAGCATGAATGCTGACGAATACCGCGATAGCTGGGCCATGACGTGCCTGTTGCTGAATGAATCCAGTGCCAGCCGAGAGGCTCTGCGGGACTACCTGGCTGTGATTCATAGAGGTGAGGCACCGGGGCCTTTCAGCAAAACTCAAAAGGCAGCGGATTCAGGCGTTTTTAACAGAGCAAACTCCTATTTGCGAAAAATGTCGATTCGGCTAGATTCGGGCTCAAGTGATTGATGATGCCCGCTGAGGATATCGGACGTCGCAGCATCAGCTAACAGTTTCCCCCCCTGTCAATTTTCCGCGCGTTAACCTGTCTCTCTCCTGCCTTCTGTGGTTTCGTTGTGAATCAATGTCGCAGAGTCATTACTCGGACGGCTACTCACGACAGCCTCAACTCTCCCAATCGTGTAGTCGCTTCTGTCGAAGGAAACCAAAATGTCATTCCTCAAAACAACTTGTACTCGCTTCGTCGCCTGGTCACTGACAATTGCGCTGATCGCCAATGGACCAATGTTGTCTGCGGAACAAGGAGTGTCCAACGCTCCACGGGAACAGACTTCCGAACATGAATCCGTCATGCAGGATGTAAAACTGGCGACAGGAGGAATCCTGACGGCTCGCATCGTTGACCCGCAGGGTAATCCCGTTGTTGGTGAGCAGGTCTCCGTGATGTTTCAGGGGAAAGAAATTGCGTCTGTAGTGAGTGATCCGGACGGCGTAGCAGCTGTCAGTGGTCTGCGTCCCGGTCTTCACGCCATTGTGACTCCGACCGGCACGATTGCGTGCCGCTTGTGGAATGCTGACACCGCGCCGCCAACGGCAACTGCTGTTCCAGCCATCGTGTCCGACTCGGAAATTATCCGAGGCCAGTTGGGTGCTTTCAATCTGCCAATGTTCGTCGTTCTGGCCACTGCGGTTGGCGCTCTTGTCGTTGCGATCGACGCGAAAAACTCGGCAGACGATGCGCAAAGCGAGGCGGATGCACTTGCCGCTCGCGTGCGTGCTCTGGAAACGGCCAGTCCATAGACCTTCCGCACTTGTCCGAATTCATCTGATGAACCCGTGGTCATTCACCACGGGTTCAGCGTCAGTATCGCAATTCGCAACATCTCATGCCGGGCCGCGCGCAGAGTATTTCGCGTCCGGCACCGGATTACACAAGTCCGCGTTTCTTTCGGATCGCCCATTCGCTGGTCATCAACAGGACCAGCAGCAGCAGGACGGGCCAATTGTCCCACAAGCTCATGCGCTCCTGGCGAGTCAGTGCGATTCCGGGTAAGCCATCGTTCGCCCACTGCTTGATTCGCTCAACGAAGGCATCCGGAGTCAGGAATTCTCCGCCGCTGGAATGTGAAATCTCACGCAGCAGCGAAAAATCGGAAGACGGATCATCCAGTTCCGGATCGCGCGCGTTGACATGAAATCGTGTCGTCGCGATTCCAGCGATCGGTTCCCCGTCTTTGCTTGCTTTGACGCGAACCCAGTAGTCGCCGGCGTCTGCTGTCTGACTGAAATCAGACAGGCTCATTCCAATGCCTGACCTGGGTGTGAGTGGAATACTTTGTCCTTTGGGATCGGTCACGGACAATTCAAACGTTGCATCGGCAACCGGTCGGCCTTCCGTATCACGTGCTCCGAACGAGAGTTCTGTCGGTTGCCCCGGTGTGAGGTCGCGCGGATTGGCCAGAACCCAGACCGGTTGTTCGTCGTCTGTCTCTTTGCGAGTCAACCAGAAAATTGTCTGCCTCCAGAACCGCGTATGTTCCTCGGGATACCCCTGCATGTACCAATTCTGCCATGTCGTGTCGCCTGCGAAAACCAGAACCCGCGCCGCTCCGACCGTTTGTCCAATGAGCAGCGGATGACCGGAATCTGACACCGCCAGCACTTGCGCCAGTGAAGCCTGACGAGGCACGAGCAGATTGGCTCCTGATAATGGCGGCAGTTGATTCCAGCGACTTCGATTTTGATCCGGTGCCGCGATCTGCATCACGTAATGGCTCAGGCCATCCCGCGATGGCAGCATTTTCTGCGGCTCGGTGAGCTGCTGATTCTCAGGCGGCAATTCAATTGGGAACAGCGGAGCCAGAATTGATTTTCCATAGCCACCCTTGCCAAAATTTTCCCGCCCGCCAGTCATCATCAGGCCCGCACCGCGATTGCAGCAGATGGCAATTTCCTGAATTTGCTGCGCCGTAAACGCATCTGCCGGAACGTCGCCGATGATAAATGCATCGTAGTTGCCCGGCACAAAGAACCGCTCCGGGATTTTGTTGCGATCGCGAAACGCGCCCGATCGAATCCATTGATAGTCCAGCTGAATGCGGCTGCTGTCATTGATCTGCTTGACCCACTTTTGTTCTGGTCTGACAATGTCAAAATATGCAACGCGAATGCCTCCTCGTCGGACGCGAATGATCGTCTCCACGCGATTGTTCGTCTTGCGAACCTCCCCCGGAAGAGGTTCGGCCTCAACAGCAAGTTTCAGATCGCCGAACTGTTCCGGAGCGATTTGCAGCTGAATCAACGTTTCGTCCAGAGCGGTCTGCGGTGTGTGCATGGCGATCGGACGTGTTTCCTCCGTGACCGGCACCGGAACCATCTCACCGCTCTCACCGTCATGCTTACCCGTGCGGTTTTCCAGCAGTACGCGAATTCGCACAGGCTGCCCTTGCGCTCCGCTCGCACGCAGCTTGACCCGAATGGGCAGCACGTTTCCCTGAAAAACTTCGCGGGACAGATCCAATTCATCCAACGCCAGGTCCAGCGACGCGGCGGACGCTTCTGTGCTGCCGAATCCGACAGAATAAATGGGACGCTGCTGCTTGCCGTACAATCGCGCGGCCTGAGTCGGATCGACATCCAGCGCGCCGGAGGCTGCCTGACGTCCATCGCCCAGAAAGCTCACAGCAAGGACGCGATCCTTTCCCATTTCTTCGGACAACAGTTCGAGCACTCTTCCGTTAGCCGTCATAGTGCCTTCGGCTGCTTCGCCCGGGATTTGCACGGATTGAATTGCGTCCGAAAAATCGCGGAATCGAATTTCTGTTTTTTTTCCGATGGCCGTCAGGCCCGGCTCTGCTGCTTTCAGGACTTTGAGTAGTGCCTGCCGCCGTGTTCCGCCACCGGGAATATCTTCCGTCTGCATACTGCGACTGGCATCGGTGAGTACATACAGAATGGAATCCGACTGATCCTGACTCTCAAAAACGACCAATGGCCGCAACAGCAACAAGCACAATACGACAACAATCGCCAGTCTCAGTGCGATCAGCATTCTGCGCCATGGGGTGGCCACATGCCGAATGCGTCGAGGGTAACCCAGCCACACGACGGCCAGCATTGCCACACAGACAATCAGCGTCAACGTCCATGACCAGACTGGCTCGAAGTGAACGGACATAGGAAAGCATCAAATCCCGGTTAACAGTCGGCGGCACGAAGTTGTCTCCATGGAAGTGCAGCATAGCAGATCTGGCGACAACGGAAGCCTTGTCAGCCACGGCGAGCGGCATGCGTGCGCTTGCCGGTACATCCTGCATGTGACGTGATCCGCTTTCCTGATGAATCCCAAAAAGACAAGGAACCGCAAATACGCTGACAGGTCATTGTGTTCTTCCGCACCCCTTGCGAAGATTCTGAGGACCTCGACATAGGAATTCCTGGGCCGAAATCTTAGAATCCCGGCCGTCGTTGCGTCTGTCTTCCTGAAGAACTGACTGTGAGCCCACTGCTATGCGATTCGGTCACACCATAAAGCGTTGCGTTCTGGTAGTTGCGATTGCCGTTCTGACTGGCGCTTGTCCGCGACTGGCGCTGGCTGATCAGCCAAAAGATCTTGCCAGTGCGCTGGCTCCACTGGCGTCGGCCTTATCCGGGCGGATGCCACAGTTCGAAGTGACCGGCCATGTGGCTGTGCCGATCGACGGCCGCACGCAACCCATTGATGTGCGGATGGTGCGTTATGATGAGGAATCGTTTGACCTCGCGTTGACTCATGCGGACTATGCGATCGAAATCCGCCGCCGTGCTGATGTCACCGCAATGGCATTGCCAAAGCATGGCACGGTGTTTATCGGACGTGGATCTGTCGATGCGGCCGACAGTCTGAAGCCGATGGCAATCGCGGACCGGATGATTTCAAAAAGCTCGAGCCTGGGGACCGTTTCCTTCGGCTTGAATCTGCTCGCGGTCGGCGACATCGAAGCAACTCTGCGTGGTTTATTGGCCAACGCCAATTTCATCCATGATCCGAGTAAGGGCTGCTGGAAATCCGGCGACGCCACTGTGACATGCCCGAAAGAACAAGCATCAGTGTCAGCGCCAATGACGTGAACGTATCGCTTGACACGAAAACTGAAGTCGGCACTGCTCCCTCCGCCGAGGAATGGTCAGGCATGAAAGTAACCGAACTGCCTCGGGCCGAACTGGAACGAACTCTGCTCTGCGGAGTTCGACGCGCCACGGAAGTGCTGCACCCTGGCAATGATCTGACGAAACCCTCGCAGTCACCTCGCTCGACTGAGAACGGCAGCCTGACATGGATCGATGGCCAGCGCGTCGCGACGTTGTGGGGTACTCCCGAAGAAATTGGCACCGCTCATGGGAAACTGCTGCCGGAAGAATCACGTCGCTGCATTGAATCGGTGCTTTACAGTTTCGGTACGGCCAATACGGTTCGCACCGGTCGCTGGTTCCGACACGATCTGGAAGCGGCCTATGCTCGATTGTCACCGCACATTCCGGAACGCCACAAGCGGGAGACTCAGGCTCTGGCCGCGTCACTGGGCATGGAACCGGAGATTGCGCAGGCACTGAATGTGTTCCCGGAACTGTTTCATTGTTCCGGCTTTGCCGTCTTCGGCACGGCAACCAGGGACGGCAAGCTGTACCACGGACGCGTGCTGGATTACATGACGACGATTGGGCTGCAGGATTCTGCGACGACGTTTATCGTGCGTGCGGAAGGACAGATTCCGTTCGCCAACGTGGGCTATGCCGGATTCATCGGCAGCGTGAGCGGCATGAATGCGGAAGGTATCTCACTCGGCGAAATGGGTGGCCGCGGCGAAGGACAGTGGGACGGAGCACCGATGGCGACTCTGATGCGTCGCGCGATGGAAGAATGCGATACGCTGCAGGAAGTTCAGGATCTCTGGACCAACAGTCCGCGCACCTGTGAGTACTATTACGTCTTCGCTGACGGCAAGACCAATGAAGCCGTGGGCGTGGCAGCGACGCCGGAAGCGATTGAATTCATCAAGCCTGGCCAGACGCACGAACGTCTGGGTGAAGGCATTCAGGACGCCATCGTATTATCCGCGGGCAGTCGTCTGGAAGAACTGCGACGCCGCGTGACCGAGAAACACGGCAAATCGACAGTGACGTCGGTCAGTGGCTGATGAGCCGCCCGTTGCAATGAGTTCCAATCTGCACAACGTTCTGTTCGTTCCGGCCGAAGGTGTGCTGTACGTCGCCAATGCCAGCCATAACAAGCCAGCTGCCGAAATGCCGTATGTCAGAATTGATCTGAAAAAGATGCTTGAGGATATTTCCGGGAAGCCGAGCGTGGCACAGGCACCGTAAGCACCATTCTGCTCGAAAGAACCAAATGCTCAACACGTTCGATGTCGCGATGTGTGCTGCTCGGGAAGCCGGCAGTATTCTTTCACGCTTTTTCAACGAGGGTTTTGCCATTCGTCTGAAAGGTGTGGCCGACATGGTGACGGATGCGGATGTCGCAGCCGAACGTCGCATCGCAGCCGTCATTCGCGAAGCGTTTCCGGATCATGCAATTCTGGCGGAAGAAGAAAACGCGGGCGACATCAGGGCGGAGCATCTTTGGGTGGTTGATCCGCTGGATGGCACCACCAACTTTGCTCATCACATCCCCCATTTCGCCGTGTCGATCGCCTATCTGCATCACGGCAAGGCCGAGTGCGGTGTGATTCTGAATCCGATTCGCGATGACCTGTACGTGGCTCGACGCGGTCACGGGGCGACGCACAACGGGAAGCCGATTCACGTGGGAGAGCAGCAGAATCTCAATGAAGTGTTGCTCGGGATCGGCTTCGCGTATGATCGCGGGGCGATGATGGAAGCCACGCTCGCGGCGGTAGGCGATTGTTTTCGGCAGCAGATTCACGGCGTGCGGCGGTTCGGCACAGCATCTTTGGACCTGGCGCACGTGGCTTCAGGTTTGTATGGCGCGTTCTTCGAGTATCAGCTTTCGCCCTGGGATTTTGCCGCTGGGCAGTTACTCGTCGAAGAAGCTGGAGGTGTTGTGACAACCTGCGACGGGCAGAGCCCTCCGATCAGGAAAACAACGCTGCTGGCCTCGAATGGCTTGTTGCACGATCAATTGCTGCCGATCGTGCGTCAACACATGCTTCCATCATAAATGCGTGCGGTCAGGAACAAACCGTTGCACCTTTTCCTGGAGACCGAGAATCTCATGCTCCGCACCGCGTAAGGGATAGGCCTGGTCTCATGCTCAAAGTCATCTTCGCTTTCTTAGCCTTTCTGGTCGCAGCCGTTGTTCTGGTGCTTGCCATCTCAACAACGGCAGATCCCGCGTCGCCTCGTGGTGCAGTAAATGATGCTGCGAAGGCTTCTGTGCCAGAAATTGAGCCAGGACAGAAGACCGGAAACTCCACCATACAGGCCCTTGTGGTTTCTGAACAGCCCGTTCCCACGACCGTTGATCCTCGCGTCGCCCACATGCAGTGGATACCCGGCGGACGATTTGAAATGGGGGCCTTGAACACCGTACCTGACGAATTCCCGCCGCACGTTGTGACGCTGGATGGATTCTGGATGGACAAGACTGAAGTCACGAATCAAACGTTCAAGGAATTCGTGGATGCCACCGGTTACGTGACCACCGCCGAACGACCACCGGAACTGCGGAGCATTCAGCCGGACTCTGAACTGGCGAATGTTCAGATTCTGCCGGAAATGAACAAGCCGGGGTCCATCTGCAGCCTGCAACTTTCCAGTCGGGATGACATTAATCCACAAAAAGGAGCTTACAGCTGGTGGCAGTATGTTCCGGGAGCCAACTGGATGCATCCGGAAGGCGCTGAGTCCACGATCGCAGACCGGATGGAACACCCCGTCGTTCATGTCAGCTGGCTGGACGCTGAAGCCTACTGCGATTGGGTTGGCAAAAAACTTCCGACGGAAGCGCAGTGGGAATTCGCCGCTCGAGGGAAACGCAGCGGCGCTGAATATCCCTGGGGCGACGACTTGAGGCCAGACGGAAAGTGGCGGCACAATATCTGGCAGGGTGAGTTTCCGATCAAGGACACTGGCGATGATGGCTTCACGCGCACGGCCCCGGTGATGAGTTTTCCAGCGAATGATTCTGGTCTGTACGAGATCACCGGTAATGTCTGGGAATGGTGTGCCGACTATTATCAGCCGGAGTACTACGCCGTCAGCCCGTCCATAAATCCGCCTGGCCCGGAAACCAGTTACGACCCGCAGGAACCCGGCATCATCAAACACGTGCAGCGTGGCG
>JBBJME010000376.1:0-5711 GCA_037719765.1 Planctomycetaceae bacterium
CATTCCGGCCTGTCGCAGCCCGTTGCCATTCAACGCCACACCAGCCAAAATTCCGTCTTCCGTAAATTGCCCATGTCCATCATTGATCCAAAGATGATTCGGCACGGAATCATTGGCAACATAAATGTCGAGATCGCCATCGTCGTCAAAATCCAGTGTGGCGACTGCAAGGCCAGGTAACGAATCGACAGATTGTAGCCCCGCCTGCAGCGATCTGTCCGTGAATGTGCCATCGCCTTCACTGATCAGCAGGACATCGGACAGCGCCTTGAACCGCCATGGAGGACAAAGGATGCCCAGCTTGGTGGGTTCATCCACACAGAGCGGGTAGTCTTTTTCTGAAACAGCAACATAGCGAGTGACAAAAATGTCTGCGTTTCCATCGCCATTGGCGTCGGTCCATGTGCAACTTGCACTATAGCAGTCCTCGGCCGTTGCCAGCGTGACTCCCGGAGAAAATGTACCATCGCCGCAGTTGTGGAAGTACAGATTCTGACCAAAAGTTGAAACGTACAAGTCTTCGAAGCCGTCGTTGTCAGAATCAGTGCAGGCAATTCCCATGGCATACCAGGGATTGTTCAGTCCAGCCAGTTCTGTGACATCCGAAAGCATTCCCGCTTTGTTACGAAGCAAGGCATCCTGTTTTTTTTGCGTCGATCGGAATTTCCCGGTCCACGCACAGCCTTGTCCAAAAAAGAGGTCACACCAGCCATCGTTGTCATAATCGAAGCATGCGACACCCGATCCCATTGTCAAATGAATATGTCGAGCTTCGGTCAACGGTGACTCATGCCGAAATGCGCCTCCAGCAGCTGAATAGACATCAGCAAATTGAGATACAGGCTCCCCACATTCGGACTTCGACGACACAAGGACCAGCGCGAGCAGAGCGAACAGTCGGCAACCAGACTCAGTCAGGCTTTTAACAGTCTGTTCCGTCATGCTGAGTTCTCTTAGCAACATCGTCAACGCAGAAAGGCGACACTCTCCGCGACGCTGTGCCATCACAGGTTAGCAAGAGTCTCGCCTTTTGAAACTGCTCGGAAAATCTGAATCCGTCAGGGAGCCGCCGTACGAAGATTTCTGAGAGCCGTCATCAGCCCTTCATACTTCGTCTTGTAAGTTTCCTGATCGCCCGAAGCTGCGGTAATCAATTCTTTATAGCCCGAAGTGACCGCGTCTCTTTTTGCGGCATCGAAGCCAGCTGGAGGTGTCGAAGCAGCGAATGCATCCACGATCGGATTCATGACCTCCGGTTTGACTTCGGCCATCGATGCATCCCATTCCTCCATGCCGGCATTCATCCCGATCCCTCTCAGTGATTCGTCCAGGGCTGTCAGTTCCGCCCATTCCACCGGTTGAGCTGCGCCGTCACTCATTTTGCTGGCCGCGTCACTCCCGCATCCAGCAACAAAAGCACAAAGACAAACGCATCCAATCAATCTGAACATTCAAAAGCCCCCTTCATAATAACCTCTTAAAAGAAAAGATCCCTTGATGCAAGCTAGAGCAAGGGATCTTAGAGTTCAACACAGTGGCCAACGAGAACTAGAACTCGCCAATCACCTGGCCGTCAGCAACACCGAATAAGTACGCATGCACGAATGTGTCGATGTTTTCAGAGATGAATTTCGCAGAACCATCACCCAGCAGTGCCTGAGCACCGCCGGTGTGAGCGCTGGACATTGGTCGTGCACCCTGATTTCCGCCATCGACTGAGTCGGTCCATGACACAAGATCATCCCGTTTATCATTGATCACGCGTGACGGATAAGCTCCGCCGAGGATATCAGTGCTGGAGCCCACATAACCAAACGGGTTCGCGGGCGTCACGAGGGCGGCATCGCGTCGTACACCAGCATTGAGCTGACACCATCCCGTGGCTTCTGTCCAATCCCGACACCGATTGAAGTTCTCATTCGCCGGGCCCCCTTCGACGCGAGTAAACTTCTTACCGCGATATACTTCTCCCACGACAATCGTATTCGAAGTGCCGTCCTTGAAGTTGCGAAATGAGCTTCCAAATCGCGTAATGGCTCCCATATCCTGTGTCGTATTATTCTGACCTGTTGCACCATGATTCGCGTCACCTCGAGCTCGACTTGCCCCGGCATAGTTCGTGCTGGCAACCGTACCACGGCGGGGCAGCGAATCATCGCTCGGGCAGATGTAGGCCGAAAGGACGGTTTGCTGTGCCAGCAGTGCGCCGGAACCTGCTGGAAGTCCTCCCATACAGCCATAAGTGCTTCGATTGTTCATATCCATAGTCTGATACATTGCGGCCTGTTCGATTTGCGGCAGAATGGAGGTTCGCCAGCTCCAGCCTCGGGATACAACCCAGCCTGGGCACCCGGGATAGGCGCCCGCTTGAGCGCTCATGGACAGCGGCATCGAATTGAAAATGTCATGGTAGTTGTGCAGGGCCAATCCGATGTTATGCAGATTGTTCTTGCACTGCGTACGTCGTGCCGCTTCACGTGCCTGCTGCACGGCTGGCAAAAGAAGTGCGATCAGAATGGCAATGATCGCAATCACCACCAACAACTCGATCAGGGTAAACCCTTTTCGCCTGAGATGCCTGAACATGATTTTTCTCCAATGTTAAAACTTTGAAAAGTACCGGAACCGCAGTCTCAAGAAACCGGGAATCACTGCGGAGATTTGTCGGATATTAACGAGAACTACCTATCTCGCCATCGGAAAGATCGACAAGTTTCCACTATTTCAGAGAGATTTTGCTGATAAGTCAAACATTCTTGCCCGGCATGGCGGCATGCGTCCGGTCGATATTGATTTTCGGGAGGGCGAGGCTCCTGCCGAGCCGACGACCGATGCCGAATCGCACGGCTCAGCAGGAGCCTCGCCCTCACAATTCAACGTCGCGACAGCAGACGCACTACCGTTTGCTGTACTTCCACGGCGACCGCTTCTGTTGGCATCTTTCAATCACTTCGCAGAAATCCCGGTCGCCGCTGCGTTTATGCGATTTCAGAAGATGTTGCAGCATGTCGTCCGCCATGTGCTCGACTGGCAAATCGGCAAAAATGTTTCTTCTGAGTTCCGGCAGAGCGGTGAACAGCTTTGCCGCTCGGTCGACCAGAAATTCCGTCTGTTTTTTCCGGTCGATGGTTCTTGAAAATGGTCCGGTTTCCAGAGCCCGGATCGCAAACGAAGTCGCCGCAAGGTCATCTTCGGGCAGAAAGCCGAGCAGATCGCGTGCTTCAGCTGCGTCTGGCACGATCGCATCGTCCCATTTTCGACCGAGACATTTGGTTTGAACTGCGGCCGCGATCAATTTCCCTAAGAGGTAGTTACCGTCAAAGTTGTAATGGACATGCTCAAGGAATAATTCGTGCCCCGGTGCCGGGTCAACTCCGGCTTTTCGCATCTCGCCTGGGACGTCCATGAAGAAACAGTTGTCTCGCTCTGCGGCGACGCTCTCCGTCAGAGGATAGAACTCTGAGGGAATACGAAACCTGCAACCGTCCAGATCTCTCGCGCGAGAAAACGATTTCCAGGCATCGTCGATTTTCCCCTGGCCATGATAACACTGTCCGAATCGGTAATGCAGATTCGCATCGTCGGGCACGATTTTCTCGCCTTCCTGCAGCAGCGCTAACGCCGCCGCAAAGTCGCCGACATCAATTTTCTTTGCCGCCTTTTCCACCAGATCGGCACATTCCGTTTGTGCTGATCTTGACGTGCCGTGAAACCCGGAAAACATGGGGCTCTGATCACGCAGATTGCAGGCCACGGTCGTCAGCAACAGCGGTATTCCGGCATCAGCAGACAGATTCACAACTTCGCGAAGATTGGTTTCATAATTGATTTTCGCCTGCTGATAGATCGCGCTGCCGAGGGCAATATCCAGGTCCTGTGGCAGAATGTTGAGCAGATCATCCTGTGGCGGATTTTTGTTGTAACCGCCGGAAAATAACTGCACCGTTCTCCACTGGCGGACGGCAAATGCAAGACGGATCACAGCGGGCGGGAGATTGAACGCAGTTGATCCTGGACCACCCGGTCCATAAAACTCATTGTGCCCCGCATGAACAACAATGAGATCTGGTTCTGCCTGAAGACATTGTGCGGCCAGTTTTGCAATGGCAAAACTATTGATTCCCGTGATGCCTGCGTTCAGAACCTCAACGTCGCGTTCCGGCATCTGCCGTTGCAGCTGCAGTTCAAGATGACGTGGAAACGACAATTCTGACGGATAGGGAAATCCAATCACGGTCGATTCGCCAAGCACGACGATCCGCAACGTGCGTGTCGGTTTCGGAAGCGCAAAGGGGCGTGATTCAGGACCAGAAAGGTCAGTCTGTCCATAAAACGCCAGATCAGCAGCGCCATTGAATTGGTGAGAAAACTTCTCGCCGTTCGCGATTGACGCGGGATCAACCGGGATCACAAGGGATGTGTTCTGACCAACATCAAGCAGCCGCAGTAACAATTCAAGCGCAGGAAAGATGCTGAGTCCCAGAAGAATTGCCGTCCCGCGAAAAAGCCACTTTTTCCGTCGTTGGCTGGCTGGGATCGACTTCCCAGGGCGTTTTTCCGGTGCGGCTGCAATCGCCATGCTCATTTCCAATCCTGATTGCGATCACTCAGCTGACGATTGCATAATGATTCGAGGTCACTCTGAGTCTAACGAAGATGTGCAGAGTCTCAAGACTTCAATTTATGGTTCGCCCTTAAGCGCTGACGCGTGGTCGGAAGCGTCTTCGGTGTTGTCAGGAATCGGAGTGTCGCGCCTTACACGTATCCAGTGATCATGGAAACTCACTCCCGGTACCAGTTCAATCGCGGGCATGTGGCACTCGATACACTTCGCAGTTTCTTTGGCAGCGCATTTAGTCTGGTCGGCATGGCTGTGGCAGGAAAGGCAGCTTTCTGTCTGACGCTCGATGGAGCGAGAATGAACCCCGTCATGTGCGTCATGACAGGTCGTGCATCGAAGCGCACCGCCAGAATTGAGGTAGCAGTTGCTCTGCAGTAAACCGATGGGCTGAAAGCGTACAAGCGAGTTGGGATATTTCGTCAGTCTGTCGGTGGTCACGTCGCGGGGCATACGATGGCAGTCACCGCACATCGCGACTTCTTCGGCACTAGTCCAGTGACTGCGAATTGCACTCAGGGCAGTATCCATGTCCCCGGCGATTGCGGCAACTGCGTGTGCGGCTCCCGGACCATGGCAGCGTTCGCAATGAATCCCGGCGGTCAGATCGCGAATTTCTCCGTCAATGATTCTCCCTGTCGTGACATGACAGTTGACACAGCGATGCATCTCGTCCCCGCGAAAAACTTTGCCAAAATATGACATGTCGCCTGCCGGCTCGACCTCTGACTGGCCAGGCGTAATTCCCGCAACTTCGCCATTTCGGAACCACGACATGCGGTGTTCCACAGCCACCGTTTCGTCGCCATCCTTCAGGAGCGTCAGGAAAGTTACGGCATGCGCGCCGGATCCAATGGCAAAATCGAGCGGAAACAATCGACCTGGGAAGCGATCTTTCAACGCGACCGCAAGCCCCTCTTCGTCGCATTTGTACTCATACTCACCGTAACTGTCACCAGCGAAGTGCCGACCGTCACAAAACGACTGTGCTGCTGATGAATCGCGTGTTGCCGAAAACGTCCTTGAATGCGGCGTTGTCATTCCGGCCTGTCGCAGCCCGTTGCCATTCAACGCCACACCAGCCAAAATTCCG
>JBBJME010000134.1:0-18708 GCA_037719765.1 Planctomycetaceae bacterium
AGCGGCATGCGTCAGCTTGCCGGTACAAAAACGAGGTACCGGAGGGCTCACGCCGTTCTGCTTGCCGCTCTCATTTCCGGCCGCGTGGCGAGTAATCGTAGAGTGCGTGAAGCGGAGCGTAACGCACCATTTTGGGAAAGCGTGAGGAAATGGTGTGTTCCGCTGGCGCTGCACACACCCTGGCTGAATCACCAAAACAACAACTCAAAAGCGTTGGCGTTTTGATCATACTTTCACGGAGGAAGCAGTGATGAAGAACGCTGCCTTGTGTTTTTGCTCATTCCTGATCGGTACGTGTCTGGTGCTGTGGCTGCAACGTGGCCCGTCGCCGTCATCTGCCGCCGGAGCGCAGCCGCCGGGATCGCGCTCGACGGCTGAAGCGCAGCAACAGCGTGCTGCGGCGCAGGGGATTTCCGTCCGAGCACCAGCAAACGAAACGTTCCTGGACGATGCGTTAAGTGACATGATTCCGCCGCGCGTGTACGACGCCAGCGGGCTGGCGCCGGATGAAGCTGTCTCAGCCTTTGTTTACGAAGCCAACAATCGCAGCGTCACCAATATTGCGACGCGATTTGGAGCCGCTCGCGGATTATTCGGCGACAACCCAACGTCGGATTCCGGATCGGGGTTTATCCTTGACCGTGAAGGCCACATCCTGACCAACAACCACGTCATTGAGAGTGCTCAGCGAATTCTGGTCACGCTGTACGATGGGCAGGAATACGAAGGCGAACTGGTCGGAGCGGATCCGATCAATGACATGGCTGTCGTCAGAATTAAGGCCGCTCCGGAAGCACTCGTACCAGTGCGGTTTGCTGATTCTTCCAACCTCAAAGTCGGAATGAAAGTCTTTGCGATCGGAAATCCATTTGGTCTGGAACGTACGATGACCACGGGCATCATTTCCAGCCTGGATCGCACGCTGCCGGTGACGCAGGCACGTTCAATCAAGTCCGTGATTCAGATCGATGCCGCCATTAACCCCGGTAACTCCGGCGGGCCGTTGCTGAATTCTCACGGTGAAGTCATCGGGATCAATACGGCGATTGCGAGCAAGACTGGCCAGAATTCAGGCATTGGATTTGCGATTCCGGCCAACCTGCTGGCCCGCGTCGTACCGGAACTCATTGAGCATGGACGATTCATTCGCCCGGAATTTGGCATCGACGAAGTGGCTCGTACCGAAGCAGGCTTGAGGATTGAAACGCTGGCAGTGGACGGACCTGCAGCCAAAGCCGGACTGAGGGGGCCTGAAATTCGCCGTACACGGCGTGGTTTCGTCACGTTTGAAACTCGCGACATCACCCGCGCGGATGTCATTGTGGGTGTGAATGGCAAAAAGACATTGAAACCGGATGAATTCCTTTCTGAAGTCGAAAGTCATCGCCCCGGAGACAAGATCTCGATTGAAGTCCTTCGCGATGGTGCCGTGATTTCCGTGCAGCTCGTGCTGAAGTAGAACTGAGTCGCCTGCAATGACCGACGTGCATTCTGCCGCACAGCGATCGTTCAACATGTCGCGGATCGGCTCGCGTAATACAAAGCCAGAACTGATTGTACGATCGATCGTGCATCGGATGGGATTCCGTTTTCGCCTGCACCGTATCGATCTGCCCGGCAAACCCGACATCGTGTTGCCGTCGCGCCGCAGAATCATTTTCGTTCATGGCTGCTTCTGGCATTCACATCGGTGTCGTTACGGACGAGTGACGCCGGCAACGAATTCCGAATTCTGGAAAGCAAAACGTATGGGCAACGCTGTCCGTGATCGCCGCAACATTCGACGCCTGCGCGCCGACGGCTGGAAAGTGCTTGTCGTCTGGGAATGCTGGACGAAAAACATCGAGCGGATCCTGATGCCCAGACTACGGGCATTTCTGGATGAATAGATCTCGCCAGCGCTGGATCATCAACGAATAAATCGATGCCGTGCTCAAGCCCTTGTCAGGCCAGCACAGCCTGCACGACGTTTCCATGCACATCCGTCAGGAGGAAATCGCGGCCTTGAAATCGGTACGTGAGACGTTCGTGGTCAATTCCCAGGAGGTGCAGCAGTGTCGCCTGGAAATCGTGAACATGGACGCCGTCGCTCGCGATATTGATGCCCAGGTCGTCGCTCGCTCCATATTGAAATCCGGCTTTGACACCGCCGCCCGACCACCGGCTCGAATGCTCAATGTGATCCCCAGGTGGCGCCGGCCGTACCCATCGCGTCAGCAGCTGGATCTGAGCCGGCTTGAGCGGATTCTTCGCATCCGGCGGCGGCATGACGAGATTTGGATCGCCACTGTTGATTCGACCAGGCAGCTTCGTGACGCCGCCTTTTGTCTCAAGCGCCTGCCGTGCCCCCTCCGTTTAAAGCTCCAGTCGGAACTGTCCCGGTACCAAAAACGGTGCGGTTAATGACGCATCCCGGCTCGCCGAGTTGCGCCGTGCGGGATGTTATCGACTCAGGATGCCCCGGTGCTGTATGCTGCACCGTTCTGGAGTGATCAACACGTACGCGCCGCGACGATTTGTGTTCTGCCAGACTAACAAAAGCAACTGTCAAAACTATGGATACAAGAACTCACGGGTCGTTGGAGCCGAATCCAATGCAATACCAGCGGCCAAAAACCAGGCGAGTGTCTGACATTCGCTTCCTGGACGGTCCGCAATCCAGGTTTCGTGAACTGATGATGACGTTTAAGGCGTTTCGAGAACTCATCTCCGGTTTTCGGCAGCTGCACTTTGTCGGTCCGTGTGTGACGGTTTTTGGATCGGCACGGTTCTCGGAAACACATCCGTATTACGAATTTGCCAGATGCGTTGGCGAGCATCTGGCCATGGCGGGATTTACAGTGATGACCGGCGGAGGACCGGGAATCATGGAAGCCGCAAACCGCGGCGCGAAAGATGTAGGCGGTCACAGTGTCGGTTGCAATATCGTGCTGCCTTTGGAACAGCAACCCAATGCGTATCTCGACACATTTGTGGAATTCGAATACTTTTTCATTCGCAAACTGATGCTGGCAAAGTACTCCTACGCCTTTGTGGCGATGCCGGGCGGTCTCGGGACACTCGACGAGCTCTTTGAAATTGCCACGCTTGTGCAAACCAGCAAAGTGAAAGAATTCCCGATCGTCCTCGCAGGGTCTGCATTCTGGAAACCGATGCTGGATTTTCTGCGAGACACGATGGCAAAAGAAGGGACGATCAGCATGGCGGACGTCGATCGCTTTCACATCAGCGACTCACCAGAAGAAATCGCCAGTTTTGTCAGCGATGTCGCCAGAAAACATTTTGGCCTGCAGGAAGGCATCCGGAAACCACGCTGGTGGATGATCGAACGATTGCCGTGGTCACCGGAGCGCATGAGAGGCTAAACATTTGAGGCCGCGTACGATATAAAGAGGAATCTCTGATATCGCTGCCTGCCTGAATTCTTCGCCTTTGGAGTTGACTGCCTTGATCACTGTTTGCCTGCGAAAGTTTTCAGCCCAGTTTCTGTATGTGCTGACAACTGTTGTATTCTTCAACAACAGCAGTTTCGCCGACGGGGTTACTCGCCGCGAAGCAGGTGGCCAGCCACTCGCAGCCAACGTGCGGCGACTTCTGCAGGCGCTCGATTCACTCGGCGCACCATTGGAGGCATCCAGACGCGACGACATCAGCAAAGCAATCTCTGCCGAAGACGGTGTGGCGTTGCAGACGCTGCTCGATCCTGTCCTGCTGTTTGTCATTGAGATCAATCCCGAACTGCGTGTCAAAGTGAAACGGGGTCCCGGCGATCCCGTGCTGCAACAGGGTGGCCACACGCCAGTCGTGATCAAAGTTATCAATGATGCCACGCTGATGCGTTCTCTCAACATCTCCAGTCCTCAGGCTGGTGCCGTCTACGGTGGAGCGGCAGAAGGCATTCTGCTGCGACAGGCCCAAACCGAACTCAAGCGAAATGAAAACACAAACCGGGAACGGCGTTTCCTGGACGTTGAAATGTCTGATCAGTCACCGATGACGGCAAACTCAGTGGCCTGAATGTTGAAAGGTTCTGGCCTTGATCCACTGCAGTAAGCCGGGACGCGGGAGGCCACAATGCTTGACGTCGGTGAGGGCACACAGGATCTGGGGTTTCGAAGTGAAATTCCGGTGCTGTTCAGTGTGCGTCCGGCATGTGAAACTGTCCATCCACGACGCCGACGGTCAGCCCACGACCGCACGGCTTGAGTTTCGTGATCTGCACGGTCGCGTCTATCCGCCTCAGGCCAAACGACTCGCGCCGGATTTCTTTTTTCAGCCGCAGATTTATCGAAAAGACGGCGACATTGTCCTGCTGCCTCCAGGCGAGTTTACACTGGAGAGCAGCCGCGGTCCGGAATATGTCCGTCAGGTTCGCAAGATCATAATCGGAGAACAGGCAGAAGACGAAAGAGTCGTGTTGAACTCAGCACTGACAGTCGATCTGCAGCGCTGGATTGATCCGGCGGATTCGGGATTCTTCAGTGGCGATCACCATATTCACGCCGCCGGTTGTTCTCACTATGACAACCCGACTCAGGGCGTCACGCCTGCCGACATGTTCCATCAGGTGAAGGGTGAAGGACTGAATGTGGGTTGCGTGCTGACATGGGGGCCGTGTTTTGATCATCAGAGAAAGTTTTTCTCCTCGACGGCCGATACCGTCAGTGAACCACAGACAGTGCTGAAGTACGACCTCGAAATCAGTGGCTTCGGATCCGCCGCGCTCGGACATGTCTGTCTGCTGAATCTGCAGAACCAGACGTTTCCGGGTTCTGAAGGAACCAGCACTCAGGGCTGGCCAACATGGACGGTCCCCGTCATGCGCTGGGCGAAGGAACAGGGAGGCGTCACTGGATATCCGCATTCGGCGCTCCACGTCGATGCAAAACAGGCGGCCGCACGGCTGATGCAGAATCTCGATGCAAATCAGGATGGTTCGCTGAGCCAGGATGAAACTCGCGGCCACTTGCTGCCTGAGAAGTTCAGCGCGATTGAGTCGGACCGCGATGGAATACTGTCCGAAGGTGAACTCCAGCGCAGCGCGGATCGGGCAGCGGATCAGCTGCCGAACTTCGCATTTCCGGCGATGGATGGCGGAGGGGCGATGGAGATTTTTGTCAGCACCTCGGAAGGAGTGTGCGACTTTATCAGTGCCATGGACACGGCTCGAATTCCCGAATGGAATACGTGGTATCATCTGCTGAATTGCGGTTATCCGCTCAAGCTGAGCGGCGAGACAGACTTTCCCTGCATGAGCAGTCGTCGCGTCGGACAGGGGCGAGTCTACGTGCAGCTCGGCAAAGTGCAGGACGTGGACTTTTCAGCATGGTGTGGCGGGATTGCCGCCGGTCGTGCGTATGTCTCGGATGGGTACGCTCACGCGACTTCATTCACCGTGAATAGAAAGACCCCCGGCACGGAAAGCGTCGCATTGGCGGCACCGGCCCCTGTCATCATTGAAACGTCAGTGGCATTTGCTCCGGAACAGCCTCGAGCTGTCGCCTATGGGACACTCGTTCCGCCTTCGGGAAATCGCATGGTCGGAGACACAGTCAATCTCCATGCTCCACGCGACACAGGTTTTGCAGAGGGCGGTGAACGGCTGGTGGAAATCGTTGTCAACGGACAGGTCGCCGCCTCGCAGAAAGTCCCTGCCGACGGAAAACAGCATGATCTGAGGTTCGAAGTGCCGATCGAACGCAGCAGTTGGATCGCCGTCCGCCAGTTTCCTCAATTGCATACCAATCCTGTCAACGTCATCGTTCAGCAGCAACCGATCCGCGCGTCGCGGGGAAGTGCGTTGTGGTGTGCAGAGTCGGTGCGACTGCTGTGGAAAAACCGAAATCGCTTCATTGCAGAATCAGAACGTCCCACCGCGAGGGAAGCGTACGAGCGTTCTCTGCAGCAGTTTCTGATGCGTGCACGCGATGCTGTAGATGTTCAGGATCTGGTCGTTCATGAGCTTTCTTTGGAATAGGTGGAATTTCATTGTGACAAGAATACTATCGGAATACTCCGTCGCTGTCATGGTTCGATTCGCGACACTCACGCTCGCTGCGTTTTGCATCTCTCAAGCATCCGCCCGAGGCACGGAAGTGACCGGTATCGTCGTTGACGCGAAGTCAGGCAAAGCGCTACCGTGCCGTTTGTACGTGCAGAATACCGATACGCTCACATGGCACTTCGCGAAGTCAGCCGATGCCGCTGGTTCCGCTGTCGAGTATCGCAAGCAGATTGGTGCGACCCCGTCTGTCGAAATGCACACCACACTGTCTGCTTCAAAGTTCCAGCTGTTGCTCGAGCCGGGCAAGTATCGAATTCGCGCGGAACACGGCAAGGAATTTATGCCTGCCGAGTCGGAGATCACCGTTGGCTCAGAGTCTACTGATTTTCAACTTACACTGAAGCGGTTCGCCAATATGCCGAAGCATGGCTGGTACTCCGGTGATACGCACGTGCATCGCAGCATGGCCGACCTGCCAAACCTGGTCATGGCCGAAGACCTGAATGTCGCACTGCCTCTGACTTACTGGGTGCGTGACAGCAAAGAGATTCCATCGGCGTCAGGCCCGGTCATGGAGGCCAAACCCATCCGTGTTGACGCGACGCACGTCATCTATCCAATCAATACGGAATACGAAATCTTCTCGGTCGATGGCAAACGACATACTCAGGGAGCTGTCTTTGTGCTGAATCACAAGACTCCGCTGAATCTTCCAGCGCCGCCGGCACTCCCGGTTGCCGAAGAAGCCCGGCGTCAGGGCGCCATCCTGGATCTGGACAAGCATTCTTGGGCGTGGTCGATGATGATCGTCCCCGTGATGAACGTGGACCTGTTTGAACTCAGCAATAACCACAACTGGAGAACTCAGTTCGGTTTTCCGCAGTGGACGATCGAGAACGCTCCGGACTGGCCGGAAGTGGAACGCAACGAAGCCGGCTTCACAGATCTCGGCTGGACCGAGTTTGCGATGCAGACCTACTACTCGCTGCTGAATTGCGGATTCCGCATGCGAGTCACCGGCGGCACCGGATCCGGAGTGCATCCGGTGCCACTTGGCCACGGTCGAGTCTACGTGCACACGGGCGATACGTTTTCCTACGAGTCCTGGATTCAGAACCTCAACGTCGGCCACAGTTTCGTGACCACCGGCCCGCTCATCGATGTCCGCTTCAATGATCAACTGGCCGGAACAACCTGGACGAAGGACTCCGCCGAAAATGAGATCGCCATCACTGGTTCAATTCTGAGTCTGAATCGCTTGCATTCGATTGAAATCGTTCGCAACGGCGAAATTGCCGGGCGACTTGCCATTGAACCCGAACAGACTCCCGCAGGTGCCTGGAAGTACGCCATCAACGTCCGTGAAACATTGCACGGTTCCGGCTGGATTTCGCTGCGTTGTTTTGAAGACCTGCCAGACGCCAAAGTCAGCTTTGCGCATACCAATCCTGTCTTCATCGATGTCGCCAACACTCCACTCATCCCCCGCCGCCGAGATACGGAATTCTTCATCCAGCGGATGAATGAAGAGATCGCCCGCAACACGGGAATCCTGCCGGACGAATCACTGGCTGAGTATCGCAAAGCCAAAGCAATCTACGAAGCGGTTCTGGAGCGAGCGAAGTGATTCAACCTCGTTCCAGGGCTCCAGCCCTGGAACGCACCGCTCCGGAGGCTCTGCCTCCAAAAGCAAATGAGGAGGCAGGAGCCTCCAGGCAATGTGTTCCGAGGCTGGAGCCTCGGAACAACACAAGCCCGAACGTACCCAAAAAGGAAATTCCGACACCGCCATCGATCAATCTGAATGGTATCAAACAGAGAATTATACGAGGAGAGTCTGAATTGCATTACAAAGCGATCCAGTCACGAGCACAGTAGTTCGCAGCGGTAATTCAGGCGACTAACTGAGGTAACGTTCGATGTCCATCCGACCATGGAAGATTCCGAGGATTTCGACGCATGACTCTGTCCGAATCAAATAGGCAATGCGATAGTGCCCGTACAAAATTTCTCGAACCTCGCGATCAGTGATAACTTCGTATCTCTGGCCGATCTGAGGCTGTCGGCTGAGCATCTGAATCTTGTCGTAGATTCCAATGGCGACTTTGCGTGCTGCTTTTGGATTGTCGTCAGCGATGTAGTCGTGAATCCGTTCCAGACAGTCGAGCGCCTCGGTTGTCCAGACTATTTCTGCCACGACTCAATCCTCTCGCGAACTTTGGAGTCCGGGTGAGTTCGATCCGCGTCGGCGTCCGCCAATCCTCGCTGAACCATCCGAGCGTAAGCGAGTTCCCGCAGGATCTCGTCGTAGCTGCTGTCGTCAGGTTGACGTGAGATGATATCCGTCATGGCCTCTTTAACAGTTGGCATCGCATTGTTCATGGTCTGATGTCTTAACGAAGTGATGGGAAACGTGGAATGCTCGCCACCGGACATGTTGCCAACATGTTTTGGCGTTTCCAAAGGCACGATTCGACGGAGTCATTGGTCATGTGGAACGAGCCGTTTGATATTTTTCGACCATTTTACAGGCGAAAAACATGAAGGTATTTCGATTTCATCGTTTTGGTGATCCTTTAGCCCAAATTGCCGCGAAGGCGTGTCAAGTACATCGCTGCGACGTTCACCGCGCAGCTAATTGACGCCACCGCCGTCACGGTGCATTCGCAAATGCACGCGAGTCGCAAAAAACAGGCAGGCAATACCGGAGAACAATGCCAGTGCGGACCATGTCATGGCAGATTCTCGATTGACGCTGACCAGTGCCTTTGGCCCATCTGCGGGTGCCGTTTCAATGCGCCCATCCGGGAGCCGGTACTTTGCCTGATAATGGGTGAGTTCCGCGAACATTCTTGAATTTATCCCAATTCGGTGTGCGATGATTTCGGCATCCGCAGGTATCCGCTCAGCGAGTTGTCCTTGGGTGATTGCTCCAGAACCATTTTTCCACGGCGACCAGGTCAGGACTTCCGGGCACGTGACCATGCCCGTTTCTCGCAATGACACTGTCTCTCCAGACCCAGTAGCAATGATCATGAAATAGCCGAGGCCCCACGGTGCAGCGGTACACAGGAGAAGCATGGCTCCGGCAGCGAAGAGACAGCTGCGAGTCAGCGAAGACTTAATTGTCATTGGTTCGAGTGAGGAGCAGTGGAAAAACGATGGGCATGTGATCTTCACCTCACCGCCCCCCCATTCACATTGATCACCTGTCCGGTGATGTAGCTTGCGTCATCGCTGAGAAGAAACCTGGCCATGTTGGCAATATCCTGCGGTTTCCCCCAACGTTTCAGCGGTGTTTCTGTCATCACGCGTTGTTGCCAGTCGTCGCTGGCGTTCTCGCCCCATGCCGTCCGGATCCAGCCGGGGGCAATGCAGTTGATCCGCACCTGCGGTGCCAGGCTCACGGCGAGCGATCGGCTGAAACCCATCACGGCGTTCTTGGCTGCGGCAAACAGTTCACCACTGTCGCCTTCCATGCCGCGATCCGACTGGTCCCAGCCTAAATTCAGAATCGCTCCGCGTCCCTGTTCCTGAAATCGCCTGCCGAATGCGCGAGACAGCTCAATCGTGCCCACCACATCCGTCTGAATCAATGCGTTTAGCTTCTGAGCAAACTCAGCGTCGCGAAATTCCGACGTCAGCAAGTCCGCACCCGCGTTGTTGACAACCGCATCAACGCGACCTGAATCAAATGCGGCTCGAACCAGCTTTCTGCGATCCTGCTCATCGGAGACGTCGGCCGCGATCACATCCGCCTGCACGCCCAGCGTCCGTGCTTCCGCCGCGACGGCCTCCGCCTCGTTCACCGACCGCCGACAATTCACCACCACATCCGCTCCCGCCCGCGCACACTCCAGCACGATAGCGCGACCAATGCCCATGGACGAGCCCGTGACCAGAATTCGCTTTCCGCTGAGTGATGCAAATGTCATTTGGTGGAGAATAGTCGGCTGGAACTCAAAAAACGACACCGCCAGAGATTGTCGGCGATCATCTGATTTTCGCGAAACTGGACTGTCGCGTGGCCCGGTGCTTTTCCAGGTCTGCGTTGAATGGTAAAACCCGCGTTCAAGTGTGTTTTCAACTGCGGTGATTTTACGCGCAGACCCTGGGAGAATTGAGACATGGCAGGTCGCCCGGCAAAGCTGGCGTTGGCAAACGGTAAAGTCTTCACTGGTAAGGCTTTCGGAGCGGAGGGTGAAGTGCATGGTGAAGTCGTATTCAATACCAGCATGACCGGTTATCAGGAAATCCTCACGGATCCGTCGTACACAGGTCAGATCGTGACGATGACCTATCCGCTGATCGGCAACTACGGCGTGAACGCCGAAGACGTCGAGAGCCGAGGTTTGTTCCTCAAGGGATTCGTCGTTAAAGAACTGTGTGAGTTTCCCAGCAACTACCGGTCAACCGAATCGCTCGATTCATACCTCAAACGAAACAACATTATTGGACTGCAGGGCATTGACACTCGCTCGTTGGTTCGCCAGATAAGGACACAGGGTGCGATGAAGGGCATCCTGTCGACTGTCGATCCGGATGACGCCTCGCTGTTAAACAAAGTGCAGCAGGCACCGGGAATGGTCGGTCGAGATCTGGTTCAGGAAGTCATGCCGAAGGCGACCTGCGGCTGGGACATGTCACTCAGTGAACTGGGACGTCCGTACGATTTCGTCTCCGGCGCGGAGCGCACGGACGGTCCACATGTCGTGGCTATCGACTACGGCATGAAATGGAACATGCCGCGCTACCTCCGCGATGTCGGATGTCGGGTTACGATTGTTCCGGGAACAGCGACGGCCAAAGAGATTCTGGCACTGGACCCGGATGGCGTGTTTCTGTCGAACGGACCCGGAGACCCGGAACCGTTGACGTACGCGATCGAAACAATTCGCGGGCTACTCGGTAAGAAACCGATCTTCGGCATTTGCCTCGGCCTGCAGTTGCTCGGCCTGGCCTTTGGCGGCAAAACGTACAAGCTGCGTTTCGGGCATCGTGGTGCCAATCAGCCCGTGCTGAACCGCCTGACCGGAAAAGTAGAAATTACGTCACAGAATCACGGCTTTGCTGTCGATTCAGCGACTCTGCCGGATGACGTTGAAGTCACTCATATCAACCTGAATGATCAGACAGCCGAAGGCATTCGTCATAAGGTCTACCCGGCCTTTGGAGTTCAATACCATCCCGAATCTGCCGCCGGGCCTCATGACAGTCATTATCTGTTTAATGAGTTCCTGCAGATGATGGTTTGAAATCTCAATGACCAATACCAAATGACCAATGAATCGCAGTTGAATCGTGCATCTCACAATGGTCTTCGATTCATTGGTCATTAGAGCTTAGTCATTGGTCATTCTCTTTTTACTTTCCTACAACTGAAAAGGCTCCCTCTCCGATGGCTCTCGAACGAACTTTGATTCTTGTCAAACCGGATGGCGTGCAGCGACGACTGATCGGACGCATTGTTTCACGGATTGAAGACAAGGGGCTCAGCATTATCGGCATGAAAATGCTGCAGGTGACACCGCAGCTGAGCAAACAGCACTATGCCGAGCACGTTGCGAAGTCGTTCTATAACGAACTGGAAGCCTTCATCACTTCTGGCCCCGTTGTCGCGATGGTGGTTGAAGGACCCGAAGCGATCACCGTCATGCGAACTCTGATGGGAAAAACCAATTCACGCGAATCGGCGCCCGGAACCATTCGCGGTGATCTGGGAGCGAGCCGTCAGATGAACCTGATTCACGGCAGCGACGGCCCCGAAGCCGCCGCCCGTGAAATCCCGACGTACTTCAAGCCTAACGAAATCGTGTCGGCACCTGCTGCGCTGGCAGATCATCTGTGGGCCAAAGACGAAGAATAGACGGGCGAGTCTGTTCATTTCGCCCCCGACCGGCTTGCCCGGTCGGAGCGAATGTTCTGCAATTAGAGACATTAACCACAAAATGCGTCGCGTCGCCCCGGTTGGCTTGCCTAACCAGATCAGAAAGTTTGAAGCTGATGATGAGCGTTTGCATTCATGACTGGCATAGTTGCAGAGATAACTTATTTTGCTCGTGCCTCCTATTTCAAAGAATTACTGGATGTTTCGATACTCTGGAAGTCACTTTGGGAGAAAAGACTATATGAAGAAATCTGCGATAATGTTCGCCATGGTGAGCGTGCTTCCATTCGGTTGCCAGAAAGTTACAAACCCGGAGGGCGACAATGCGTCTGGCAACGCGGTTGCCGATATCAGCAATCAACAGGCAGCCGAATATCATGCCGCAGCAAGTGATAATATCGCCGAGTTATCCGAAGCAAAGAAGCTCTTCCTTGAAGGCAAGAAATTATATGCTACCGGTCATGGCTATAATCGTGTGGACTTTGAGGGAGTAGTGACGAATTCAGAGGCACAGCAACTACTTGAGTCATCAATGAAACGATGGCTCGAGGCCATGGAAAAATATCCGGAATACTTCGATGAAAAGTCATCATATGTTCATGACGCAATGTTGACCATTCGCTACTGGAAGCAGGTGCTTAGAAACAATGGAACCGAGGAGCCTATAGATTTTCCACTCAAGCCACTCTGGGAATCGCACTCGGTCGATCATTCGAAAATCGAAGATCAATTCCTTCGCGAGACTGGACCACGCAGTCAAGATGCAGCTGCTGCACCCACGAATTAGCCAATTTAGCTCCGATCAACTTAGCCAAAAAGCTGCCCCATTTCGAATTCTTCAACCGGAAGTATTTGGTGCGTTTTGGCTGATTTCAAGACAAGGCGACGATCGTTGGCGAATCGCAGTTGTACCGTCAGGCTTACGGCACGCCGCTCACCGTGGCCGCTCTGCGATCCTTGTGGATCTTGAATTCGAACGCATCCACGAGGGCAATCCAGCTGGCTTCGATGATGTTTTCGCTGACACCGACGGTGCTCCACATGCCGTCCTTGTCGCGGCTTTCAATAACCACGCGAACACGGGCGGCCGTTCCTTCGCTGCTGTTGATAACGCGGACCTTATAGTCCACAAGGGTCATTTCGGACAAACCAGGATACGCCGCAGTCAGCGCTTTTCTTAGGGCGCTGTCGAGTGCGTTGACGGGGCCGTCCCCTTCACCCACGACGTGTCGGCAACTGACACCGGTCGTGAGTTTGATGACCGCTTCGGTCATCGGGTCACGCGCCTGATTTTCGACGTTCACGCGATAATGATCTAACTGAAATGCGGGTATATAGGTGCCCGCCTGCTTCATCACCAGCAGATCAAATGAAGCTTCAGCCGCTTCGTACTGATAGCCCTGGTGCTCCAGGTCCTGCACGGCGTTCAGAATCTTCTGCATGAGTTCATTGTTCTCACTGATGTTGAACTTCGTTGTCTTGGCGACGATATTTGATCGCCCGGACAGCTCGCTCACCAAAATGCGACGTTCGTTGCCAACTGTTTCCGGTTGGATATGTTCATAACTGCGCGCGATGCGGTTTACGGCATGCACGTGCATGCCTCCTTTGTGCGCGAAAGCACTTGTTCCGACAAAGGCCTGTCCAGAACGGAAGTTCATATTTGCCAGTTCGTAGACATAGCGTGACAGCTCCGTCAGTCGCTGGATCTTGCCTGGGGCCAGCACGTCGTAGCCCAGCTTGAGCGACAAATTCGCCGCGACGGAAACCAGATCGACGTTTCCACAACGTTCGCCGATCCCATTGATCGTTCCCTGAACCTGCATCGCGCCGGCCTTGACGGCTGCCAATGAATTCGCGACGGCGAGTTCACAATCATTGTGAGTGTGAATCCCGATGCGACACTTCACGGCGTTTTGCAGTGCGGTGACTGCTTCGACAATTTGTTCCGGCAACGTCCCGCCGTTTGTGTCGCACATGCAGATCATGTCGGCACCTGCATCGGCCGCGGCCTTCCACGTCTGCACAGCGTACTCGGCATTCGCTCGCCAGCCATCAAAGCAGTGCTCAGCGTCATAAATGACTTCACGGCCCTCCGATTTGGCGAACGCAATGGAATCGCCGATCATCGCGAGGTTTTCTTCGAGCGAAACGCGGAGGACCTCGGTGACATGCAGATCCCACGTCTTGCCCACGATCGTGATCACCGGTGCCTTGCTGCCAATCAGTGCCTGCATGCCAATGTCGTCTTTTGCTGCAACACCTTTGCGGCGCGTCATTCCGAAAGCCGTGATCCTGGCATGTTTCCATTCAATCTCAGCAGCACGCTGGAAGAATTCTTCATCCTTTGGATTGGAGAGCGGGTATCCGCCTTCGATGTAGTCAAAGCCGAGTTCATCCAGCTTTCTGGCGATCATGAGTTTGTCCTGCAGCGAGAAATTCACGCCTTCTCCCTGGGAACCGTCGCGCAACGTGGTGTCGTAAAGCTGAATGCGAGCCATGTGTCCGGCCTTTGATTTTCAAACGCTGTTCAATACCAACAAAAAAACCCTCAGGGGTGACCTGAGGGCTGGAATCGGTTTCGGTGTTCCTCAGGCACATAACGGCGGTCGAGCGGGAATCATGCCGCCGATCCGAATGCTCTGAATGCCGTTAATGCTGAGGTTCATGTGGGACACTTTAGGAGACAGGTGGCAGGATCGTCAACGAGAAACCCACTGCGAAATCCCAGGAAGCATCGTTCGCGGGAATTTGGGAGCGAAACTGGCGTAAAAGTCGGTCGGAACCGAGCCGGGGCGTAGAATCTGCTGGAGTGCAAGCTTCAGCCTGCAGGCAGCGGGTGGCGTCAATGTCGTCTGAAACAGTTTCCGGGTTCGGGTGGGGTGTTGATTTAGAATCAACCCGATGCGTCAGCGAGGCAAAAAGCCTGCAGTCCTGGCTGACGCTTCGGGTTAGTATTGAAAAATCCAACCTGTACAAACATCAATTCAACTCTCCGCGAGCGCCATTCCGCTCACAACACAAACAGTGCAACATCCTTATGTCCGATCCGGAAACCACATCACCGCCTGCCACTCGAACTATTTCCGGTCGTTGGCTGGTGATCGGGATGTTTGCGATGGGAATCACAGCAACGGGTTTGCTGTATGCGTACTCCACGCTGCACCTTGGGCCATTCAGGTCGCTCCAGGATGCGATCGTCAAGGAATTCCCCGGTTCCTCTCCGCGGGTCGATGGCGGAAAGAAAAGGATGCAGTTGGGCACTCCCACGATCCTGCGCATCCTGATGAAATCCGAAGTCGATCCTGTGTCGGAGAGCGAGGAGTCGGTTCGTCAGATGATGGCCATGCGACAGCGGATTGCTGAATTAGCCCTTGAAAAAGTGACACTTCCGGATCTCGCGATCATCGAACTGCACGTCTACAAGCTCGTGCAGGAAGATCAAATCCGCAAACGATCGTACCGCCTGGACCTCAAGTCCGGTGCGGAGTGGATTGAAATTGATCAGCGCGGTGAGCCCGTCCCGTCCGCGACAGATGCGAAATGACGCTTTACGGCCAGTTGCACTGAATGCGGTTGTACATCGAATGCCGGTTCCTGCATTGAATGCGGTTTACGCTCCGCGAACCAGTCTTACGATTTGACGAGCGTCGCGGGACGTCTGAGTAATCTCATCCCAGCGCGATGATTCAATCGCTTCTTTCTTTGCCAGCCATGAGCCCCCGACGGCCAGCACATCGGGGTAGGACAACCATGCCGAAAGATTGCTCGTGGTGACGCCGCCCAGGGGAATGTACTGTAACCCCAGATGCGCATACGGGGCTTTAATACTGGCCAGCATGTTCAGGCCACCGCGGTGTTCGGCAGGAAAAAACTTCAGCAATCGGCAACCCGCCTGCACAGCGACATCGATATCGGTCGGGTAGCGACACCGGGAGCAAACGGAGGTTGAGCTGATCCGCCCGGCGAATCACCACCGGATTTGTGCCGGGAGCCACGCCGAACGCGGCTCCGGCCTTCACAACCTGCTCAACCTGTTCCGGAAACAGAATCGTGCCAGCTCCCGCGAGCATTTCCGGGACGTTTTTTACAATCGCGGAGAGGCAGTCCAATGCCTGCGCTGTTCGCAGCGTCAGCTCCATGATATCCACGCCGCCGTCCAGCAACGCCTTCGCCAACCGGACCGCGCGATCGGGATCATCAACCACCATGACCGCAATCACTCCCGTGCGACGAAATCGGTCCAGTTGAGAATCACTCAGGAACAGGCTCATGATTTCGTCCCGACACTGGATTTTTGAGCCGGAAGAAATCCGATTCCCAACGCCACCAGCATCGATATCCAGAAGATCCAGAATTCCGGGCGCGTATAACTGTGAAAATCCACAGCATGCGGATTTGCGGCGGAATTAAATCCCCAGTCCGCAAGCAGCTTCAGTCCGATGACAATGACCAGTAAGTAGGCCGACAATTCAAACCGCGGGAATTTTTCAAGCAGTCGAATGAACATGGCTGCCGCGACTCGCATCAGAAGGATTCCCAGCAGCCCACCCGTCACGACGACCCATAACTTCGGATGAAGTGCATCCTTTGGATGGCCAGCCGGAGGAGCACCGACCAGCGCGATCGCGGCGAGTATCGAATCAACGGCGAACGCAATGTCTGTCAGTTCGATGACGAGCACTGTCATCCAGAAACTGCGACCGGCCCGCAGTTTTACTTCCGGAACTGGCATCGGAACACGTTCTTTGATTTCCAGCATTTCCTGGTCTGGAGTGATAGCGGCGCCGGTCTCTGCATCCCGCAGTTCGAGACCGCCCGCGGCGTCGGCATTGATCGTTTCGTTCCCCTCTTCCTTCGATTCAAAGAACAGGTGTTTGACAGCAATATAAATCAGGTAACCGCCACCGATTAATTTTACGACGTGCCATTTGAGCAGATAGCTGGCTGTGGCGACCGCCAGGATTCGAAACACGAAAGCACCGACCAGGCCGTACGTGAGCGCTCGCCCCAGCAACGGCTTGGGAACTCGCTTGGCAAGCAGTCCCAACACGAGCGTGTCAATCGACAGCAGTCCTTCCAGCAGCACGAGCAGCAGGATGACGAACAGGTCGTGGTTCTCAAACGTCTGGCCCCAGAACATCAAAGTGCTGTCGGCCAGTTGAAACAAATGGAACATGGAGGCAGGATCCGCAGCAAAGTCGTGCCAGGGCGAAAAGTTCGTGCGTCCTGAAGACGTTGCCCGGCAGAAGCCTGGATGTTAGTTCACGCATCCTTGAAAGTCAGTGCCGAGTTCGGACACGCACCGACGTTTCTCAGGGAATTCTCATTCCGCCGTCTGCTCAAAGTGATGCCGGGCAGCTCGACCGCTGATCGACTTCTTTTCGAGAAGTTCGGCCGCAATCTGGTCGACGGCGTTCCTGTGGCGTGTCTGATGCAGGAGATGTTCTGTCTTGGCCAGCAGTCGCCGCGTCAGTTTGTCAGCCTGACCCTGACCGCTCCGCATCACGGCAAGACGGCGGACGGACTGCAAATCCATCGCCGCACCTGTCCAATTGTACGCACCTGAGTGAATCGCTTCCGCCACGACGCCTGCCAGCAGTATCAGGATATCGGTTTCCAGACGATCCTGCGAGGCGCGCGACA
This sequence comes from Planctomycetaceae bacterium, assembly GCA_037719765.1. Lineage (GTDB taxonomy): Bacteria > Planctomycetota > Planctomycetia > Planctomycetales > Planctomycetaceae > SXXK01. Next base: position 17,538 of record JBBJME010000134.1, read on the forward strand.
CGCCCTTACGAAGTTCACAGTGGCCGAGGCGACGCTGATCCGGCAGAATGCTGACCTTCTGCACCGGCCGATCAAAGACCAGCGCCATGACCGCATGCCCCGCCTCATGGTAGGCCGTGCAGAGTTCCTGCGATTGTTCATTCGTGCTCATGGGTGGCCGCGCTAGGAGTCTGTCTTAATACCGCTGTTCTTTTGAGCGGCAAGGCGCTAGCCGCCGATTTTTGCAGGCGAATTACCCGCGGCTAGCGCCTTGTGGCTCACGATTTTTGTGTATCGGGACAGACTCCTGGGAATTTCGACCGAACCAGGAAGATCGATCACACATAGTCTTTCTTCAGTCGAAATTCCGGGTGGCCATTTAACCATGCATCAATGCGATTTTGTCGGGAGAGCGCGACCGGGATAAAATCGAGCGCTTGTTGCAGGCGGTCGTTTGGTTCTGCGCAGCTGAATCTCAGGAACCCTCCGCCGGCTTCGCCAAAACATTCGCCGCCCAGACACGCGACGCCGAACTTGTCGTCTGCCGCTTCCAGAAAATACAGGGCCAGTCCGTGGCTGCTGATTTTCAAACGATTACAGATCGGTTTCACACCGGCAAAGACGTAAAATGTGGCCGTTGGATCCAGAGCCGAAAAGCCTTCGATGCGATTCAATCCCTGAGTCAACAACATGACTTTCTCGCGAAACTTCAGCATCGTTTCATCGCGCTCTTTGGAATCCCGTTCCAGGGCTGCTCGCCCGGCAAGCTGCACGATTGGCGGAGTGCATGACAGCGTGGTATTGATCATCTTGCCGATTGCCTCAATGATCCCGCGCGAAGACGCGCAAAAGCCGAGTCGCCAGCCGCTCATCGAATACGATTTGCTGAACGTATACGCCGCCACGCACTGATCCAGCATTCCCGGTTGAGCCAGCAACGAATCGTGTTTGCCTTTCCAGATCATATGGCAATACGGTTCGTCACTGAACACAGCGACATTGCGACCTCGAATCAGATCGGCGATATCCCGCAAATCCTGCTCGGTCGTTACGCCGCCCGTCGGATTGTGCGGCGAATTCAGAAAGATCGCGCGGGGAGAAGGATCGTTGTTCAGGAATTCTTCGATGTCTGCAACCTGCGGACGGAATTCCGTCTCCTGCTTAAGAGGCTTGAGCACGGCCCGCGCGGCTC
>JBBJME010000135.1:0-18701 GCA_037719765.1 Planctomycetaceae bacterium
CTGATGATCATGTCGGACGAACTTCGCGACGCGATCGCGGCTGAAGCTTCGGGAGACGACCTCCGCGACATCGCCCGCCAGCAAGGCATGACCACCCTCCGTGAATCGGGATTGAAACTTATTTTCGACGGACAAACCACAATTGATGAAGTCGTCAGAGAAACCGTCATCGAAGACGTCTCTTAGGGAGTTGACAGTCGTCAGTTATCAGTTGTCAGCAAAACGCAGGAAATACGCACCCCTTCAGCCAACTGCCAACTGCGAACTCATGACTGCCAACTGATGACTGCCAACTGACGACTGACGCCTCATAACTCTTCCCTGTATTATTCTGCTACAGCAATTCGCTGCACGGAATCAACAAACAGATCGTGACGTTTAGAGAAATCACTGTAAACTGAATCGTAATAGAAACCTGCGAGCCATATTTCCTCAACGGTATGAACTTTGCGGCTGAACACTTGATGAGTTGCAGAAAGGGCTCAAAGCCCGAATCAACGCATCCAGGTTTCGGCCAGGTCAATCATGACTGAAGGCGTTACTTCAGTCACCACCGAAACTTTCTGGAGAAATCGGCAATGCCAACCTTTGCATATGAAGCAATGGACAGCTCGGGGCTGGAGGTGAAGGACACCATTGAGGCCCCTTCAGAAGCCGAAGCCCAGACGATGATTCGGGAGAAGGGTTTTTACGTAACAAAGATCCGGGAAAAAGACCGGAAGAAAAAAGAGACGAAAAAGGGGGCCAAGGGGGCCACGGCCAAGGGGGCCAAAAAAGGCAAGACGTTCACCATCGGTGGCGTCAAACCCAAACTGCTCTGCACCTTCACTCGCCAGCTTTCCACGCTGCAGGACGCCGGACTTCCGGTGCTTCGCAGTCTGCGAATTCTGGAAGGACAAAACAAACCGGGGGCGCTGAAGAATGCCCTCATGGACGTGATTGAAGATATTGAAGGCGGTAACACGCTGTCGGAAGCGATGGGAAAGCAACCCAAGGCCTTCGACAATTTGTACGTCAACATGGTGAAAGCCGGGGAGGCTGGCGGTGCTTTGGAAGTGATTCTGCAGCGTCTGGCGGAGTTTAAAGAAAAGGCTCAGTCGCTCAAACGAAAAATCACCGGAGCCATGATTTATCCAGGAGCTGTCATCACGGTGGCCGTCACGATTGTGTCGTTCATCATGATATTCATCATTCCGAAGTTCAAAGAAATCTTCATTGGTTTCGGAGTCGAATTGCCGGCACCCACGATGCTGTTGATCGCGTGTTCGGACTGGATGATGAGTTACTGGTTCATGCTGTTTATCGGGCCCATATCGTTCTGGCTGTTTATCAAGATCGTGAAGAAGAACAAGACGGGATCATACGTGGTCGACTGGCTCTCGTTACGCATCCCGCTGATAGGCAAGATATTACACATTGGCACGATTGCTCGAGTCACACGCACGCTCGGGACATTGATCGCGTCAGGTGTACCGATTCTGGAAGGACTTTTGATTGCGCGTGATACCGCAGGCAATGCGGTGTTTGTACGAGCCTTTGACAATATCTATTCGGCCATCCGCGAAGGGGAAACGATCGCCGTGCCGTTGCGAGAATCAAAGATCGTCGATGACATGGTGGTCAACATGGTGGACGTCGGGGAAGAAACAGGAGCATTAGACGACATGCTCTACAAGGTAGCCGACGTGTATGATGAAGAAGTGGAAGTCCGAGTCGAAAGTCTTGTCAGTCTGCTTGAACCAATCATGGTCGTCGTGCTGGGTTTGATTGTGGGCTTCATCGTCATCGCGTTGTTCATGCCGCTGATTAAGTTATTGAACGACCTGTCATAGTGATTTGAAATTTGAAATCTGAAATTTGAAATCTTTTGGCATCGGCGAGCGGAGCGTCATCAGCCCCGGTTCCCCCTGCAATTCAACTGAATCCCGAATCCTGGCTCCTGAATCCTCTGAGACTTTCCCATGAAACTCAACCAGAACATCACCCGCCACACCCGCCACGGCTTCTCACTCATCGAGCTGCTTGTCGTGATCGTGATCATCGGGATCCTGATGGCGCTGATTCTGCCGGCTCTGGCATCCGTCAGGCGACGAGCGGCAGTGACTGAGCAGGCAGCAGAATTTTCAAAAGTCGATACCGCCATCACACAGTTCACAAGTGACATGGGTGTTGAACCCTGGAGCGAAATCATCCTGACGGAAAACGGCAGCTCCGCCACGTGGGATCCGACGAGCGCGACGCGAATTCGTCGGATGTGGCCAACCTTCAACTTCAGCCAGGATATTGATTTCAACGGTGATTTCGCCTTTACGGGAGATTCCAGTGGGGGCGGGACGATCACGCTGGCGGGCAGTGAATGTTTAGTTTTCTTTCTTGCCGGGCCATTCAGTCGCGACTCGGACGGAGATGGATCCATTAGTGCTGCCGAAGCAGTATTACCGGCGGCGTATCTGGGATTCTCCAAGAATCCGATCAATCCATGTTCGACGACGGGCACCAATCGCCAGACGCCATGGTTCACGTTTGATCCTGGTAGATTGAATGATGGCGATAGTGACGGTATGCCTGAATATTATCCGACACTCGGTGAAGCAAGCGTGCCCATTCATTTTGCTTCCGCAAACAATGGTCAGGGTTATTATTCCGGAGTCACCATTTACGTTCAGGCGGATGGCCGTACGGCATGGAACAAGGATAGTCACCAGCTTATTGCAGCAGGCTTCGATAACGATCTTGGATTCGTGCCGTACGTGACCCCGCCCGCTCTTGCCGGACGACTTCTGTTTGCTAACGCTGAAAGTATGAGTGGACGTCCTTTGGAAGCTGACAATGTGACAAATTTCAAGCAGGGCAGCACTCTGGGTGATTGAGGTGAACACGATCTTTTTGAGAGCTTCAGCGTCCGCGTTAATGAATTTTTACCATGCGAAAACCCATCATCCAATCTGAACCATCGCGACGCGGTTTCACTCTGTTGGAACTGATGATCGTGATTGCCATCATCGCGGTTTTGATGAGCATGTCTTTTTATGTGATGAATGGCATAACAGAGGGAGCGGAAAAAGAGGCCACGACCACCACGATCCACAAGATTAACCGTCTGCTGGAACAACGAATTGAAGCATTCGACAGAGCCTTTAAAGGAAGCCGTCGCAATGCATACGTGACCGCCACCGTCGGGCTGCTTGCTTTAATCGATGGTCGATTCGATTATTATCGAGTCCATCCGGAAGATGCGCCACCAGCGATTGTGATTCTTGCCAGGAAAGCTGGTTTCCGGTTTGAGTTTCCTCAGAGGATGGTTGAGTTGATTCTGGTACCGAGTGACGATGCCAATGGAGATTCTCTGCCGGACAGCGTTGAAAGCAGAATTGCGTATCCGAATGCCAGGGCTTACCTGATCGCAGCAGATCAGGCGTCAAGCGCGCCAACCCCAAACTTTGAACCTACGGCCACCGAGATTACCGATCTTGTGAATGCACGCTGGGCTGGCGGATCATGTTCGGCAATGATTGGTGGCGTATCCCAGACATTCACTTTCACCGGTCATCAACAAATTACAGAGAGCTCCGAACTTTTATATTACATGCTGGTGGCGGCAGGTTCATTCGGATCGTCTTCAGTAGACGCAGATCAGTTCAGCGATGCTGAGGTCAAAGATACTGACGACGATGGTTTGCCGGAATTTGTAGATGCCTGGAATCAGCCGTTGCGTTACTACCGCTGGCCGACGCGATTAATCGATCCGACGGCGCCTAATCCTTTTACTCCCATTTTCACGACGATCAATGACAATACTGAGATTGATTTGACGCCGGACGGGGATGAATCCGATGGCCTGCGCGAAATCGTTCCTGCCGAACGACAGGCTGCTTACCTACTGATGCGTGGGTTACCGCCAGCGCCTGTGGCATTTGGCGGACTCGCTATGCAGAGAGACATGCTGCTCGTTGATCCAGACGATCCTGTGGGCCTGCTATATTCATTCATCGAAGACCCAAACTACCAGAGTCTTGGCATCGATCTGACGCAGGAAATCAACGAGGGAAAGTACCACACGTTGGACACCTATCATGTCCCGTTAATCGTCTCCGGCGGGCCTGACGAACAGCTCGGACTTTATGAACCGAATGAAGTTGATTATGACATCAATGGAAATGGCTCTGTTGATGCCGGCGAAGAAACGGCAGCAGGCTTTGTGAATGGCACATTTGATGGAATTCTGGGCAACCTGGCTCAGTACAAAGGAACGTTCGTCACAAGCGATGGCGATGGAACGACGGAGACCCCGGTGGCAGGAGTACTGACAGATCGTCGATAATTTGTCAAATCGCAACCGCCGTGTAGGAGGAAAGCGATGAAGGCATCTTGTTACCGCCCGGTTATGTTGAAAGGCAGATTCCGGTCGCGTTTTGTTCATCGCCGCCGCTCCGCCTTTACGTTAATGGAGCTTCTCGTTGTCATAACAATTATCGTTGTGCTACTCTCGATGACTGCGTTGACTCTCAGATTCTCCACAGAGAGTGATCGAGTTCGCGGAGCCGCTCGGCAAGTTCAGTCGTTTCTGTCAGGGGCTCGCGACCGAGCCATCTATGCGAAGGAATCTCGCGGAGTTCGGTTTTTCATATCTCCGGAAAACCCTCGCGCTGTGACAACGATGGCCTACATCGCGCCTGGCGGAACCTGGAGTTCCCCCGAGAATTCAGCGGGCGTGAGTCTTGAACGAAATGACGGCAACGGCGATGGAGATTTTCAGGACGCCGCAGATCAGGTGATCAGGGTTCATGGCAAGCAGAATCCTGGCTGGTGGAATCTGAAAAAGCGTGGTTGGCTGGTGGATGGCTTGCGAATTCGAATCCCAAAAGGGCCTACCGGAAACTGGTATCCGATCGATACCAGTCTGATTGATATCACAATCGCGCCCACGGAGGATCAATTTCTGTTGCTTCAGATCCCTTATGCCGATGGCGGAGACAATGGCCAGCAGATCGCACACGGGGAATTGAGCTATGAAATTGAGTTGCCAGCCAAGCTCCTTCCCCAGGATCCATCAATCCTGCCTGAATCCGTTGTGATCGACCTCGATGGGTCGAGAATCCCAGTTGGCTGGCAACTATCGCCTCTGGCAGGTTCTCAGTATTCAGGTTACATGGACATTGTCTTTTCAACGCGCGGCAATATTGTCGGTGGGTCCGCCGGAGCGGGAGTGATTCATCTGTACATCTGCGATTCAGAAGATTCGCTCTTTCTCAAAGAGCGATATGAATCCGCATGGATTGCAAACGGCAATGGTCCACTTCCACCTCCTTATCGCGCCGGTCAGCCTTTCGTACCGATGGATGAAATTCCAAACACAATGTGGGTTGGTGGTGATCAGAATTATAAGCCGAAGGATCGCAGAATCCTCACAATCTTCACGCAGACAGGCGCAGTATCAGGTCACCTGGTGAATTCATATCTCAATGATGGCACACTGCTGACCGGCGATTCCGCTGATCCTTTCGATATCAACAATGATGGAAACTTCAACGAGGCAGACGGACTGGCTGATGATCCGTACTACTTCGCCGAAATCGGAAAGGTGGCGAAGTGATGCGTCGTTTAATCCCACATCCTGCTGAAAACCTGACACGTCGAACGGGTGTCACACTCACGGAAGTGCTGATGTCACTGATGATTATGAGCATCGGGGTTTCCGCTGTCGCCGTGTTATTTCCGATTTCCACGCTTCGATCAATTCAGGCGAATCGTCTGACGCATGGTGCGATTCTGAAATACAACGTGGAAGGCATCCTTCAGGCTGAGCCGAATCTGATCTTTGACCCCGACGGTGATGGCAACTTCCAGGAGCACTTTGTTCCGATCACCCAGCGTAACTATGTCGTTGATCCGTTCGGATTCTATACGCTGAACGCGGACGGAAACCCATTTTATGCGACATATGGAAACGATGGCACAAATCCCGGGTTTCTGACGCGCTGGGGTGGTGGACTCGGCACGCTTGATGGTTACATCCCGGAAGCATCACCACTGCCCCTAATCCCGTTTACGCCTCCACCGACACCGGCGCATCTATCAGCATTGCGTCTCATGGGTTTGGTCAAAACAAATCAGGGCGATGGCTGGTCGTTGGATATCGATACGATGCCGTCTCCCCTGCCGACAAGTGTCGTCGTCACGGGGGCCGGAGTCACTGGAGTTACATTACCGTTGGATCTTGATCTAAGTGACACGGCAACTTCCGAACTGCTGATGTTAAGTTTTCCCAGCGGAACACCGGGAATTGAATACCTGATTCCGGACCCGGAACTTTACCGCATCGTGGTCTATTCTCTGGATGGACTGCGAAGCCAGACATTCCCGCTGACGCATATCGACACAACAACAAATACTGCCTATTGGTCGGAAGATATCACCGGCGACGGCACGGCGGATCACGACTACAACATGAATGGCACATCAGATATCAGGCCACTGCCCGTCGAATTTGGAGGCGCCATTGGCCGGGTGATCATTCAGTCTCGAAAAGTCAACGATTTTAACTGGATGTTAACGGTTCGTCGCAGAAGCGACGGCTTCGTGAGAAACGTGGACGTGGTCGTCCGGTACAGTGACGGGGCGGATGCATTGAACGAACGATTGTTTGAAGCGATGTTTGTGAGTGGTTCTACGGCAATCGGTATCCGGTATCCATACCGTACAAACGCATCCGATACGACGACCCCGAAATTCCGCAAAGGCGGATTTGTTTTTGATGCACAAAATGCCCGCTGGTATCGCATCCAGGATTATCGAGAAGTTCCGGTGGGAAACATTGGCTGGGCTTATCCATATTACGACGCGGTGGTGTTTACAGAAGATGTCATCACCGACGCAGGTGGCGAAGATCAATACACGATCAATAGTGGTGGAACTTCGATCCTGCTGAATGGAATCATCGACACCGCGGGCGGTGTCAGTGAAGACCTGCGGCCGCCGGGAAACAATGACGGGAATCTGACTCCGGGCTATGCCATGTTTCCTCCGAGTGTCATTGATGTTTATCCAATGGGCTCCATGCAAATGCCATGATCGCTCGGAATTTGTGATCGGATTAGAAGGCAATCGCCATGTATTCGCATCGAAACCAACGCCTGATTTGCTCCCACATTAATCGGAGCGGATTTACGCTCGTCGAAATGCTGGTCGCGCTTGCGCTGGTGATGCTGATGATGACGATGTTCGCCACGATCTTTCAGATGGCCACCGGCAGCGCCACAAAGCAGCGAATCATTGCTGAAACTGATCAGCGATCTCGGCAACTGACAACGATCCTGCGTGCAGATTTTGCGAAGCGTTCTTTCCGGAATACGTTTCCATTTTTGCCAAATGAAGATCCAACACAAACGAGAGTTCCGTTTGCCGCTCGCACGGGGTACGTCTACGTTTCATGTAATAATGTCTCCAGTGCCCAGGATGACATCATCCAGTTCACTGTCGATGCACGTCAATTACAGACCAACTCGGACGATTCGCGATTTTACGGTGCGTCGGCACTTTTGTTTGATGAGATTTATGGGACCGTCGATGGGACGAATCCGTCATTGCCATACAGTCCGAATCAGCCGGAAGCGGATGATGGAGAACTGGTTCCCAACGGCACTTCCAGCTCCAATGCAGCGGAGATTTCATTGTTCCTGCGGGGCGGGAATCTCATTCGCCGCATCATGCTGATTCGCGATCCGTTGCCAGTGGCAGGGCAAGAACTTGAGACGCAGCCGATGAGTTCAATTCTCAATCCATTCTTCCAGACAGATGCGGCAGGTGGCAGCTTTTACCTGGGTGCCGCTCCCACAGTTGCACAGGATGACTTTTGGCGATACTTCGATTTTTCCGCAGTTCCGACAAATATGGCGAATGCACCAAACGGCGTTGAGTTTGTGGGTATCGATGCACTGAGTAACGAAGGCGATGATATCACCGCATCGTTCGGAATACCCAATTTTCGATTCGGATTTAATCCCGTGACGGGATTGTCGCGGGAACACGAAGGAACTGCATCGACTGCAAGATTTATTGGCCGGTATTTGCAAGCAGAAACGTCTGCCAATTTTGTTTCGATTTCCGAAGATTTTAACTGGCCCAATTCTGCATCATCCCTTGTCGCCTGGGGACCAGTGAACTCAATCACACCTTTGAACAATAATCCGCTGGATATCCGCAACGCCGTCTCGCTCAATCCTACTACTGGTTTAGTGGAGCAATTTGACGGGAGTTTGGGGCGAGGTGGGCCACGACGGGTTGAAGATGTTTTAATGTCAAATGTCCGCGAGTTCAGAATCGAATTGTGGGATTCGCGACTTGAACGATGGGTCGTTCCGGGGCATGCGGCGAGTCGAACTTATCTTGATTCGATGGGCAACCCCTATCAAGTTGCAGGCGACTACCACATTCTTCGAAATGCGCAGCGTGACCCGGACTCCGGTTTGTTCACGTATGGTCCATTGGAGATCCCAGGTGTGAATTCAGGAACTCCTCACGCATTTGACACCTGGCATCCAGAAATTGCTCGTGACTTCGACAGTGACGGTGCTGCGGTGGAAGATATTGCAGAGCGTCAGGCGCCATACTATCCGTTGAGGTATTATCCACCGCGACAGAATGATTCACCTCCTGGCCCATCCCCGTCAAGCATTCCGCCCTCAGCAGGCATAAATCCCGCGACTGAGTTCGATCCAATCTCAGGACGCCCCAACGCCAATCGGGGATTTTGGGCACCGGGAGCAGCGTATTACTCTGGGGATGTTGTGTTTGCAAATGATTTAACGCCAGGTTGGGATGGCGATGGTGATGGTGTGTTCGAATGGGATCAGGATTCGAGTGATATTCCACAACAGAGCGTGCATTGGGCATATCGGTGCATCAGGACTACGACAGGATTGCCCACTGGAACGTCGGGCGCCATCGCCCCAGGTTGGCAATCTCCCGGATTAACTTTTCTGGACAATGACTTACTATGGGAAGGGTTTCAAAATTATCAGCCTTTGAAATCCGTCCGACTGACGATTAGTTTCATCGAACCGAATTCCGAAACGCCAAAACAGTTAACGCTGGTCCTTCCATTGACGGATGCGGCACAATAAATGCAGCTGACTTTTTCACACGCGCTCCGTACCGAGCGGGCCAGGTCCGGTCAAACGGGAGCTGAAGAATATGAAGACGATACAACACAACTCAAACGCCGACAGCAATCGCTCAGGCTCGACGCTCATCATCGTGATTGCGCTGTTGGGTCTCCTGGCTTTTACCGGCATGCTGATGTACACGTTTGCTGCCCAGGAACGAGCGGCGGCTGAGTATTTCAGCGAGGGAGCCAAGACGCAGGTTGAGGAATCGGACGATCCGTTTCCCTGGGCACTGGAACAGATGATTGTCGGCCCGTCGAATCAGCAGAAGACCAGTATCCTGTGGAGCCCGACACGAAAGAATTCGTTTGCCACAAATACCATCGGGGCGGATGTCGCACCGCATACTGGGACGGGCCTTCATGTGGCGTACAGTGGCGCTGGGTTGCCCATAATTGATAGTACTTATACTGGTGCGGCGGACCCACCGCCTGGTACAGACCCTCCAGACTCGCTTTCCAATCGCCTCAACTTTGTGGATGCGGCAGTCGCATGGGCTCAAACTTTCGGACCGTCTGTTGACGGTGTTCTCGGCGATCGACGGGACTATCTCGGTCCAAACGCCATGCCGGAGCCTGACGTGGATTACACGTACCCGGACATTAACCACTTGTTTTTGGCTTACAAGGGTTGGTCGATTCGTGACAACGGAGCGGCAGCAATCCCGCGTTATGAACGCGTTTTTACGATCATTCCGTCGTTCTTTCGTCCACAGTATATGAAGAGCTCTCTGGACCAGGGGCCGACCGGAATTGACGTACCCACCGATCCGAACTGGTACGATGAAGATGCCCATCCACAGTATTCGGTAAGGTCGTTCCGTCCGAGTGCATTGCATGTGGCCGGTTTTAACTCCGCAAACATGCCAGTCCTCCGTTTTCTCGACGCAACAAATCCTGCACACGCCGTCGCAATCGCGACTCTCCCGAATGCCAGCGGAGCATTTCCGCTTCGCCCCGGTGAAGGGAACACAAATTTCTCCAACAGTACGGAATATGGGCGACTGGGCGCTTGGACGGGACACGGAGCAGCGTCTGCTGCGAAGCCTGCAACTACATCGACGCCAGCGTTGCCAGCGACGTTTGAACTGGATTCTGACAATGACGGGGACGGGATTCGCGAAGGCATCTGGCTGGACCTTCATTATCCACTGCAGGAAACCGCGGCGGGCGTAAAGTATGTCGTGCTGCATTCCTTCACAATTGAAGATCTCGACGCCCTGATCGATCTCAACAGTCACGGCAACCTGGCTGGACTGCCACGCACGGGAACAGTTCCCGGTTATGTCGGTAGCGCCAACTTGCTCGGCAATGTGCCCACGTCGCAATCCAATCAGGGACTCGGCCCTCACGAAATTAACCCGCTGTATGCTCTCTTACCATTCGATAGCGTGCTGAGCACAAATTCCGCGTTCGACGAATGGTACGGCAGTGGCGGGCCTCCTGCAGAATCTCCCTCGACGCTGCTCGAACAAGCCAACATGGAATGGCTGTGGCTGATGGCTGGACGAATTGAAGGAACGAATGCAGCAACTGCAATAGCTCATGATGGTCGCTGGGGCGATGCGAGCGCATTGTGGTATCACCGTTTTGGTGGAGGAGGAAGAAGCGTCACATCGTTGCCCCGGCCAGGACGCTCGGGAAATCTCGCGGTCGCGACATCAAATGTGGCATTCAATTTTGGCGGGCTGGATGGGTTTGATGACAACCAGGACACGCTCGAAGGAATCGCCAGTCAATTGACAGGCCGTATTCGCGGCTTTGTACACCCGATCGATTACGCAGCGCGTGGGCGCCGCACCGTCCCTGGAGATCCTCGGGTACCGAACATGTACGCCCCAATTGGGACCGAGCGATGGGTGCGGTACCTCAATTATTCCCTGGTTGGAAACAACACCGGCGTATTTGATTCATCAAAATATCTGGGTGGACCGGACGGAACAATCGGCGATCCAACGTTGAGTGGCGACAATCTCACTGCATTCAGCGCTGGCACTGTTGCGTACAACGCAAATTTTGACGATCCGTATGAAACGATTATGGATTTCGACCACGCGGTCCGGCCGGATGACCAGCTTTACTCCGTAGCGGACACCGTCGCTGCTCATTTGACGATGACCGATAAAAGCAGTGCGGAAGGTCTGAGCAATCGCCTGGAGAATCTGGCACCAATAACATTCGCTGGTAGTAACGTGGATCGAAGTTCGCTGTTTACCACGTTGTCGAATTCGTTCCGGTACTTTTCAATTCAACACGACCTGAATATGCGGCCGTGGGAGTGGACTGCCGACAGCGACGGCGACAGTTTCCTTGAATTTCCGCCGGCTTTTGGACCTGTGGGCACAAAAATCCCCCCATTCACGGCAGCAGATCCGTTCCGTCCTCAGACGAGACGGCTGTTGTTTGCAGAAGCGACGGAGGGCCGGGGAGTCCAGGGTCAATTGCCTCTCAGTGTGAACCATATTCTCGACGTCAATCGATCTGTCCAAACACCACTCGAGGGAACTCCGGAGTTCGTGAATTACATGAAGCGGTCCGGACTGCGTTTTCGCCCACTCTCAGAACATCCGCTGGGATCTGAGTCGGATGGTAGCGGTGGTCAGATCAATGCCACTCTCACGACCGTTCCAAATGTGGTCGTTGGGTCTCCACTACCGGTGTTCCCGCCGCAGGCAGCCGGTGATCGTGAGTTTTGGGCTCGCCGTGATCGGCAACTCCTGGCACGGGATATTTATGTGCTGCTCTACACGATTGGCGGAGCACAGTGGGACGGCACCAGTGCGATCTTTGATTATACGAGCGACAACAGTGCTCGTGGCCTGTACTCAGAAGACAAGCTGCGGCAGATGGCGCAGTTTGCCGTGAATCTCGTCGATGCAATGGACACCGACGATGTGATTACGAAGTTTGAGTTCGACAAGAGCCTCGGCGATGGATGGAATCTCGACGATGATGCGTTCACGTTTTCGGCCACGAGCGATCCGGCGTCTGCAGACGCGACGACTCTGACGACTGCTGTGCTGACCAAAGAGGGCATGTATCCGGATGATACCAGCAATCGAGGTGTTGTGTACGGCGTCGAAGCGCAGCCGCTGACATTCAGTGAGGTGCTTGCAGTGCGTTCAAAAAACCTGACGGGTGATCATGCTGCGACTCATTTTGATGATTCCCATGGGAGCATGACTTCTGAGGAAAATGACTTCCTGTTCTTCGAGCTGCAGAACGTGCTTCCCACGCCTGTCAGCCTTGGATCAGGTCTGGCAAGCGGAGAGACAGTAGACAACACGGTGTGGCGAGTGGTTCGCAGAGACCGGACTGCCGCAACAGATGCAATTCAGTCTGTTCACGAAGGCGCATCAATCACGCCACCGGCGACATTTCTCGCATTTGGCACCGACACCCTAGGACGCAATCAAATCGATGGCGGTGGACGATTCACCGTGTCGGGGACAAACGCGGTGGGCCGACCCGGATTCCCATTGACGAGCTGTGATCTGTTCGTGGACGCTGGTGCCTACGATGGAACTTTGAATGCATACACCGGTAACTTTGACAGCACTTACGAACTCATCGCACCGAACAGTACGACGGGGACGATGCCGACTGCGACGACACCAACCACAGATGCAGCATATGACCCGCGTTGCGACCTGGACATGATTGCTCACGCAACAACGAATGCTTTCTATCAAGGTTCGACACCATTCCTCAGTGGCGTTGTTCCGTACGCCGGACACAACGGGACAGGTCCGCTTGGCGGGACAATGCAGACACTTGAAGGACAATTTGGTGCCAGCGCAGAATCAGGTCAGGCTGCGGCTCCGACGACGCCAGGATTTGACCTGGTCCTGGAGCGACGCCTGAATCCTGATCTGCCTTCTATCACAAATGAGGTATTCAATCCGTGGATCGAGATCGACCGAGTTCGAGTGACGATGCTTGACCTGAACATCGATACGACAGACACGGCTGCGGAAGTTCGTGCCGATTCCGGCGGAGATCGCCTCAAGCATTTGACAAGTTTCGAACGCAGCGAGCCGCTCGTGGATAGTCGAGCAATCCATGGCCTTGTGACCACCACCGCCACTGCGTTTCGCTCAAACTCTTTGAAGGGGGATGCGAGTGCTTCGACAGATGACACGTTGGGTGGCAACAGCAATGCGCCGCCTGGAGGGAATGACGTCTGGCAGCCTCACTTCGACCGGGATTTTGCGTCAGTCGGTGAATTGTTAAACCTGCCCGTTTTTCCTCCAAATTTAACGACTCAAAAACTGAACTCTGCAAAATTGCCGGCACAGCAGCAACTCGAGACAACTCCGTCAACACCTCCGTTTCTCAATGCGGCCAACGCCGCGGCATTATTCCTGTGGCCGGATCTAACACCTCTGGCGGCAGGTCCGGGGACGATAGATGACAACCGCTGGTATCGATTGCTGCAATTCGTGGAAGTTCCTTCCCGTGTCAATCGGATGCTCGGCAATTACATCTCAATTAAGCGACTTCCGGGGAAACTCAATCCTAACACAATTCGACATCGTGAAGTCTATGCCGGACTGCTTGACGACACGGAGCTGATGAATGTTCTTCCCGCCATCGATTCCGATGGCGACGAAGATGAAGACGGTCCATTCACTGCACCGCTTGGACCGGATGGAGGCGACTCGATCGTCGGGGGGGGAATCCGAGATCGCTGGTTCGAGTTTATTAATGAACGAGATGGAAATGTAGAGTCTTTGGTTGACCCCACACCGTTGGCTCCGTTGAGTGGGGATGAGGTTGTTGGAAACTTCTGGATTCCCGGGACACCGAACAGCCGCCCATTTAGGTCATTTGGGCACCGGACGCCAAGAGCAATCGGTGACGACAACGGTCTGGATGACACATTATTGCGACGATTAGCACTTGATCGGACTTCCGAAACGAGTTTTGCACGTACGAACATGGCTGGCGAGGGATATATTTACAGTGGAGGAGATGATCCGGCTACCAACAGAAACTGGCTGGAGGTAGGAAACAGACCGTACCACATTGCAAATGCTGGTGGGCCAACAGCCACAACGGTGGAACACCATCAACTTCTGTCGAAGATCATGAACAACACGACGACGGTCAGCAACACATTCATCATCTATGGAACCGCTGCCTACTTCGAAGCCTATGAAGATCCAGCGACCGGGTTGATTCAAGTGGGTGGTCGGATGGGATTGGATCTGGACAGTGACAGTGACCAGACAAACGACGCCGGTTGGGAGCAACGGGCAGTGTTTATTATCGATCGTACTGAACTCTACAATGCCTACGACCCCGGTACCGGAAGCGTCGATTGGAAGCGAATCATCAAGAATCGCGCGAATCTCGCGTCAGATGGTAAGTAGACCGGTTTGCTGATGCGATCGGCAGAAACAAACTTCCCGAAGACAATGGGCTTGAGCCTGAGGCGCTAGCCGATTTCTTGCCGTGAAATCGGCTAGCGCCTCAGGCTCAACGGAAACTTTTCATTCTTCCACTCGCCTTGTTATCCTTCACACGCGATTTCGAGGGGAAATGGACGTGAGATGCTGTGGCGTACTTGCACCCTGTTGCACAATGCTCCATTTGAGTGTTGCAGGGTGGAGCAGGTCGTGGAGTTCTGAGTTGCGATAAGTTGTTTGCGGGTGTATTGTTCGAAATGCAATGCAGGATAGAATTCAGGCGTTTTTTGCCAAAGTTGTCAGTTCGTGCCAGAAATCACCGGATTCGCCCCGAGAATTGCGTTACTAGATATGTGTTCAGGCCCATTCTGTTCTTAATGCCCTGCTCTTTAAGGAGTTAAGCTCATGCAAATTCGTCGTGTCCAATTTCCTCAAAAACCGGTTCGTCGCGGTTTCACGCT
The DNA here is from genome assembly GCA_037719765.1 of Planctomycetaceae bacterium. Taxonomy (GTDB): domain Bacteria; phylum Planctomycetota; class Planctomycetia; order Planctomycetales; family Planctomycetaceae; genus SXXK01. The sequence continues at coordinate 15,036 of JBBJME010000135.1, forward strand.
CATCGAACTGCTCGTGGTGATTTCCATCATCGCGACGCTGATGGCACTCATCCTGCCAGCCATTCAGCAGGCTCGGGCGGCCGCTCGCCGGACGGAATGTCAGAACAACTTGAAAAACATCGCCTTGGCGGCGCACAATTTCGCCTCGTCGAAAAAAGGCTCGCTGCCGCCTCTGGGTGTTTATGGACCTGACGCAGCTAATCCCAGCGGAACTTACAGTCCACGGCATAGCTGGGTTGTCAAACTCCTGCCTTACATGGATTCCAGGGCGATCTATGATCAGTGGCAACAGGATCAGTTTTGGAATAGTTCAGCGAATTCGCTCGTGAATAAGGCCTACCTGAAGGTCTTGGCATGCCCCGACGATGAAACTTCAGTAAATGTCGGTGGTGGTCTGAGCTATGTGGCAAATGCTGGTTACCTGCTGGATGGACTTGGAGCGACAATTGTGCCACTCAACTGGGTCGAGCCAGGGGTCGACTGGAATGGTAATAGCTTGGTCAGCGCAGCTGGCGCGGCGGATGCAGATACTAACGACTCAGACGCTCAACGGGACTCGGGTGTATTTTGGGCGGAAATTGGTCAGGACGGCTATGCCGATGCCCCAGGAGACACTCACGCACGGGCACGGCAGAAAAACTCCATTGGTATCGAAGGCGCCTATGACGGTGGACGTCAGACAATCATGTTTACGGAAAATACATGGGCTGGTGGGGATGGAAGCTGGGCTTCACCTACATGGACAAATGTTGGCTTTGTTTTCATGTTGCCTGCAGCTGGGACGTCGTACGCGACACCCGCACCCAGCACCTACGTTTCGGCCGGTAAGACAACCCCCAAAACGTTAATCAATGCCGCAGCAAGTGGCCCTGAAGCCAGCACGGGCAACACCGACGCGCGGCACGCTGCCGCACCGAATTCCGGTCACACCGGCGGTGTCAATGTGGCTTGGGTTGAAGGCTCTGTCGGATTCGTCAGTCAGGACATCGACCGCACCGTTTACGCCAAGCTGCTGTCTCCTGGAGGCGGCAAGCCTGCCTACACAACCTGGAAACAGACGCCGCTCAGCGACAATGCGTTCTAAGTACGTAACAAACGACTTTCGTATGAGATGACTCGCCGCCTGGTTTTGGCCTGAAACCAGGCGGTTTTTTATTGCGCGGACGTTTAACCCATGTGCGGACCACGAGGAGCCACAAAACTCTTGACGTGCTTCGCTTGCAACACAAGGAAGAACGTGAAAACGTCTTTACCACGGATATCGCGGATTTCACAGATGAACACACTGCAATTCATCCGTGGCATCCGCGGTTAAAAAACTGGTTCTACGTCAAATGAAGTGCGCGGCTTCAGCAGGAGGAATTCAGGCCCAACGGGTCGCCGATATGTCAGCCTGAGGCATCGCGACAAGCAGGAAATACAAACGAATTATTGAGCCCCAAAGGGGCAACGCCGTGAAGGATTTTGGCAGCGTTTTTTTATTGCTAAAAGCCGATGAGTTCCAAGAGTTCGGCGCGAAGCATTATGCGACTGGTCGCAGAGCGACCGCATGATGGATAGCCGTGGGTTTCAACCCACGGAAATGGTCCGACCGTGGATCCAGAGTCGCTGAGCGACGATTGACGATTTGTGCTGACGCGGGCAAAACGTCATTCGTCGCTCCGCGACTATTCCATCGTCCCGTGCCACGTTCCGTGGGTTGAAACCCACGGCTACCGTCGAATGTCGCTACGCGACTGGGGCCGTATGAGCGGGCCGCCTCCCACGTCCGAATTCTCACGAATTCGGCTACAAAAATCCATCACGGCGTTGCCCCGTTGGGGCTATGTGAACATTGTTTACAACGTTTCCTGGGGTGTTGCCCCAAGCTGACATAGGACCAGCCCGTTGGGCTTGAAGACAGATCCTCGGGTCAGTTCGGATAAACGGCTTGCACCGGAGCGGTGTTGCGGCTTTGCGTCGGAATTGGCTGCACGGAGTCAGGCTGAGTCCGAAGACCGCTGACCTGCTGGATTCCGGTGTTGGGTGGCTGCACACCCACGGTCACTCCGCGCATCTCCGGGAATGACTTAATCGTTGTCTCAATTTGCTTTTCCTGGATCACTTGCTGATTGTCCGATGTCGTCAGCTGCATCTTCATGAATCGCGACAGATTCATTTCCAGGGGTAACCCCGTCGCTCGATCCACGATGCAACGGCCGATACTTTGCCCACCGAGGATTCTCAAACGTCCTACGTCCGAGGGCGCACCCGCCTCACCTGCGGCAACTCGTCCGGTAATCTCGATCTCAGCGGAAGCATTGTCCAATGAGACTAGCCGGTACACAGACGTCAGATGAATGGGCACGGGTTGCATCAGACGACGTTCTCGAGTCCATTGATCTCCGGGCATGACGCGCGTGGCAGCCGCTTCGTCGACGGTGTTGTCGTAAGGCAACAGGCCGATCGTGTCGTCCACAAAGTTGGCCACACCATCGTCACCAAAGCGATTGCTGATCTCCGACAACAATGTTTCGCGACGTTCCAGCGGCACGTTCGCGACGCAGCGTTCAAGAAATTCCCGGTACCCGACGACTTCGCGAATGCTGTTGTTTCGCCCCAGCCAGAACGCAAATCCGTTGTTGACCATGCCGGCATACGGGATGGCATCCCACGGAACGGCACCGCGGTGTTTGTCGGAGTCGTACGACAGCTGGTGGCCGTTGACATCATGCTGATAGGCCACGCGGGAATACTGTACACCCAGACGTATGGCGTCGGACTTCACTTCTTCGACCGTGATGATGAGCGTTAATTCCAGTTTTGTGCGTGCCATCGCGGGGACGACGTCGGATTTCTGCACAAGTGTTTGCTCGACCGTCTTGTACAGAGGAAAACGATCTCCCTGATTCAGTCGCAGTTCCAGTTTTTCACCGGCCGGCACGGTGCTGTTCCTGCTGGATGACGTTCGCTTTGAGAAATCGCTGACAGTCCGCACGTCGGCAGAACCCGACTCTGCAACCTCGTCTGCAGCAGCGCTTTCGCGCGGAGCCTGTGAAGAGTCCTGGGATTCCTCTTCCGGTCCCAGCAATTCACTCATCAGATCGGCATCGACGTCCGTGCCGCCGGAATCCGCACCACCACAGCCGATGGACGCAGACAAAGCGCATACGCTGAGAAGAAAACCACACTTTGAAAACTGCATCGATTCTGCTCCCGTCCATGGGATCTGACAGCCCGCGACCGGACTTGAACGCAGATGAATTTAGCAGGAAGTGAACGTCAGCGTAAAGATGCAAGTTGCGGGGATGTCGGTCATTCCGCGGCAACCTTCAAATGGCATGATCGCTGATTGCGATACGCGGCGTCATTCGGCAAAAACTGCCGATTCTGCGACATGCGTCCCATGCGGGGTGTTGATGTTGCGTTCCGGCAACATCAGGATTCCGAATTGCCACTCAACTTTCGCCTGGCAGTGACGCAATTCCAGCCAGCGTTCAGGAATTGGAGATTTGTTTTTTGCTGAAAACACGGGGATTCATAGCTGCAAAAGGCAGATGCCGGCTCAGAGTCAGGCTGCATAGCTCACGAATCAGGTCTGCGGCGGAAAAAGGCATCCAGTTTGCGATCAAGCTTGGAAAAGGGGTCAGGAACCAATAGCCAAATGGCCCGAAGGGTGCTCCGCAC
>JBBJME010000377.1:0-5697 GCA_037719765.1 Planctomycetaceae bacterium
GCGTCTCTGGATCCGAATGTGTCTGTACGGGTGTTGGATTTCATTCGCCCGACAACCAGACTGAACTGTCCGACATTGTGCCGAGCTTGTGTCTTCCGAAACCCAGCGCAAAGCAATCTGTGAAACAACTGGCTGAGGCCACGGAAGATTTTCTCGCCGCACAACAGAATCACTCGGGTGTGGAATCTGCGATCGGAGCACTCCAGTCGGGCAACGGTCAGAAGCAATGTCGTGATCGATCGGATCTGGGATTTGAGCGTTACATATCCCTGGGAATTCTGGGCCGCAATCTGCATGTTCTGGGCCGCCTGCTCGATCGCCAGAGAACAGCCCAAATGCGAAGCCGCCCGCTCTCGCTGAGCGGCCCGACCGCCAGCTCAATCGCCTCGCAAACTCCGGACTTCAGCGAAGGCCGCAACAACGTACGCACGCAGAACCCCACAACATCCCCCCCGTCCAGCCCACGCGGCACCAAAATCGCTGACTGCGCGCCATCATTCACCACGCATCCTGAATCTTCACCCAAAAACGGACCCCAAACGACAGCCACTTTCAGCTCAACACCCATTTCCCGACGCGCACTATCTATTCGCGATCTGCGGATGTAAAATGAGTGCCTATCACCGGGATTCCGATCCGTAAAATCCAGATTCAATATCTGTTTTTGGCATCGCCCGATATGGCATTTCTAGAATGCCGACTTTCTCAAACATCCTTACGGACCAACTGTGCATTTCAGTTTCGTGTCCGCCCTATTAAAAAGCCAACGACAGGAGTCATTCGAATGCCAAATTTCAACCGCCGATCACTGCTGCACTCACTTGGAATGGCTGCCATGTTTGCTTCGTTGGTGAAATTCGCACAGGGAGCTCCGGGAACGAGTCGGCCAAACGATGCCGATGACAAATCATCTGCTTCTCAGCAACCTGACGGCCCACAGAGCAGAGGATCCGAAGAAGACGCGATCCGCAAAGTCGTTAGCCAAACAAGCGAAGCTTGGAACAAGAAAGACGCGAAAGCGTGCGCGGAACACTATTCAGACGATGCCGACGTCGAGACTTCTCGCGGCGTCCGAATTACCAGTCGCAAGAAGATTGAAGAGTATTTTGAGGATCAATTAACCTCCGCCGCGCATCTCGACAGTGAACACAAACGAACGATCGTCGCAGTTCGATTCCTGACAGCGACGTGTGCAGCTACCGATTCAAAGTGGGAGGTGGCTGGAGTTCGGGATGCGCTGGGAAAGGGAGCTCCGCCCAGAAAGGGGAATTCGACGATGATACTCGTGAAAAGCGATAGTGGCTGGAAGATTGCATTGACGCGCTCGATGGTGCCCACCGTTGATTGACCGACGACTTCGTTAAGGAGTCGCTGTGGGTGTTGTACGGTTCGGAGGCTCCATCGGCACTATTGCTAGTTGAATTCAGGCAAGTACGGAACGAGTCCACCACGGTGCATTTGCCAGCGCCAACTCGCTTGAAACCAAAAGTCTGCTGGGATCAATCATCCAGCCACCCGCAGCCTTGTGAAAACAACCACTAAGCCGCCTTCTGCAGGTTGGCCTGATTTTTGAAATCGTTGCTTTCCTGCAGGCTGGCTTGCTGGCTTTCAATCCAGTCGGCAGCTTCCTGAATCACGACCTGCAATTCGTCAGCGTTCCGCACGAAGAAGCTGCTCGAATAGCCTTCTTTCCCGGTGGATGACGTTTTCCACGAGCGACTGACGGTGAAGTCGAAGTACTCAAATCCGCTGGTGGCCTGGCGCTTCCATATTGATGCGGCGATGGCTCCGTGGCGGATGGTTTTTACTGGGGCGGTTGTGGGTTTCTTTTTTGTTTCGTCCATTGTTGACTCCTTTCATTGTTTTCAATTACCGCAAGGGATGACATCCCTTGACCCGGTTCGAGCTTCCGCTCGGAAACTCAGTCGCCGCTCACGTTGTTCGCTGCCGAACCGTTGCAGGCTGCTGAGTTCTATTCCCGAGTAGGTATCACGGAATTGACGCAATTGTCCAGGAGTTCGGTCAGAAATGTGTCCAGCATCGAACACTACCTCGTGACTTTCTCCGCCAGGTGTGGCACAAAGGTGCCTGTAGGCAAATCGTTGAGATTTGCCGGTCGTCAAGCTCTGGCAATATGCCGTTGCCCGGCAAACCGATTGCGAATACGCATCGGCTAAGGGCAACATGCTGACGTTCGATGATGGAGCGGACAGGTCTCGGTAAAGTTGGCCTCATCAGCCAGCCTAAGAGATGAAAGGATCGCTTCCTTTCCTGACTGTCGCTCTTCGAGCTGGGTCGCATCGAGAGGTGCTCGCCCAGTTCAAAGGAGGCTCGTTGGAGTAACCCCGTTGGTTCACGCTCACTCAGTTTGTGAGACGAACCTACTACGGACTAATCCCAGCGTTCTATCCTATAGCGGGAGGCCCGCCGGCCCATTCGAGCTTCCGCTCGGTAGAGAAGGCGGCGCTTCCGTTGGTCGCTCACTGAAACGTTGATGTGAGTGATCCTGAAACCAAACGGCATCCCGATGAAACGCATCGGGATTTGTTCTTTTCATATGGAATCTTGAATTCGGGCGAGGCGGACATACTTAGTGATCAACTTGTGGTTGACACTGAGTCGGTCCTGAACAAAGCGGGTGTGGCAAAGGAATGCCGAATCCCGTCACGGGGGCTCATGGGCTTGCTGTTATGGCGAGTTCGTTCAACCGTGCTGACGTGGGGAGCTGTGCGTCTGGCGACAGACCACACCGGGGCTGACACCCTCGGGGATCGGACCAAACATCCGACCGTGAATAGCTCAACCATGAAAGGCCCAACCGCAACAGGTAGGGGAGGGCTTGTCAGTGAATCTGCTGAGAGACGGTGCCAAACCGTGGAAAGCCGTTCTGAGTTCTGACGGATTGTCAGACGTGGGTACTGAGAGTGAAAACGAAAGGACTGAGGAGCAGTGAATCCGGTGATCCTGCTGTTGCGTGACATGGTCACGTTTTGACGTGATCGTTGAACAAGGCAGCAGTGGTCATCGGGAAAAGCTCCATCATCGAGCGTGTCGCACGCGGCTGGCCTTCATTCGTGAGGGCCAGCTATTGCGTCAACCGTGGCAGGCAGCAAATCGCAGTTTCAGGAGAACAATCCGGGAGGAGTGATCTCTTGAAACGGCAGACTGATGGCGGATACCCGAGTTGCGTCCGAAGGACGAGACAGGGGACTGCTGTAAAGGTTTGACTCGGGTGCTATGTATTGTGCGGATGCACCAAGGGAAGGCAGTGCGCAAGCACGGTCGCCAATGGCAGACGCCAATTCGTGGCCATCGCGTGTCCGGAAATCCTGAGACCTTTTGTGCAGGTCTCGGATTGATGGCAGGTGCGAGTCAAAGGTTGCCGAACATGGTTTATGGCTTTGGAAGTTGAGCCCATCAACTTCCGTTTTTTCATGTAGCCTGTTTTGTCCCAAATCGAGACCGGTGAGCGGCCCGGCGTCAACCGGCCGGTACACTTCGGTTGGTTGACACTGGCCTTGCGGTACTGAGCAGGATTCGCGACGGACTCGGCACGCAAGATCGTACCGGGAAGCTGACGCATCCCGCTCACCAATTGTAGTTGAAGAGTGTGAATGAGTAACGAATAAACAATGGAGTGAATATGGCTTACCCCTGCGAAGCGCAATCACCGGCAGCGGTCGTGCAACTGATCGCAGCCAGCTATCTGCGTCATGGCTTCTACTGGTACGTGACCGGTTCAATACCTGACGTCAAAGATCCCGCTGTGATTGATCGGAAACTGATCGCCAAGTACGGCATTGAAGTCAGCGAATGGGAACGCCGACATCGCAAGAAACGCGGCGTTGCGAATGCTCACTACCTGCGACACCAGCGCTGGTTCATCCTGCTGGTCAGCGAAGGGCATCATGCTCTGAAGCAAGCGGCCGCCAAGGGCGGTGAGGGTGAGTATCTGCGCGACTGTCGCCGACAACCGATCCGGTTTCAGGGGTATTCCATCTCGTATCGGAGATCCGGCGTGACGCCAACCGGCGGTGCCAGCATCAAGTGGCACGCCCATGTCCGTATCGACGACGACACTTACCGACAGATCCGAGACCATCTGCTGGATCTTGCCACGCATCGATCGGCGGAGAACCTGGCCAGGGAGTTTGCCCGCATCCCATTCGCCCGCTACGCGCCGATTCGTCGGCAACTGCTGAACATCCTGCGAGCCGTCAACGAACGCCGCAAGCAGCACAACTTCGAACTACTGAACCACAGTGTGTTGAAACTTCGTCGAACACCAGTGCCGGTGTATGTGCGGCCGGAAGCGACTGAATCACCCGACTCATCCCTACAGGAGGCCGCCTGATTTATGACTGCGTTACCGTATTTTCTGCTGGCACTCCCGCTGATTGACCTGGCAATGTCGAATCCAGACGCGGGCGACCTCATGCTGTTCATATGGCTGATTGTAATGGCATGGCGTATGGGCTGGCTGTAATGATGAACCTCATTGCCAGCCCCTGTCTTCGATCGCCCATTCTTGTCGAAGCTGCACACGTCGTGGAGCATTCATGAAAAGGAGACGTACGGTCGCTCGACCTCTCGGTGTGCGGCCCATCACTGTTCCGGCATCCAACTCGAAGTGTTCCGCCCAAAGATCAATTCTTGGGTGAAACAGCTGTACGACGGTCTTTGTTTCGGGGTCAATGCTGGAGAGATTTGGTCCCTTGAAGGCGTTGCATCGGTCACAAGCGAGAGCCAGATTGTCCAGGCTGTTATCTTCAAGATGCTGTTGAGCGATCACATGTTCCACATGGAAGGGAACATACGGAGTCGCGGCTTCGGGAAGTCCGCAATACTCACAACGCCATGCCGCGCGTTCTCGCACGATGGTCCGGGTCGTTGCATCCATGATTATCGCGAAGGCTTTGCAAGAACTCGGCGGGCTTTTGCCTGCAAAATGGAAATTACGTCAACTGCTTCCACAAACTCGCGGTACTCTGCTTCTTCCTCGGCTGTCATGATCCCTTGATTGGCCTTTGCACGAAGAATCTCAATGTGGGATAGCAATTCGTCATCCGCCCGCAAGCCGACCAGCTTGCTGGCAAATTCGGAACTCATGGCTTCAGTGACCGGCTGCAGCATTCTGTCGAGGTAGTTGATTGTGCTCATGCCTAAAGTGTACCTGCTGTACTGTGCAGTTGTCACGCAGATTTTGAAGTATCGCTTCAGGGAAATGTGCAGCAGTTCGGCTGCCTGGCAATCTATGCCGTGAAGAATCTCAAGAATTTGGCCTACCAGCCTTCGTCGTCCTTGAGTGACAGGTAAGCGGAATCTGTCACGATCAAATGATCAAGGACTTTGATTCCCAACAATTGCCCGGCGTCTCGCAGTCTCTTGGTAACCGCTCTGTCTTCGGTGCTGGGCTCGGTGGAATCCGACGGATGATTGTGAGCGACGACAATTGAAATGGCTCCTGTCAGGACGGCTCGCTGAAAGACTTCTCGCGGCGCGACGGGGGCGGAATTGGCAGAGCCGATGGACACAATCGAATAGGCGGCCACCTGATGCGAAGCATTGAGGTACAGAGCCACGAAGTGTTCACGGCTGTTGTCTGTCAGAATCGATCGAACGAAGTTCGCCACATCGGTTGGGCCAGTGATTTTGAACATCACATGGTCACAGTGGAGATAATTCACTCGGGCTTCA
>JBBJME010000136.1:0-18670 GCA_037719765.1 Planctomycetaceae bacterium
GTGATGGCGATTGTGTTCGTGACGGTGATTGCTGGGGTGGTGTTTATCACACAGGGGCAGCGGAGGATTCCGATTCAGAGTGCGAAGCATGTCCGTGGCCGGCGTGTGATGGGTGGGAATCGTCAATGGTTGCCACTGCGAGTCAATCAGTCGGGCGTCATGCCGATTATTTTTGCATCTAGTCTGTTGATGATCCCGTTCTTTGTGTTCAGCCAGCTGGGCCGGGCCTTTATGGGCCAGGATGCCTCAGGCGGATCATGGTGGGCGGAGGGATTGGCGTATTTGGGTCAGTGTTTTTCGCCAGGGCAGGGATTTATCTACAGTCTTGGGTATATCATTCTGATCTACTTCTTCTGTTATTTCTGGACGGCAATCACGTTCAACCCGAAAGATATGGCTGAGAATCTGAAAGACAACGGAAGTTTCATTCCGGGGTATCGACCGGGGGGTCGGACGGCAACTCATCTGGAGCAGGTGATGCTGCGAATTACTTACGTCGGAGCCGCATTTTTGGCTGTGGTAGCGGTGATCCCCACGATTATTTCGAATACGATTACAGGTGACTTCGTGACCGCCAGCTTCTTTGGCGGCACGGGTTTGTTGATTATTGTTTCAGTGGCTTTGGATCTTGTTCAAAAGATCGATTCTCATCTGGTGATGCGGAATTATCCGGGTCTGCTTGATTCCGATAAGTAAAAGTTCTGCTCAGTTGATATCAGAATCAACCCAAAGGTGTTACGATGAAAGTTCGGTCAAGTGTTAAGCGGATCTGTGATCATTGCAAGCTCGTGCGTCGTCGCGGGCGTATTTTTGTGATTTGTTCGTCAAACCCACGGCACAAACAGCGTCAGGGCTGAGTGAGTAGTTGGTTAACGGCTGTTTGTTTCGGAGTCTTTAGATGCCTCGTATTCTGGGTGTTGACATCCCGAATAATAAGTCAACGTACATTTCGTTGACGTACCTGTATGGGATTGGTCCGTTCCTGTCAGTTCAGATTTGCTTTGAACTGGGAATCGCCCCTCATGTTCGCGCTGGTGAATTGACTGAAGACGAAGTCAGTCGGATCACAAATCACCTGGACAAGAACTACACCGTCGAAGGTCCGCTGCGCCGTAAGGTGCAGCAGGAAATTGGCCGGTTAAGAGAAATTCAGTGTTATCGTGGCGTTCGCCATCGCAAGGGGTTGCCTGTGCGTGGTCAGCGAACCAAGACGAACGCGCGGACCAGGAAGGGTCGCAAGAAGACTGTGGCCGGGAAGAAGGGCGTGAAGGATGCCAAGCGTTAGTTGATCTGAGCAGGCGGTTGCTGGTTTTTGCGTTTGGTCTTTTCTGGTTCAGTGAGAGAGTTGCGTGGCTAAAGTCAAGAAGAAAAAGATTCGTCGTAATGTCAACAAGGGCATCGTCTATATCAAGGCGACCTTTAACAATACGATTGTGACCATGACGGATGCGACCGGCGACGTGATTTGCTGGGCGACCGCAGGAACAGTCGGTTTTAAAGGATCTCGCAAGAGCACTCCGTTTGCAGCACAGCGTGCCGCAGAAACTGTCGCCGAGAAAGCAGCCAAGGTGGGCGTGCGTGAATTGGAAATTCGCGTCAAGGGGCCAGGCGCGGGCCGTGAAAGTGCAATTACCGGGCTGCAGGCGTCGGGTATGGCCATTAAGTCGATCGAAGATATCACGCCGCTGCCGCACAATGGTTGTCGGCCGCCTAAGCGCCGCCGCGTGTAAACTCGGCTGGATCGCTTTTTTGTTTTGATCAGAATCCTGGTGGGGGCGGAAATGAGAATTCGTTGGCGTGGGCTTGAATTGCCAAGTCGAGTGGCGGTTGATCGTGATACAAGGACAGGAACATACGGCAAATTTGTGGCTGAACCTTTTGAACGAGGTTTCGGGGCCACGATTGGAAACAGTCTGCGTCGCATTCTGCTTTCCAGCCTCGAGGGCTCAGCAGTCACGCGGGCAAGAATTCAGGGCGTTCAGCATGAATTCACGACGATTCCAGGTGTGGTCGAAGATGTCACGGACATCTGCCTCAATCTGAAATCGCTGGTAATCAAAAATCATAGTTCTTCCAGCAAGACGCTGCGAATTGAAAAGAATTCGCGGGGTGTGGTCACCGGTGCGGATGTGATTTGTGATGATCAGGTGGAAGTCATCAACCGCGATCTGGTGATTGCGACCATGACGGACGATGTGCCGTTTCATATTGAAATGACCGTGGAAAATGGTCGTGGTTATGTAGCTGCTACCGAACAGTATCAGCACGAACCGGAAGTCGGGATTATCCCGCTGGACGCCGCATTTTCTCCGGTCAGCCGAGTACGGCATCACATTGAGGAAACTCGAGTTGGTCAGCGGACGAACTATGACAAACTGAATCTTGAACTCTGGACAAACGGAACCATTACACCGGAAATGGCGCTCGTTGAAGCGGCCAAGATCCTGCGTAAGCATTTGAACTGTTTCATTACGTTCCGTGAACCTGGACCGGAATCCGGACCAGAAGGCGGTCTGCGCGGGATGATGGAAGCGACAGGTTATTCGCCTGTTGATATGGAACTGGAAGAAAAACTGAACAAGAGTCTGGCAGAACTGAACCTTTCTGTTCGAGCCACAAACTGCCTTGAGTCGGTAGGGATTAACACCGTTCGGGACCTGGTGGTTCGCACAGAAGACGAATTGCTGCAGGTTCGAAACTTTGGCGAGACAACTCTGGACGAGGTTCGTGAACGTCTGGGTGGAATTGATTTGCGACTGGGAATGCGGTTGCCGAATCAGCAGTTGAAATAACGAGTAGTTAGGTCGGTTCGAGGCGGCTCGAACGAGATTCGCATTGTCGTTTATAGTGGGTAAGTGTCTGACATGAGACACCGTGTTGCTGGACGAAAACTGGGTCGAAACGCTTCGCATCGCAAAGCGATGTTTCGCAATATGGCCACCAGTCTGATCGGGACTGTGCGAATTGAAGAAGGTGTCAAAGGACAGCCTAAGGTTGCCGGACGCATCGTCACGACTGTGCCAAAGGCGAAGGAGCTTCGTCCGATCGTGGAAAAACTGATCACGATGGCGCGGAAGGCGCTGAAGATCTCGGAAGCGGCGGCCCAATATGGTACGACGTCTGAACGAGGTACGGATGCATGGAATGAATGGCGTCAGTCTGAGCAAGGGAAGAACTGGGTTAATTCAAACGCCTCAGCTCTGACGCTGCGTCGCCGGGCCTTTTCAGAACTTCGCGATACGAATGCTGTGAATATACTGTTCGACGTTCTGGCAAGACGCTTCGCTGATCGGGACGGTGGTTACACTCGCATCGTGCGGCTGGCGGCGGTTCGGCTTGGTGATGCGGGGCAACAGGCAATTATTGAATTCGTCGGCGTGCGTGATCGCGTGAAGTCTCGTAAGCGGACGGGGCCGGTCGTGGAAACTGCTGCAACATAAGCGGTGAACGCGATATCCTGAAAATCCAAAACCCCTTGTTCCTCCGGAACGAGGGGTTTTTCTTGCGCCGATCACCTGTCGCGTGGCTTTAACGAAGCCAGTGGCAGATCGTTTTAAACTGCAAATGGCGCTTGGCAGAATCGCCATCGGGACCGGCAGTTTTCAAGCCAATAATTGATCGTCCTTGCGGCCAGCCATATCGGCGCGGCTGGCCTGGCAGGTCAGAATCGCAAGACTTTGGCGGAGGTTGCTGAGGACTTGTGGCAAATAAAACGTCTGCGTGTGCAGGGGTTCATCGGGCATAAAGTTGGGCACGCCATGAGCATACTGCGAGAGGTCCCCAGGAGAAATTGACCAGCCTTCCACTGTCGCCCAGCCGAAGACGATTGTGACCTCACGGGCATCGCGGTGCATGGTGACCCAGCGGGTATATTCGTCTGAGAAATCGAAAGGCAGAAACAGCTGCCGGCCGTCTTTCAGGTTAGTGAGCAGCCGAATCCATTCGCCGACAAGCTGCATCGTGCCCTCGACGGGGCGAAATTCATGGTGCTCGCTGTTCGGCTGCAGTCCGAGATAATAACTTTCCCCCGCGCGGGATTCACTTCCGACATGCACCTCGATCTGATTGTCGGCGTTGAGACTGATTGATACGTTCCGCATGATTTGATCAGTGTTCTTATTTAGGAATTCCAACGCGCAGAATTCATGTGCCGTTCTGAAATCTGCAACCAAAAACGTTTTATCTTACTTATCAGGGAACCATCATGGTACGTGTTTTGTGTACGGCATTGAATGCTGAGTCCGGCCCTCATTTCAAACTCCTGACAGATGCGGGACATGAATGTCTGGTTCCGGATCGCTCTCTGGACCTTTGGAACAACGACGTCCTGACCAAAACGATCAAAGGCTTCGATGCGATCATTGCGGGGTCGGAGCCCTACCCTGCTTTAGTCATCGCCGCCAGTCCGCAGTTGCGCGTGCTGGCTCGAGCCGGCGTGGGATTTGATGCCATCAATCTGCAGGCCTGTGACGAACACAAAATCGTGGTGGCAACGACGCCGGGCGTGAATCATCATGCGGTGGCCGAACATGCGATCGCCATGTTGATGGCGATTGGTCGAGGATTCCCGGCCCTGGATCAGGAAGTGCGACGCTGCGAGTGGACGCGTATTCCGTTGCCGCGGATTTCTGAATGCACGCTCGGTCTGGTGGGACTGGGACGCATCGGTCAGGCCACTGCGACGCGCGCGATCGGACTGGGAATGAAAGTGCTTGGCTACGATCCATATCCGCCGGCCGATTTTGTGAAACAGCACGGGATCACAATGGTGTCCCTGGAAGACTTACTGGCCAAGTCCGATTTCGTCTCACTGCATTCGCCTATGACACCGGCGACAAAGCATCTGATCAATGACAAATCCATCGCCACCATGAAAGATGGTGCCGTGGTCATCAACACGGCTCGCGGGGCGCTGATTGACGAACCGGCATTGATTCGGGGACTGAAATCAGGCAAGCTCCGCGCGGCAGGCCTGGATGTGTTCGAGGTTGAGCCGCTGCCGGCCGACAGTCCGCTGATTTCAATGCCGAACGTATTGCTGAGCGGCCATGTCGCCGGGATGGATAACGAATCGCACGAAGGCACATGGGCTCTGGGAGCGAACATCATCATTCGTCTGCATCGCGGCGAATGGCCTGCGGAGTGCATTCAGAATCTGAAAGGTGTAGCCGGCTGGAAGTGGTAAGGAGCAAAAAGCTAATGCCCCACGGCGGCGGTTCATGGGCTTTCGCTGCGGCTGGTATCAATCAGTCGCGCGAGGACGACATGGTCCAGACGGGCCTCCGCGACCACCGTTGCTTCGGGAGGAACGACGCGGAGTTCCGGTCGCAGATCGGCCAGTCGATGGATGAGCAGCAGCAATCCCTTTTGCCTGCCGGGATCGTATTCGTATGGTACCAGTCGGATGTTGCGCTGCTGCACAATCGGCACCAGTGACATGATATCCTGCAGTTGAAACTGATGGCTGACCGGCGCGACGAACACCGTCGAGTTCTCCGGAACCTGTTCCCAGAAGCTGCCGTTCAGGCCATCGGACCAATAGCTGGATTCCATTCCCATCCGGGCCGCTCCGTTGCTGCCGCCAGCCAGCGGGCCATATTGAGAAATGGCATACGGCGAAAAGAACGGTGAGCCGAACGGCTGTATTGCAAGCAGACCAAGCACCGCCGCTTGCCAGCGGACCATCGTGCGTGGGAGCGATGGGTGCGACGGCTCGTTTGTGCCTTTCGTCATGTCGTCGAATCGGGAAAACGCCCGAGCCGCCAGGACTATGATTGCCGGCATCACGATTAAGAACAGTCGATTGCCGTCGTAGACCGGAGTTCCGGGTAACGCGAACACGATGAGAGGAACGGCGATACTCAGCAGCAACAGCTGATCAACCGCATCCGGTCGCTTTCGTCTGACGCGCGCGAGCAGACACCAAAGCACCCCGACGGGCAGTGGGCAGAGTGTGATTACAAAGGGATAATGCCAGGGGACCTGTTTGTCGGCAAAGCGTTCGCCGAAGTACCAGCAGCGTGCCTACGATCGCGGTGACCAAGGTATTGCTGCAGGTTGTGAACGATCAGCCAGAGCCATGGCCAAGCCACCAGTAACACAACGCTGCCGCAAATGGTCCAGTAAATGAGCGGCCGGAGACCGTGCCAGCGAAACTGCCACACAGACCACAGGATGACAATCGGTGGCAACAGAACACCCTGAACCTTTGTCAGTAGCAGGAGTCCCCACAGAACGCCTGAGACACATGCCCGCAATGCTGAGGGCGGGCGTGAATCGGTCCACCATGCCAGGAGCGGTAACAGCGCCGCGACCCATGCCAGATTCGTCGCCGATTCCAATGCGGCCAGTCTGGCATGTCCAATCAAACCGGGCGTGCTGATGATCAGAATTGCAACGCACACCGCTGACGCCCAGCCGTATCGTCTCTGACAGAATTCAGTCAGCAACAGCACCATCATCGCAAAGGCAAAGCAGGATCCCAGTCTGGCCGCAGGAACGTTGTAGCCCGTCGATTCCGACCCGGCAATACACCAGGAAGTCAAATAGTGCGCGACACCCAGCACGACGCGGCCCAGTGGTGGATGGTCGGGAAGATATTCCGGCGAACCGAAAACTTGCGATGCTCCGGACGGCGAAAAAACCAGCGGCCCGTGCTGTCCCATCGCATCAACAAGATACACACCCTGCTGAATGTTGAAAGATTCATCGATTGTCAGGCCAGGGCCATGTAGCCGACCTTCGACAGTGCCATGATCCACCAGCATCGACGACAGCAGTAACGCGGCGAAGTATGAAACAATGGAAATCCAGGAAAGGCGAAACATGTTGATCTTTTAATGCAACCCAGCGAGCGGTCGGGCGTCAGCCCACCGGCACAAGACGCTGCCGTCTGAGATTCGTTTACGTCATCTCACCGGCAAAACGCCGCGCGAAATCAGGCTGACGATGACTATTGCGAGAACACCTTCAGGTCCACAGATTCTCCGGTCTTGACGGAAACATACAACTTCGCTGCCTCTTCAGCCGTGGAAGGCAACTCCTGGTCTGCAGGAATGGACATCAACTGCTTTGCCGAAACAAAATGAGCGGAGTGCTGCCCGATGACTTCTACTCTTGTGCCCGTCACAACGATTGCCGTGCCTTCGTCGATGCCAACGCCCAGCATTTTAGGATGACGCTGAATAACGGGCAGCAAATCCGGAAGTCGACCCCGCTGTGAAAAATGCTGATCAATGGCGATCCCTGGGAGAAACGCAAACCCCCGTTCATAGCCTTCGGCCATCATGACCGAATTCCCCTGAGGATGTCCTCGAACGAGGAATTCCCCCTGAATGGTTGCGCCGGCCGAACTGCCACCGATGACTCCGCCACGTCGCAGCACGTCCCGGAACAGTTCAATGGCCTCGGTCCCTTCGTACGCATCCACGAAATTCCACTGCCGGCCGCCGTCGAACCAGATCCCCGTGGCGGATTTGAGCGATGATCGGAATTCGTCACTGTCAACTTCATCCGGACCGCGCTGAGTCAACACCGTGATGTTGGCAACGCTTTCTTTTTTCAAAAAGCCGGGCGCCTGCGCACTCGTATCCCCGCGAGAGCCAGCCGTTGGCAGCACCACAATCTTGGCAGATTCTCCTCCAGCGAGTTCCACGAAACGCTGAACGACGTCTTCCGTCATGGTACCACCACCCACAATCACGAGCGACCCGCATCGAACATGCGGACTGCCATATTGAGGTTGGCCTGGATCAACCCCAGATGCCTGCGGACGGCGGCATGCTCATCCGAACAAGTCCGCACCTCGCCTGCCGCCAACCGAACACCCGGCGTCCCGATAGTCCGTCTGCAAGCATAACCGACGCACTGTCGAGCCCCGTGACACGCAGGTGACGTCCCCCGATGAAAACTACCGCTCCTTCATCCCGATACCCAAACACTCCGGATTCATTCCGACAGCGATCTGCAATCGAGCAAGGCGGTTCCGACTGGTGAAGTGCTGATCCACAATCGCACCCTGCAACAGATCCCATCCTTCGGACATCTCCGGCTGTTCGTTCCCGGACGCAATCATCACTCTGGACATGATGGCCGCGCCGGCAGACGTTCCTCCGACCGTACCGCCTCGCTGCAGCAGTCTCTGCAACGCTCCCTCAACTCCGGACCCCGCGAAAGTCGTTGCCAGCCTTGACTGCTGCCCACCGCAAATCCAGACAGCCGATGCGGCATCAATCGCTGCGACCGTCATTAAGCTGCGTTCACTTTCCGCGAGCGACGGATCGATCACAACGACGTTCAAAATCCCGGACCCGGCAAGCCACTTCGTTGTGGACTCCGCGGCTTCCTGAAGATCGGATGCAGCATCGGCGATCACGACCAATGACCCCCCTCCCTTGACGGACTCCTTGAGTGCGTTTGCAACGTCTTCCGGAACGCTGCCGCCACCAGCGAGAATCAGCGTCCCTGGCCAGCCATCGACTGTCAGCCCTGAACGATCGGCGGCAACTGCCGTTCCAGCGCCGATGAAAATCAAGACCACAGTTCGAAGGAGCACGGATGCTGTCACGGCAAGAATCCTGAAAAACAGACGGCGATTGATCGCAGCATCTGAGCAGAATACACTTCTCCCCATGAATACGACACCCCTCAATCAGTGGCATCACGCACATCATGGCCGGATGGTCGATTTTGCAGGCTGGGAAATGCCTGTGCAGTATTCTTCGATTGTCGAAGAACACAATGCTGTGCGAACTGCTGTCGGACTGTTTGACATTTCGCACATGGGAAGGCTGCAGTTTCGTGGCGATTCCAGGCAGGCATTCCTGAACGGCGTGTTGACCAACGATACGGAAAAACTCAAAGTCGGCGATGTTCGGTACTCCCTGATCTGCGGCAAAGACGGAGGAATCCTCGACGATGTGCTGGTCTATCGCCTGCCCGACCGATGGGAACTGGTCGTCAATGCATCCAACCGCGAGAAGATTGTCAGCTGGTTGAGACATTGTGCAGGCTTCGCGGCCGTTAATTTCAGCGACTGCACCCTGACCACCGGCATGATTGCCGTGCAGGGACCACGGGCACTGCCGTTGCTGAATGAGGCAGCCAAACTCGATTTGACCGCGATGAAGTATTATTCGGCGACGGAGATGCCATACCTTGGAACCATCGGTGTTGTTTCCCGCACCGGCTACACGGGTGAAGATGGCTTTGAACTCGTCATGCCTGCTGCCGATGCGGAACAAGTTTGGCTGACGCTGCTCGAGCACGGGGCGAAATATGGCGTCGTACCAGCAGGTCTTGGTTGTCGCGACACACTGCGCATGGAATCGGCGATGCCGTTGTATGGGCATGAATTGAATGAGTCGATCGATCCGCTCACGGCGGGTCTCGGATTCGCTGTAAAGTTCAACAAACCCGATTACCCCGGCAAGGCGGCACTGGAATCGATCAAAAGTCAGGGCCTGAAAATGGCTCGCGTGGGTTTGGTGCTCGAAGGTCGCCGCATTGCTCGTGAAGAATCGCCCGTTCAGATCAATGGGCAGGATGTCGGCAAAGTGACTTCCGGCACATTTTCGCCGACGCTGCAGAAAGTCATTGCGATGGCCTACGTTCCGGTCGCTTCGTCGTCGCTGGGCACGGTCGTGCAGGTGAACCTTCGAGGCACGCTGGTCCCTGCCGCGATCGTCGCCCTGCCCTTCTACAAGCGCATTGTGTCAATGTAGGATGAACATTCATGTCCGTCCGTAGAGCTTCACGGTTTATTCCCGCCCGAATCATCGCTTGGAATCGAGGTTCCGATGATTCCGGTGGTTCGCTAAAATCCGCCCCTCACGTTTTTCTTTCCTACCTCAGGTTTCTGACGATGACCGACCGAAACTACAGTGCATTTCAGCAAAAAGTCATAAAGCGATACTACGATAACAAAGATCAGATCGACGAACAGCGCCTGAGCGAACTGGTCACGAATCTGTATCTGGCGCCTCCCAGGAAGCAGGCCAAAATGTGGGAGTCCGCTGAAGAGCTGATGACTCGCATGAAGTTACCCGCCAGTCGCATCGCGCATGTGATGGAAACCAAAGACGCTGCAGTGCTGGCAAAAGTTGTGGAAGAACTCCAGAAGGGTGTCATCAAACGCGGTTGAGTTAGGAAAGTCCTTTCCGGCAGAAAGGACCTACATGGAAGTCACAAAAGAAACATGCCGCCTGGCCAGCTCACCGTGCTTCAGGTTCTCCCCGCACTTGAAAGCGGCGGTGTGGAACGCGGTGTGCTTGAAGTGGCAGAAGGACTTGTCGCCGCCGGACATCGGTCGCTGGTGATCTCCGGCGGTGGCCGCATGGTCGCTGAACTTGTGGATCGCGGCAGTGAGCACATTGAAAGTGCTCTCGGCACAAAATCACCGCTGACGTTGCGACACGTCTTCTGGCTACGAAAACTGATGATCGAACAGCGAGTGGATGTTGTCGATATTCATTCACGCATGCCCGGCTGGATCACATGGCTGGCATGGAAAAGCCTGCCCGCCGCAAAACGCCCCGCGTTGATTTCAACTGTGCACGGCCTGCATTCCACCGGCTTCTACAGCAGTGTCATGTGCCGCGGCGAACATGTCATCGTGGTGTCAGAAACCGTGCGTGAGTACGTGCGGAAGAACTACCGTTTTGTCCCTGAAGAGCGACTGCATCTGATTCCTCGCGGCATCGATGGACTTGAATTCCCTCGCGGCTATCAACCGGACGATGCATGGAAGTCCGAGTTCTTCCGGCAGTTTCCCAGAACACGTGACCAACCTCTGCTGACACTGGTCGGAAGGCTCACGCGCCTGAAGGGGCACGCAGATCTGCTGCATCTGCTGGCCCGCCTGAGAGATCGCGGAATTGCAGCGCACGGACTGATCGTGGGCGGCACGGATCCTCGCAAAGCCGCGTATGCGGATGAAATGCAGGCGCTGGCGGCATCGTTGAATTTGTCCGACCATGTCAAATTCACCGGCCATCGATCGGACCTGAAACAAATCTACGCGATGTCATCGATCGTGCTCTCGTTGTCATCCACGCCCGAATCCTTTGGTCGCACGGTCGCCGAAGCCCTGTCGATCGGAACCCCCGTCGTCGGCTACAACCACGGCGGCGTGGCTGAAATTCTGGCGGCACAATTTCCAACCGGTGCCGTTGAACCTGGGAATCTCGATGCCCTGACAGAAACCGTGGCATCAATTCTCGTCCGTAAACCACGTGCAGTTCCCGGTCCCAATGTCTTCGAAAAAGAGATCATGTTACGCAAGACGCTGGACGTCTACAAAATGGTCTGCGGCAAGTGCCGTTGAATGCAATCCGTCTCGGCAAAGAGCGATGCGGCGACGATCGCCCTCGTTCTCCCCTACCGGGTGCTGGCCCTTTCGATACACTCCCAAAGCATCGCAGAGAGGCCACTCTCCTAAAACCCCCAGTTTCAAAAACCGCCACGCGGAAGTCCGGTTGCACCCCTTCGGCAGTTTGCAGACCGGTGCAATCCGCGAGAACGATTGCCTGTCGGAAGAAACGGCCGATTGAGTTACAAACGGACGTGTTTCTGAAGTTTTCGACTTGCTGTCTCCCTGGACGCTGTTGACCGCGATTAATCGCTTCGACGACATTTACTTTCCTTTGTCCAATACGAATTCGGTTCACTCAACTCGCAGGCAAGATCAATGTCGATGTATCGCAATTTGTGTTTCGCTGTGATGTTGATCCTGGCAAACTGGCAGTGCGTCTATGGGCAGTCTGAACAATTGCCGAATGCGGCCAATACGAATGCTCCAAACGAGCCGCAGATTGCTCTTCGTTTCAAGTTTTTCGAACACAATGGTAATCGAGCGACCAGATCTGCGTTCGCGGAATTGACTGGCAAGCGAACGGAACCTGATTCGGCGGAGCGAACGGTCAGTTCGCAAAATGAATACGCGATCGTGCAGTCAACTGAAGAGCTCACACGCTTCCTGGACGATCTCTGCAAAGTGAACAAAGTGATCGAAGGGAAAGTCCTTTCGGAATCTCAACTGCTGCTGAGCCCTGGCGTTCAAACTCGCTATCAACATGGTGAAGAACTTGACTTTACAAAGAAACCTCCAAAGCTGATCAAGATGATTGAGATGTCCGAATCTGTTGATTCCGATGGGGCGTCCGTCGATGCTGCAAGCAACGAATCGAATCGGTTCGTTGGGTCAACGCTTCTGGCCACTGGCACCCTCGAAGCGAATCAAAGTGTAAAGCTGGATGTGATCGCAAAGTATGCTGAGATCGACAACTATACGAAGACTAATTTTGCCGGCCTCAAAGTTCTTAGTGCCGGCGTTAATGTAGTGCTCGAAAAAGATCAATCGTTGATCCTGGGCCCTTGGCCAACTCACCGAGAGGTGGTAACGACAAAGAAGATTCCCGTTCTTGGCAGTCTACCGGGCATCGGTTCGGCATTCGGACAAAAAACGATAGCCCTCCAGAGCGCCATTGTTTTTGTGGTGGTGACGACGGAGATCATTCAGCCATAGGCGACGTTCGGCTCGATGTTGTGCTGTGTCCATAAGTGGGTATTCTGTGCCCCCGCCATGAATCTACAACCCAGGTCGATGCAACAACTTTCAGCTCTGCTGGTGCCGACGCCCCTGTTTACGACTCTCCGTTGGCCGACCGGGCCTGACGGTGGGTGAAGCGGAAGTGTTGACGGTTTTGAAGCAGGCCAGCTTCGTTGCGGAAGCGTCCCGATGCGCGGATACTGCCGAAGGAAGGCTGCGATTGTAATACCTAAGCTGATTTCAGCGTCGTCAGAGTGTCGTACGATGTTAATGTTTTGAAGGAGTAGTATGAAGTTGTCTGGACTCAGTTTGATCAAGGATTAAACTGCCGTGAGTTGAATTCGACGCCGCGAAGTGTGACATTCCCAATCCGCCACGTCAGCGTTTGTGGCGTTACGTTGTGCAGGAGTATCCGATGATTCGATCGCGCTTGCTGTTGCTTTCTGCCTGCCTGATCGCGACTCAACTTGCCGGATGTACCACGATGGAATCATGGCGTTCCTCAAACAGCAATTCGATTCACAGTGCGAAGTCAAAATCCAAACCCGAGGGAACTGCTGACAGCGATACTGAAGATGAGGATGAAGAAGACGACGATCGAATGAAATATGTCGCCGACGATGGCCGCGCTGAACTGCGCGGAGGAGCCGCTTGATCCGTGGTTCGGAAAATACAACTATGCGGACAAAGGTCGGGCGATAGAACGCAATCTGGGATCCGGCAATTGACATAATCGGTAACGGTGGCACAGATCTCCGCGAGTTGGGAAGTCCTTTGCGGGCAGCTCGAACCTACCTGACGCTCTTCAGCAGCCCATCGGTATTGTGTGCCACCCACCATAAATCCACAGCCCAGGTCGATGCAACAACTTCCAGCTCTGCTGGTGCCGACGACCCTGTTTACGACACTCCGCTGGCCGACCGTGCCTGACGGCGGGTAAGGCGGAAGTGGTGGCGGTTCTGAGGCAGGGCGGCTGCGTTGCGGAAGCGTTTGCGGAGATTCTTCACGAAATCCAGCCACGGCGTTTCAGGGCTGAAATCCTGAACAGATGACAATGGATGGCCCCGAAATTGACTCCACAATGGTTGGCCCCCCAAATAATGACTCGCCAGCCCGCCAGTCCCCACCGACCGCAGTTGCGAAACGCAATTGTCGCAGGAAAACGGTGAAATGCGTTCCTGTCTCGCACTTTGATAAGTTGCAGTAAATAGGAAGCCTGCTTAACTGATTCATTGACTCATCCCTTAGGAGAATCTACAACTTACTCACACGGGAGATTGATGTCGAATCGGTCGCGTTGGATTCTTGTTTCAAGCGGTCAGGGGTTTCTCCATGAGAAAATTGTTCCTGGTGCTTCTCGGCTTGTTGGCATTGAGTGAGTGCTCAGTTGTGCAAGCGGGAAGACGGCTTCGTCGCGTTTGCCCACCTTGCGTGCCATGTGGTGAGTTTGCACCAAAAGGTGATGTCGCACTTTGCGCCTTGTATCCGGCAGGTTTTTTCAATGGGTACACATTCTATTATGCGCTCAAGTGTCCGAGCCAACAGCCTCAAGGTCTGTCCGGTACATTTACGCCCCAAGGCTCATGTCCGTCAGGTTACCCGACTTCTGCATGTGTATCACTAAGTCGAGCTTCGTTGATCGGTCGAGGCCTACACGATCCGAAATTGGATGCGAAAGCCCCACACGACCAAGCATTGGTTATTAAAAATTCGGATAACACTCCCGCCCCTGAGTTCAAGACCTCGGATGTCTTGAACGGAGGTCGTCGGTTTGTGCGGTTTGAAGCGGCTGGGAAAACCGTTTATGCCAAACTACACATTATCAAAGTCGAACAGCGAGTAAACACCGTGTATGTTGATCGGGCCGAGTTCCAAATCGGGCAAGAAATCCTTGAGCCGGGAAACGGCAATCCTGCCTACCAATTCACCCCAATCCCGCCGCAAAGCGTGAAAGAGATTAAGCATCATTCAGCCAAGATAAAAATAGGAAACGATTGGCATGACGTTGTGACAAACCAGCAGTTGGTTCCATGATCTCGGCGAGAAAGCGTGTGATTTCTCTGTCTCGGCGTGTGTGGCTTCATCAAAGGGTTCAGCTACCAACAGTCCACTCTCGCGTCATTGGCCTTTCAACTTCCCGGTGGTTTCTTATTACCACCGGGGAGTCTTGCTTTTGGCGCAGCGGAAACCGAGGTGGTCGTGGACGCAACTGGTTCGGGCCAGACTCAGTCTCATTCGGGCACCGACATCGTTGACGATCAGGCCCGGGGGAAGTTCGGTCCCTCCTCCGATGAGGCCTCCGCGGATGGCGATAATCACTCCGGGGGCGGGCATCAGGGCCTTGGCTGCTGCGGCAAATTTCGGGTAGGCACCTCCCCACGATTCGGTGAACTCGGCCCCATTGGAGAAGAGGCCACTGACAGGCGGAACAGTTTGGGTTCGATCAAAGTCTGGTTGACCGACGGCAGACATTTCCGGGCTGATTTCGCGCGCGCCGTTGCCCCACGGAAACTTGGTCGTCCCACCGTTCGTTGCGGCGAATTCGTACTCAAACTCGGAGGGCAATCGCTTGCCGATCGACTCGGCGTATTCGATGGCACTGTCGTAGAACAGGTGCGTCAGCGGAAAGTCTTGCGGCCACGGATCGTCCTGCGGACGCAGGTTCCTCGGGAATTTTCCTCCGTTCTTTGCAAGGTATTCCAAAATCGTGACTTCGTGAGCGTCCAGAAAAAACGGGACGATCTTTCGCTCGTGCTGAGCGTGCGCTCCCTCATCCCCGGGCACGCCAACTTGGAACGCATCGCTTCCGCCAAAGGGAATCATTCCCGCAGCGGAGTCTGCCTCGGGAATCACGATGCGCGGCAGTCGGATGGACTCCTTGGCGTCCCTGTCAGCCATGGGATCGACCGGACTTTTCGTCCATGACGTATGTCTGTAGGAATCAACGAACTCGTTTGCAGTCTGAGGGACATACCGCTGCACCTCATGGAAACGCCTGTCGTCGAGCTTCGCGACCACGAAGTAATTGCCCGGTGCCAGCTCAACAATCGCGGGTGATTTCTCGGTTGGTCGGATGGCCTTCTCGGCGATGCCCTCGCCTGTCAATGGGTCACGTGGCACGAAGACAAGCGACGCACCTGACGGCTCCGTGTCGAGTTCCACCATCAGTGTGGAAACACTCGGCGGTCCGGGCGTAAATGGTGGAGGCTCCACGGGCTTCTGCAGAGTCAACGCGGCAGCCAGTGTCGTACTGAGCAGAGCCACCATCCCGACCGTGGCCAACGCCTTGTTTCGTCGAACCCATCGTGCACCCTGCTGCAACGCAGTCTCGGGACGGGCAAGGATCGCGGAGCCCGCAAGGAATCGTCTCAGGTCTTCGGCCAACTCTTTTGCGGTGGCATACCGGCGGTCCGAGGGTTTGGAAAGCGATTTCAAGCAAATCGTTTCCAGATCACGTGGAACGCGTCCGTCCACGGAGCGCGGGCTGCGCGGATCGCGACTCTGAATCTGTTGCAGCAATTGAATCTGAGATGAACCATTAAAGGGCTTCATGCCGGTCAGCATCTCGTACAGCATGACCCCGAGCGAGAAGACATCCGACCGCCGGTCCACTCGGCGATTGTCACCTCGTGCCTGCTCCGGCGACATGTACGCGGGCGTCCCGAGGATCGCGCCCGAAACGGTCATCGTCACTTCGTTGTCGATCTGCTTTGCCAGTCCAAAGTCTGCCACATGAGGTTGACCGCTTTCGTCGAGCAGGATGTTTCCTGGCTTCAAGTCGCGATGAATAATGCCTTTTTCATGCGCGTAATGGATCGCTTCGGAAATGGTCGCGATCATTTCTGCAGCCGCCGGGAAAGTCAGCCTGTCGCCTGTCAGGCGATCCCTCAGTGTTTCTCCAACGATGAATTCACTGACGATACAGACTTGATCATCGTGGTTGGCGACCTCATGAATTCGAACGATTCCGGGGTGTTCCAGGGTCGCCGCAGCCTGAGCTTCACGTAAGAACATCCCACGAGGGTAATCATCGAACGTCTCAGAACGCGGAACTTTGATTGCAACAATACGTTTTAACCGCGTATCCCGCGCCTTCCACACGGCCCCGAATTGACCTGCGCCCACTTTTCCCAGCAGTTCAAAGGGTCCGATGCGGTCGGCGACTTTTGGGCGATAGGTGACGGTCGTGTCGGCGTCGGCGTTCAGCGGAATTCGGCTTCCACAGGAAGGGCACGAAGTTTCTGCCGCCAGCGCGTCATCGACGAAGTTGAGTTTGACGTGGCAATTCGGGCATTCGACACGCATGACTCGAGTCTCCACTTTTCGGGCAAACCACTGGTTTGGTGTCGCCTGAGATGGCATCAGGATATACAGGATGTTGCTCAGTATCACTCTGGTTTACGACATGCGAACAATTCGAAAGATTAAGCGGCACTTGCCCATTCTGACTGGCAGGCTTTCCCTGAAACTCTGAGTTGGAAGCATCCAGATACCAATTGGACATTGAGAAGTTGAAGTTTGCAAGAGCCACCACCAGGGATTAGTGCAAACTATCACGCCATTGTACTCATTCTTACTCCCCGTATGTTGATGCAGCGATTCCGTCGGGAACTAGTCACGCTAGTGTCCGGAAACTTCAACAGCGACTTGAGACTCAGGTTGAACCAGTAGAGCGAAGTGATGCGACTCGACAATGCGTGCATTGCCTGGCTCGCAATTCATCCAGTGGTGTTCACGTGCAGATGGCTGAGCAGCTTCAGATAGCGTTCATGCGTCAGCGTATCGTTGACCCAGCAACTCTGCCGGAGTCTTTCCATCAAACGATTTCGGACGAGCCGACCCCTGCACAAAGATCTGAACTCGTGCAGCAAGTGCAGGATCTCTCGGGCGACGGTAACGCATAACCTTTTCCGCGCGATGCGGCATAATCGCGAATCCGGCAATTCGAGCGGGTTCCTCTGCTCGCGTTGACTGCGAGTTGCCATGTGCGCAGCTCAGGACGACCAAACATGCGATCAGGAAACCACATCAGTCGGAACAGCCATTGCATAGTTTTCAGGAGAGACTCGACGGTTCCCTGAACGGCGAGAACGCTGGAATATCGGGTGCCTATGCACGAGACTGCTGAAAGCGGAAGATTCAAGTCATTTGCACCGTCTGTGTCGGTGACGCAGGGAATGTAATTTGCGTTGTGCTGTCGGTGACGCAGGTCAACGTGAAAAATGCACACTTCGCTGCAATCTGTGCGGATTTGGCAAGTCAGCAGTGCTGAATCGCACAGTGTCGCGCAATTCAGTGTGCAGCAAACGTTTGGAGCTGAATCGTCTCATTTATGGTGAACTTGCTTGCGGGAAGAATCTGAATTCATGAAACCAATCGAAGTCCTGTTGCTATCCAGAGAAGACATCCTGTCGCTTGAACTTACCCCTCAGCAGGTCGTTGAGGTTGTCGAAAAAGCGTTGGTGGAACATGCCGCTGGCACGTATGAGATGCATCCCAAGATCGGCGTGCATCCGACCGGAACGGATCCGGCTAATTTCATTCATGCGATGCCAGCCTATTTGAAGCAACTGGAGCCTGCGGACTGAAGTGGGTCGCTGGTTTTGCGAAGAACTATGAGCGTGAGCTGCCTAATGTGACTGGATTGCAGGTCTACAACGATACCGCGACAGGCATTCCACTGTCGGTCATGGAGTGTGGCTACCTGACGGGTCTGCGAACAGCCGCTGTCAGCGCAATCATTGCTCGCGAGTGTGCTCTGCCGGAAGCCAGGACACTGGCGCTGGCTGGATGTGGATTTGAAGGCACGATGCATCTTTGGTTTCTGGTGAGCCAGATCCCGGGCCTCAAGGAAATCCGTCTACGGGATATCCGCTCAGTCGCGATGCAGTCTCTGAAAGAACATGCGAGCAAGTATTTCTCAGGAGAGATCCGAATCTGTGAAGACAACCGGACTTGTTTCGAAGGAGCCGACATCATCTCCACCTGCACCAACGGTGATGAGCAGCTGGTGCAGCCCGAATGGTTCAAGCCAGGAGCCGGTGCGGGTGGTATTGAAGGCGGCGGTGCGTCCACGGGAGCGGGGTTGCACAGTGCCGCGAAGGTTATTGTCGCCGATATTCC
>JBBJME010000378.1:0-5691 GCA_037719765.1 Planctomycetaceae bacterium
AGCTGTAATACAGTGTCGCTGAAGAGCCCATTCATTCATCAGGCCACTGAGCATCAGCAGCGATGCCCATGATTCGGATGACAGACCTTCATGCTGCGAATGCGGTTCCAGCAGCGCGAGCAGGCATTGTCCGCTGAAGGCGGGAATGGGCAATGCGACCAAATAAAATTCTGCTTCCGATGCGCCTGGCATGGGCCGGAGACATGGATCGCTCGATTGACTTGCCAGGTGGGCCGTCTCATTCATCACCAGCCGCAGGGATTCGGCGATGCCTTCTGTTGGACACAGCAGACCGTCGATTCGATCTGTCTGGCCGATCTGGCCGCTTGACGGATAGTACCAGGCAACCAGGGCGGCTCCTGCATGGCGTCGCAGATGCGAGGCTGCGGCCGTCTGCAGTGTCTGGACGTCCGGCGCGGACAGCAGCGACTTGCGCGCCAGCAACATGGCATCGGCCGCAGCAGGGGCTGTGGCCGATGATGGTGATTCGCTGGCGGCAGATTCCGGGTAAGCAGTTGCGGAAGACGTCGCTGTGGCAGCCGGATCGATTCGATCAATGGCGTGAAGAGATTTCATGGTTCCGATCGGCTACGGGGGACGGAGTGTCTTCGGAAGAGGATGCCGGTTTGCCAGGGCTCGTCAATGTTTCACAGTTCAATACGGCTCGTTCGCCGCTTTGGTATTCGCCGTTTGGATTCGGTAAGCGCACTTTGACGCGAATCGATGAATTCGAAGAATCTGTGGTCGGTGAGACATATTCAACGATGCCTTGCGCACTCACGTTGGCATATCCCAACTGCAGCGTCACGGCTTGATCCTGGTGAAACGCATGGCGGTGATCGAGTGGCACGGAGAAGACAATCAGCATTGGGTTAAGCTGCACGATGCGTGCTACGACGGGATCAGACGGTGACACAAATTCGCCCGCATCTTTATGAACTTCACTCACGATCCCCGCGATTGGCGCGCGAATCCTGCGCTGTTCCAGTTGAGCTTCAATCCGACGAGACTCCAGTTGTTTGATCTCAAGCTCTTCCCGAACGGACAGATGACGTGCTTCGGCCACGGTGAGTTCCGTCTCGACGCGATCGACTTCCTGCTGGCTGGCGTGATCCCGTTCGCGCAGCTGCCGAAGTTTGGTAAGTTCCGTACGACGCAGATTGACATCGGCGGCTGCGGACTGCAGTGTGCCCTCGACGTTCATGCTGCGGCGTGCAACGTCGAGTGACGCTTTGAGAACGTCGTCCGCCATCACGGCAATTACGTCTCCGAATTTCACAATCTGGCCTTCCTTGACACTCACGCCTGACAGCGTACCCATTTCAGAAGCGGCAATCGCAATATCGCGATAAGGTTCGGTGTAGGCTTCGATGCAATTCGTATTGGCAGCCTGCTTCGCCGGAGGAGCACTGGTTGTGGTGGCTTGCGCCGCGTTTGCTGCGCGTGCGGCTGCGGTGGATTCAGAGTTTGCTGCCGATGCGTCGGCGACGCGATCTGAGGGACTGTCAGCGCCTCGTTCTGGCGACTGCGAGTGAGCAGCGGACGTCACGGACAGCCGAACTTTTTCGTCACCGGACTTTTTAGACGTGTAGGTGGTCCATAAAGCAATTCCGCTGAAAATGAATGCACCAAGAATCAACGCCCGAGTGGTTTTCTTCGAGACCATGTGACACCAATGTTTTCTGCGTGGCTGTTGTGGCCGGACTGCGCAAATGGCCGGAGTAAAAAAGTGCACAGCGTGCTGTCGAAATGCAACACGCCCACTAGGACGTTAGTTCAGGAAGTGAACTCAGCATGCCACGAAATGGACAACGTGTATTCAAGGACGTTCCGATCGAATCGATTCGACCGACGGCAACAGATGTGCCGGGATTCAATCCTTCGTGGCGAGCTCAGCCTCCAGCAATTCCATGTAGAGGTTGGCCATGCAATAATGTCGGAATCTGTTAATCGAAAAAAGTGGGCGGACCTGAATCGGCAACGCTCGCTATTCCCGTCTGTTTAACTGTTTGGCTCCTGAGGAGATAACGTGCAGCACGAACTGATGAATGTGGAAACCGGGATACATGACACCACGACCCGGCTGATTGGCAGCAACGAGGACTGGAGTGCATCAATGCGACGCCTGGCGGGCGGGTTGTCCGATGGTGTCGATGTCGTAACGCTGGACAACGGTCGGCTCTCGCTCGACATTCTGCCGACGCGAGGCATGGAATTCTGGCGTGGCGGGTCGATGGAATTCCAGTGAAATGGGATTCACCCGTCGAGCGACCCGTCCATCCGGCGTTTGTGGATCCGATGCGGCGTGGCGGGATCGGATGGTTGGATGGGTTTAACGAATTGATTTGTCGCTGTGGCCTTGGTTGGCACGGGGCTCCGGGAAATGATGTGATTCGCGACGCCGATGGAAAGGTCGTTTCTGAGCAATTCCTGCCGTTGCACGGCCGAATTGCGAATCTGTCGGCGCATCGCGTGACTGTTGAAGAACGCGGTGATCTGATCGCCGTCCAGGGCATTGTTGACGAAGCCAGCTTATTTGGGGGGAAACTGCGGCTGGAATCCACGCTCACGACGCACATCAATTCCGATCGCTTTGAAATCACCGATGTCGTGCAAAACCTCGGAAGTCAGCCCGCGGAGGTGGAGATACTCTATCACTGCAATATTGGCCGTCCATTCCTCGGTGAAGGGTCAACGCTGCACACAGCCGCTTCAGAAGTCGCTCCTCGCAACGACCGCGCTGCAGAAGGCATCAGCATGTGGAACCTGTTCGAAGGGCCTGCCACGGGATATACGGAACAGTGCTACCTGGCGAAAGCTGCAGGAGATTCACGCGGCTGGGGGATGGCTCTGCTGGCAGATGCCGAAAACGAGCACGCCGTATGTGTGCGATTTGACACATCGACAATGCCGTGGTTTGTGCTCTGGAAGAATACTCAGGCCGAAGCGGACGGTTACGTCGCTGGACTGGAACCCGGCAGCAGTTTTCCGAATCTGCGAACTGTTGAACGCCGCGAAGGCAGGGTCATTCAGCTGCCAGCCGGGCAGTCCGTGACGTTTCAGTTGAGTATGGAAGTGGCGAGTAATCGCCGGGAAGTTCGTCGGTTGCTGGACGAAGTCACAGAATTGCAGGTCGCTCATCCTCGTATCGTGTATTCAGAACCGAAAGCTCAATGGGTATGACTGGCGAGAAAATCCTTGTCGAGAGCGTTTGCCAGATCCTGAAGCAGCTTGCCCCGCTTCCGACAGCGGAATCATGGGACAACGTCGGACTTTTGCTGGGTCGTCCGGATCGCACGGTCAGTCGGCTCATGACCTGTCTGACGCTCACACCGGCAGTGGCTCATGAAGCAATCGTAAAAAATGTGCAGTTGATTGTGACCCATCATCCGGTGCTCTTCCGTGCGACCAAGTCGATCACGAGTCATACGATCGAAGGGTGTTTACTGATGGATCTGATCGAAGCCAGGATCGCCGTTTATAGTCCTCACACCGCTTTTGATAACGCGGAAGGGGGAATTAATCAGTGGCTGGCCGAATCGCTGGGCCTGAATCTGATTGAACCGCTGCGTCGCTTCCAGCAGGGAGTTGCGGGCGGTTCTGGCCGCATGGGGATGCTGGCAGAGCCGCATTCAAAGCAAGAGTTTCTGGAAAAGTTGGGGAAAATCGTGGGAGCTGAGTACCTGGAAGTGGCTTGGCATGGACTGGACCGCGTACATCGCGTGGGGCTCGCATGTGGATCGGCGGCGGATTACCTTTCGGATGCGTTGCAGGCGGAATGTGACACGTTTGTGACGGGAGAAGCGAGATTCCATTCAGCGGTTGAATGCCAGTCGCGAGCGTGTAATCTTGTACTCACTGGGCATTTCAACAGTGAGCGACCGGCCGTGACCAGACTTGCCAGCGTGCTGTCTGAGCGTCTATTCGGGGTCGATTGCTTTGCCAGCGAAGAGGATCGAAATCCTTTGGCGATCTTTCGATTGCCATTTGCAACTCGCAGTTAAGTGGCGGAACGGCAATCTGCAGGCAATTTCCAGGAATGGCCTTGTCCCGGCATTCTTTCACAACACTGGCCCATCTGGCCCAGACGGAGAAAAGCAGAATGGTACCGGAATCGCCGAAATCCCCAAGTCAGGCATTTTCTCGAGGGATAAGGCTAAAGTGTCCGATGTGCAGCAAAGGGCGACTTTTCGCCGGTTTCATTCGAATGGAGAAAAACTGCTCGGTCTGTGGGTTTCATTTTGAACGTGGACCGGGATATTTTCTCGGGTCAACCTACATCAACTACGGTCTTACGACTCTTCTCACGACCTGGACTTACCTGGTGCTGCGGTTTGGGTTTGGGATCCCCAAGCCGGTACTGATTCCGGCTCTGGCGGCATTTTGCGTGATTTTTCCTGTGCTTTTCTTTCGCTACGCCCGATCACTGTGGCTGTCCTTCGACTGTTATTTTGACAAAACCGGGGCGATGGAATCCATATCTGAACCGGAGAAGTCCGAGGACGAACAACTTTGACGAGAAAACTGACCGCGATGGGTTGACAGTTTCCTCCAAGCCGATACACTGCCCCCTCGCTGAACGACATCGGTGTGCGTCACCAAGACGCAACTGATTGCCGGGGACGTAAGTTTCGGCAGTACTTGTGTCGGTCAGTGCTGATCTTTGACAACATGATTGAGTTTGTGAGCCTGTGAGTTTTAGCTGGTGAATTGTAAGTTAGCCGCCCTTTGACCGGGGTGGCAAACAGAGATTGAACCTTCTGCTAAACTCCGAAGGGAAACCTTCGGCAAAGCATATTTTTGAAGGGTTTGATCCTGGCTCAGAATGAACGTTGGCGGCGTGGATTAGGCATGCAAGTCGAGCGATCATCAGCAATGGTGGGAGCGGCGAACGGCGTAGTAAGACGTAGGAACGTACCCTCGGGACGGGGATAGCTACGGGAAACTGTAGGTAATACCCGATAATCTCTGCGGAGCAAAGGTGTGATTCCGCCTGGGGAGCGGCTTACGCGATATTAGCTAGTTGGTGGGGTAATGGCCTACCAAGGCAATGATGTCTAGGGGGTGTGAGAGCATGGCCCCCACGACCGGAACTGAGATACTGTCCGGACACCTACGGGTGGCTGCAGTCGAGAATCTTCCGCAATGGACGAAAGTCTGACGGAGCGACGCCGCGTGCGGGATGAAGGCCCTTGGGTTGTAAACCGCTGTCAGAGGGGATGAAATCTTCGGAGGTACTCCTCCGAAGTTGACAGAGCCTCAAAGGAAGCACGGGCTAAGTACGTGCCAGCAGCCGCGGTAACACGTACTGTGCGAACGTTATTCGGAATCACTGGGCTTAAAGGGTGCGTAGGCGGCGATTCAAGTCAGATGTGAAATGCCTGAGCTCAACTGAGGCATTGCGTTTGAAACTGAATTGCTAGAGTATCCTAGGGGTGTGCGGAACTGCCAGTGGAACGGTGAAATGTGTTGATATTGGCAGGAACACCGGAGGCGAAAGCGGCACACTGGGGGATAACTGACGCTGAGGCACGAAAGCCAAGGGAGCGAACGGGATTAGATACCCCGGTAGTCTTGGCCGTAAACGATGAGTACTGGGCGGGAGGGGGTTTCCCCTTTCTGCCGTAGCGAAAGCGTTAAGTACTCCGCCTGGGGAGTATGGTCGCAAGGCTGAAACTCAAAGGAATTGAC
>JBBJME010000137.1:0-18637 GCA_037719765.1 Planctomycetaceae bacterium
GCGTCAGCTTGCCGGTACAAAAACGAGGTACCGGAGGGCTCACGCCGCTCCGCTCACCGGACTCATTTCCGACGGCGTGGAGCATAGTTCTCTCAATAGCCCTTCGAAGTGCGTACGCATCGGAGGGCTTTTCTTTTTGATGCCTGCGCTGTCCGCTGTCGAGGGCTACGTTTTTCTGATGCCATACCGTCTGCTCATACTCTTTACCACGGTGATTGGTGCCGCATTGCTGTTGGCACCGTGGCCGCTGTTGGGAGTTGCGGGCGAATGGGTGTGGCCAAGACATGCGTTGCCAACAGACCTCGTTGAGGCTCTGGACCGACTTATCTGGCCGCTGATTTGCGGCAGTGTTGTCGTCGTCTTCTGTGCCACATGCATCCGGCGGATTGACAACTGCGGGAGTATGCAGCGCGGCCTGCTGCTGCTGGGACTCACGGCGCTCAGTTTCCTTTGGCTGAACGCGGTGCGACAAGCAGCACCCTCGCCTCATCGGGAACTGCGTCCGATCTGGATTCTCTATCACAAGTATGCTTCCGGCTACTTCTTCGAAGCGACGTTCAATGTGACGTCGACGCGGCAGATGCTGGTTGACTATGAATCACGCATGGCCAAAGGCGACGTTTTGCACGAAGGCACGCACCCGCCGGGATTGTTGCTGCTCAATCGCGGATTGCTGAGACTGACGGAATCCTCTTCTGCAATGGTCCGGTTTTCTGAAGCACTTCAGAATCGTGAAACGTTCCGCCTGTTTCGAGATGTTGAAGTCGCAGGCCGGATCGCTCGACCATTGTCGAAGTCAGAATTCGCGGCATTGCATCTTTCATCACTGCTTTCGACGTTGTTTGCGGCCATGACCGTCATTCCAGTGTTTGGGTTGACTCGCAGACTGACAGATTCCCAAACCGCATGGCGCGCCGCCGCGTTGATGCTCACCGTGCCGACGATCGGAATTTTTGTTCCGCGTTCAGATGTGCTCTACGCATGCAGCGGCATGATGCTGGCATGGACGGCTGTCGCTGCAATGCTGACGGAGCGTCGCAGCATGCGATGGCTGCTCGGGTCGCTGAGTGGATTGGCGTTGTGGTTGTCTGCTGCTGTGTCGGGCACATGTGCGGGTCGTGGTGATGCTGGCCGCGTTCGCGGCGGGCTTCGTACTGCTCGACCCAAAACACCGAATGGGTCAGACCCTGGAAACGACTCTGGTGGCTGCTGCATCATTTTTGATCGCGTGTGGAATCTGGCAACTCGGGACGCATTGCAACCTCCTCAACGTGTGGCGTATGAACCTCACAAATCACGCGGGATTCTATTCACAATCAGTTCGCACATGGTCGACATGGTTTGCCGTCAATCCGGTCGAACTCGCCATGGCTGTCGGTCTGCCAATGGCTGCAATGGCTATCGTCATGCTCGTGCAAACAATGAAGAACATTCGCTCTTCGGGCTTGAAGAATCTGACAAACGGGCGATTGTTCGCTATCGCATGTGCGTTGACATGGACGTTGCTCTGGCTGTCCGGGAAAAACATGGGTGAAGCAGCTCGACTGTGGTGCTTCCTCACTCCATGGTACGCGGTCATCGCCGCACAGGCCGTTGATGCAGATTCAATCAACACAGGAAAGACATGGCTCCTGCTGCTGACCGCCCAATTGGTCACTGCGACAATCACGGTTGGACGCGTCAGCGGATTTCTGGAATTCTGAAGCTCTCCTGGAACCAGCCAAACAGCAGCCGAAACGCCGGTGAAAAATCATCCGGCGATCGCGTCATCCAGCGCTGAATCGCGGCGAGCCGCATCCACTGAATATCGGCAATTTCCACGGGATCCGGCGTGACAGCCGTGTCTGAGCAGCAGCGATACAACACCGTGAATTCCTGCGAAGTGTCGTCGCAGGCCGCAAATTTCTGCAATCGCTCGACCGCCGACTCAATGCCGAGTTCTTCCGATAACTCCCGCACGGCTGTCGCATCATAGTCTTCCCCGGCACTCACATGCCCCGAACATGATGACGTCCAGACGGAAGGGAATTCTTCCTTTGTATCTGACCGCTGATGAATTAAGAGACACCCATCCTGGCGAAATAAAAACACATGCACCGCTCGGTGACGCAGCTTCCTCCGATGCACCTCGGACCGAGCCAGTTGCTCAAGAACCCGATCGTCCTGATCAACGACATCAAAGGATTCTTCGGATTCGCTTGAGCCCATTCAAGGTTCCTCCAGTTTGAGCAGCCTGGTGCGGATTTCGTGGCGGAGATCGATGGAACCAGGCGTACCGAGGGAGACACCAGCGATCTGTTCGGCGATAACAGTGTCTCGTTCGGACTCCAGCGTGACGGCAAGATCTGCGAGTTTCGCTTCAGACGCGGTGGCAAGACATTCGTTCAGCACGGCGATTCGCACCAGACGATTGTCGCTGAATTTTGCTGTTGCGGCCGCGTGTTGCAGAAGCTGCGGGATAATGGCCGAATGTGTTCCCGATCGCACAAGCATCTTCGCAGCAAGCACTGCGGCCACGTCTGGTGCCAACCGCAGTGCTGTCGGGATCTGGCTTCCGGTGATTGCTCAGCTGTTTCTGAAACAGCATTCTGCGTTTCAGGTTCCTTCAACAGATTCAGCTTTTCAGTAATCGCGGCCTCGATTTCATCCAGGTAAGCTGTCGTGTACGGACCGTCCATTCGCAAAGCAAAGGCCAATGCTGCTGTAAGTACTGTCGCTGGTGGACTGTCTTCTTTCAGTAACGTTCGGATACTTGCCTTCAGCGTCGTTCGAAGTTTTTCATCGTCGAATGACTGCTTTTCGATCGCCTTCAGAATGACGGAGTCCATCCGTCCGGATTTCAAGGTAGCCACATCGCGAGATCGAGGATCAGTTGTTCCGGTGACTTCCAGCAGCAGGTCAAAATGGCCAGGGTTCTGTTCCGAATCATCCATGTCCTGCGCTGCACTCTGAACAGCGATCTCAAACCAATTCACAAGTTTCTCAGCAGCGATTTGCTGTCGCGCCCAGCGTTGGGATGCGTTGAAGCGTGATTTGAACGCGACGGCCTTGTCGTCATCCAGGTCACTGGTGAATTCATCAATGTCATGCGCCGTCACGTTCAGCAGCAGGCGAGCGCCTTCGATTGGAAATCCCGAGTGCTGAATTCTTTCGCCCGCTTGCAGCAATTCGCGGATCGATTCGGATGGATTGCCGCTTGCGGTATCGGTGCCGGCCAGCATCCCCTGAACGCGTTGGTTCAGAATGTTGCGAGCATTTTTCTGTTGGCCAAGTGATTCATAGACAGCGCCAAGTTCTTCGAGAACGATGTCCGCGAATTCCTCATTGTCATTTTCACGCGAGGAAAGAGCTTCAAGCAGAGTCAGACGCACGCTGTCCCAGTCTTTGCCGAGTTCCTTCAGAAGTGTGTTGAACACGACAAGCTGGAAGACTTGAGGCGGCGAGAACCCTGGCAGCTTTGCAATCATGTCAGACTTCCGGGCGACAAGTTGTGCCACACGCATCTCCACATCCGCACGCTTCCCGAGTCGTGCATCGAGATACGCCAGTATCACTTCAGCCCCTTCGATCGTGTCGAGCTTCAGTCGTGGATCAGCATCCGCGTTCGTACCGGAGGGCTGACGCCACTCCGCTCGCCGAGTCCGAAACTCATGCAACACCTTTAGGCTGGATTTGTTCTTTAAGCCCTGCAGCATGAGGAAGACTTCATTGCAGCGGCCGAAATCGGCCAGTGCATTCTTGTGGGCAAGTTCGCTCTCAATTGCCGGAAGTAGCTTTTCTTCGGTGACAACATCTGGTCGTGCCAGAAATCCTCCGATCGCGAGTCGCCGACTGCCGGGATTGGCCAGCAGAGTTTCGATCGACTTGCGGACGACGTCGTCATTCGTCTTTTCTCGAGCCAGATCAGCAATGATATTGATGATCAATCCCGCATGATCGCTCCAATATTCGGCCTTAAGATTCAATACGGCAGTTAGAAAATCTGCGGGTCGTTTTGCTCGTTCGAAGGCTTGAACATACGTCTCCATTTCTGCCGAAAAAGCTTCCGGATCATCCTTCAGAATCGTGAGATAGACGTCACACGCACCGCTGACATCGCCGCTGCGTTCGAGTTCCGTGGCTTTGGCTCGAAGGCTCGGCGGCGCTTTCTTTGAGAGCAACGCAATCCGATCCCGCTTTGCCGCCAGTAGGTCCCACTGCTCGGCCGCTTCATGAAATTCAGTCAGAACCTCGAGCAATTCGACCGAGCCGGGCGACTTGGCCAACATGGCTTCGTACCGATCAATCAAGGGCTGAAGTCGATTCAGTCGCCCCAGGGCTTTGATTGCCTGAAGCCTCTCGCCACCATCATCTCGATCATCGTCAGGACGGTGGCCGGAAAACAGGGAACCACCGGAAGCAAGTTTCAAAAGTTCCCAGCCAACCTCGCCAGCGAGTTCGTGCTTTCCCTGAGCCACATAGGTTTGCAACTGCTGTCCGAGTATCGATTGGCGATCCATGCAGCCTCGACCAAATCGTGCCTGGATCGCGGCAACCTTGTCACGCATCCCGAGCTTATCCAATATCGGAATCAAATCGCGCTGCTGGTCCATATTCAGAGGTAATCCAAACAGCCTGTCAGCTGCAATGTTGCATCTTTCGGAACCTCCCATAGGGAGCAGTTGTCGGAGGACGAATTCTTCTCGTGCGATTTGACGCGGACCATCGGTGAGGTTCAACGAATCCAGCACCAACACAGCTTCGTCGATCAGACCTTGTTGAGCCGCGTTTGCTGCAATCAGGAATTTAATGTCGTCTCTTTGTGGATCACCCACTGCCGCATCAATCAGGCTGAAGATTTCAGCAACATCGTCACCAAGTTGACGGGCCAGTTCAGCGCGTATCAAATGCAGAATTACCTGTTCCCGGGGCGTTGCAGTTGTCGCTTTAGTGCGACACCACAGTGCAACTCGATCTTCCGCATGGAGTGCCACCAGCCGTTGCAGACACCAGGAAACATTAGATCCTGCGGTGACACCAAGTCGATCGATCAGGATCTCCGGCAATGTCATGAGTGCTTTTCCCGGCGACTGCTGTGCCGGTCGTACCGTGGCGGTCCCAACTGTTTCGACAAGGTTCAGCAGGGCTAATAAGGCGTCGGGGTCCTGCCCAAGTCGTACTGCGATCAAGTCACCGTTTTCGAATCCAGATTGGCCGTCAGAGAATGATGCCTCGAGAGATTCCGCAAACTCAGGTTCCGCCGCAAGTCGTATCTGCAACGCGGCAATGACGTCGCGTATTCGTTTCGGCTCTTGCAATCTGGCTGCAATGCTCCATAAGGCTGTCAATTCGGGAATTCCATTGGTCGTCCCAAGTTGCTCTTCCAAGAGCGTCGTGATTTCGTGATCGAATTGTCCATCGGGCACCATGCTCAGCATAGGCATTGCAGTCTGGTTCAGCCAAGCCGGAGCGTCTTTGGTCAGCGTCTTCAACAACTGTAGTGATCGTTCCTTCAATTGTCGTTGACCTTCTGCAGGGAGATCGTTGGCAGCATATCGCTGACAAGCCTCGAACAGTTGAACCGCTGTCCTCGCGGGACTTGGCGACCCGTTTAGAAAATCCTCAAGTGCTGTCCATATTTCGGGGCTCGCCGGCGATCGCGCAGTCACTGAGCGTATCAACCAGGCCGCAAGTCGGAGCTGATCTCGGTCAGAAAGGTGCGAGGTAAAAACGCTGTCAATGTCCGCTGGCGACGGTGACGCTCCGACGCGAAAAATGAGAGACGCGGCACATTCGCAATAGACGGCCCCAAAACTTGCTGCAGGATTCTCCGTCGATTCGATCAGCCACTTGGAAAACGATTCTGCCGTATCAACCGCCGCAGACGCAGCTTGACTCTCCGGAGTCGAGGAAGTTTCCGTGTGCGAGTCTCGACTCTGGAGAGTCGAGCTACTTGCCGGTGCATCGAAATCCACGTCCAGATGCAGGATCCTGCGACTCACCTCCCGCGCCTCTGCCAATTGATGGTTGCGAAGCAGGATACCGCGGTAGGCGTTCAACGCTTCCCAGTCCTCTTTTGATGATTCCAGCAATCGCTGGCACAGCGTCTCCGCCACGTCGTCGTATCCACCCGCGACAAGGATTTCAATCTCCTGCAGAATCTCCAGGCGATCTGTTCGACTTTCGGCCAGTCTCAATCTCTCCTTCGCTGCTTCATCATAGAGGCTCTGCTGAGCCAGAATCTCAATCAGCCGCCGCCGTTCCTCATCTGATGCCGTCAACTCGACGATTTGTCGCTGATACTGTTCCATCTGCGAAATGTTGTGCTCCTGTTCAGCCAATGTCCGGAGTTCTTTCAACAGGCTGACATTCAGCGGTTCATCCACCATCAACCGTTCCAGCGTCTCTCGCGACTTACGAAAATCGCCCGCTTCGCGATACGCCGTCGCGATGCAGCGAGTCGTTTCTGCAGGCAGATTCAAGTCACGGCTTCGCAGTTCCAGACGCTCGATGAGCTTTTCGAACTGGTTACTGCGGAGATAAAGATTGCTCAGCGCCACGACGATGTTGGTTTGGCTCTCCAGGTCCGGGGCTTTCTCGAAGGCGCGCCAGTAGAGTTCAATCGATTCGGGGGTCTGAAATTCATCCGCGAGGGTCTTGGCAAGGGCACGAAGGGAGGCTTCGTCATTGGGATTAACCTGCACGGCTTTCCGTAATGCCTCGACTGCTGCCTGAGGCTGCCCGACTTCGAACGCGAGGTCGGCGAAGAACTGATACGCTTCCGGATTCCCGGGCGTGGCTTTGATCACTTCGCGGCCAGTTTTCAGAGCTGCATCGAACTGACCAAGGCGGATTTCGAATCGGGCGATTTTTTTTAAATACTCTGAGATCCCTCGACGATCCAGCAGGGCCAGTTTTTTCATTGCATCAACACCATCGCCAAGCCGTCCGGAGCGTTCGTACAAGTCGGCAAGTATCGTCCAGCCCGGGATCGATTGCGGTTCGAGTTCCACGACTTTCATTGCCGAAGCCGTGGCGTCGTTGAGCCTGTTGGCGGCGTCCTGCAAGAGAGCCAGCGTTCGCCAGCGTTCGGCGCTGACGTTCGTGCCCGCGTTGAGTTCGGCAGCAAGCAGCGCCGTTTGTGCTTCGAGCTGACCGGAGGCGATGAGTGTTTTGACTCGCTCATGCAGAATCTGCTGTCGCTCGTCCTGCGTTTCGGCTGACTTTTCAGCGAGGTCGAGTTGCCGGGAGGCTTCGGTCAACAACTCCTGTTTGACCCGAGCCATCGGCGAGACTGCTTCAGGTGCCAGGTCACCTGGATAGCGTCACCGATGGCTCGGGGCGCGCAGATTCGTGGTCGACGCTGGCTTGAGGCAGTTCGCAGCATCTCGGCAAACTGGATCCGTTCAAGGGGATCGGGATTGAGACTGCAGGCATCGCGCATCGCAACAGCGCTGGATCGGTCTGACCAAAGCGATTCAGGACTTCGGCCAGTCGAATGAGATTCGGTTTGAGACGCCGATCGCCTGCTGCAATTTCCTTCCATGTCGCAATCGCTTCGTCAGTTCGTTGCAGCCGATTCAGGTATTCACCCAGATACTCCCGATACTGCGGCTCATTTGGCGACTGGTCGATGGCTTCTCGATAGAGTTGAATAGCGCGGTCGGTGAGTTCAGCACGCCGCATCAGTTCCGCCAGACGACTGAGCGAAACTGGATCGTCGGCTCGATCAACGATCAGCCGTTCCCAGATGGCTGCGGCTTTGGCCTGCCGTTCGGAAAGCGCCAGATCTTTGCGAGACAAATACAACAGACCCCAGGCTTCGACGTGATCCCGGTTGCCCGCATCGAACTGCGCCATTTGTTCGTATTGCGCAACAGCTTCAGTCAGCTGATCATCGCGCACGAGTTGTTCAATCAGCGATTCTCGCAGCGCGACATTCGAGGGAGCCAGTGCAATTGCTTTGCGATACCATGCCGCTGCTTCCGATGTCTTTTTCTGCAGCGACAACGTACGCCCCAGTCGAGCCATCGCATCGACGTCTTCGACATGAGCTGCGATCCACGTTTCATAATAAGCGACCAGCCCGGGAAGATCATCCCGGCTGCGAAAAGTGGCTTCGATGCGGCGGCGAATCTCCCTGAACAACCAGCTGTCAGCGTCCAGCGTGGCTAATTGTGATTCCAGCAGAGAGATCGCGTCCTGTGGCCGCCCGAGCTGAATCATCAGATCTGCCGCGGCGAGATTTGCCTGGACTCGCTGTTCCGGATTTTTTGATTCCAGCGCCAGTGATTCGTAACGCGCCAAGGAGTCCTGCCAGCGTCCGTCCTGAGTCATCGCGACGGCGATTTGTTCCTTAACTCGGCGGTCGCCAGGAAACACTGTCTCCAGTCGCTGCCATGCGTCGAGCGCTTCGGTGTCCCGTTGAGTACGTTGCAGCGTACGAGCCAGTTCCTTGTAGATTTCCAGCAGATCGGTTTTGACCGGACGACATGCAATCGCTCGCTCAAACGAATCTGGTGCCAGATCTGGCTGGAGGTTCATGATTCTGGCTTTCCCGAGATACCAATGCGCAATGGGATCTTCGGGTCGCAGCCGAGCCGCTCGTTCCAGTGCTGTGACCGCAGCCGCTCCCTGAACATGCTGCAAGTCGAGCATCCCGACAAGCATCGCTGCCGTGCCTTGATCTGGCAGTGATGCAAATTCCGGAATTGAGGAGTCCGCTGACTGCCCTTCCGCTGCCTTCAGAGCCGGTAGCCCAGCGACGTCTGCCAACGCATCGTGAAAAGTCTGAATCGTGCCCCGGTTCGCATGAAACTCATAGACACGTTCATAGGCCGTTCCAAATCGCGGATTGCGGATCAGAACTTTCAGGAACTGCTGGTACGTATGAACGGCCGCCGCTTCGTCAATCGGTTCGTCGGATGCGGACCACGCGACGGCAGAATCGGAACAGGGATGAATTATCAGCATTAAAACCAACAGCAACCAGTGACGTCCGATTCTTCCTTCTTCCCTGAGATCGCGGGAGAATGTGGTCACAGTCCGAATGACCAAGTGGACTCCAGATTGAAGCGGGTTTTTCTGCGACGCAGTGGGCATAGTAGAAAGGCGTCTGGAAAGTGGCGGGGAGAATGATTAAGAGACTCGCGTTATCGTACGCTGAACCGCATTCCGGAAAAAGCAATTCAGGCTGTGGATAACTTTCTTGCTTGCTTCCCGCGTGAGGCACTTATCGGCAGGGGTGCGATCTGCCGAGCGTGCAATGAAGGCAGAGAAATTACGGGGATTGTCGAGAACCAGGAAGTTGACGGCTGGCAGTACTAATAATGCGTTTTTCGATGTGGCATCCCATGTTTGGCTGAGCCTTCTATTGAGTCCCTGCCACCATGCATCAGTAAAGTGCATGGCACCGGTACCGCCAACGGGCCTCACACTGCCAGCTGGATCCAATCAGGAAAGTTGCAAAGATGCTGAAACGACCCCTTGATAACATCCTTGCCTGATTCCGCCACCCGATCAGCAACGGCACCACCGAAGGTTTCAACAGCCGTATCCAGTCCCTCAGGTCCGCCGCCCGAGGATTCCGTAACTTCGAAAACTATCGTACTCGAATCCTCTTCTTCTGCGCAAAACTGGACCTGATGCCACACGCTTCTTAGCCATTAAATTGTGGGAAGAACCTGGTTTTCATAAGTCTCGGTTGATGGTGTAACCACGATTTGCCCATGGAATCTCAGTCGGCGGAGCGACTGAGCTACGAACGCGGTGTCGCTCCGTGACTCTCACTCAACTCGCATACCGGGCCCGTTCGGCGGCATCGACGGCAAGAACGTCGCAGCGTTCATTTTCGGCGTGGCCGGCATGG
This sequence comes from Planctomycetaceae bacterium, assembly GCA_037719765.1. Lineage (GTDB taxonomy): Bacteria > Planctomycetota > Planctomycetia > Planctomycetales > Planctomycetaceae > SXXK01. The sequence goes on from JBBJME010000137.1 coordinate 9,848, forward strand.
CCTTTGATGAGCTTGAACGTTGTCTGATGTTTGCTGAGCAACGCATCAAGTTGCTTCCAGTGTTCGATGTTTTTGATTGGGACCAGCTTCTTGCCGTCCTTGCGGTTCCAGCCATTCTTCTTCCAGCCGGGCAACCATTCTTTAGAACCCTTCGCCACATACGAACTGTCTGTCACGATTTCCACACGGGATTTGCGAGTCAGAATTTTCAGCCCCTCGATCACGGCCTGCAGTTCCATCTGATTGTTCGTCGTCAGCGCTTCGCCGCCGCTGAATTCTTTTTCCGACTTTGAGGCGGGGTGACGGAGGATACAGCCCCAGCCACCTGGTCCCGGATTTCCTTTGCAGGCACCGTCGGTAAAGAGCTGAACAAATGGCAGAGCAGATGTTTCGGTCGTCATCGAAGTTTTCAGATTCTGAAAAAGAGTCAGGAACAAATAGTCCCAGGCACCTATCGGGCCATTTGGCTACTGGTTCGTGACGCCTTCTCCAAACCTCAGCTTAACGTTCGCGATACACGATTCGTCCGCGTTTCAGGTCGTACGGAGAGACTTCGACCACCACGCGGTCGCCAGGCACAATCCTGATAAAGTGTTTACGCATTTTTCCGGCAACATGTGCCATGACCTGATGGCCATTTTCCAGCTCCACGCGAAACTGTGTATTCGCAAGTGCTTCGACAACGTTGCCTTCGACCTGAATTGATTCTTCCTTCGCCATTCCGAATTCTGCTTTCGCCCTTTTTGATGATCACACAAACCGCGTTGAACGAAGATTTTTCCATTCAACATCACACATGATTCGCTCGGCAAGCTCATTGCAGCCGATCCATGTGGATTGGAAGATCAGTTCGTGCGACGTAGACGACGTCAGCGGCGGGTTCGTCATGGTGACAAAGTTGCGTCGGAAACTCAACCCGGAAATGGATTTGTGGCGATCGATTGCCTTGTTTGGGACGTCTGTGATTGCCTCCAGGCCGCTTGTGAAAAGCATTCCGAATGGCCAGAATGCTGCAAATGAGCCACCCGTATTCAGACATCTCAGAACTCGCCCAGGCCGGAAATTCGTTCGGCGTGATCCGGATTCCGACCGAACAAGATGTCCCGTTTACTCCCCGTGTGCGTGCGATTGTCGATACGGCGGAGTTCCAGCGGTTGCGGCATGTGACGCAACTGGCACTCGCTTCGCGGGTTTATCCGGGTGCCACGCATACGCGTTTTGAACACGCTTTGGGTGTTTATCACAATGCATTGCGGTATCTGTGGCAACTTGGCCGTGATGCAAGATTTGCAGAGATTGTCTCACCGCACGATGCCGAAGTTCTGATCGTCGCGGCCTTGCTGCACGACATCGGGCACTGGCCATTCTGTCACCCGATTGAGGACATGGAACTGCCTCAAATGCCACCGCATGAAGTCTTCGCGAAGGAATTCCTGAAGCCTGACGGCGAACTGACGCAGGTCCTTGAATCACAGTGGAACATCAGCGCAGAAGAGGTTCTGGATGTGCTGGTGGCGAAATCGACTTCACCGAGCAGTCGCTTGCGGCGTTCGATTCTGTCCGGTCCTGTCGATATCGACAAGATGGATTACCTGTCGCGAGACAGTCAGCATTGCGGGGTCCCCTACGGACGTCTTTTCGACCGCAATCGACTCATCAATTCATTGATCGTAAACGAAGCCGGTGACGGACTCGCGATCACGTCCAAAGGACGTACGGCTGCCGAGATGATGGTGTTTGCGCGGTACGTGATGTTCACCGAAGTGTATTGGCATCACGCCGTGCGGTCGGCGACGACGATGTTCGCGCGAGCATTTCTGGAATTGATGCCGAAGCTGGATCTGAGTTCGCTGTTTCGAATGTCGGAACCGGATCTGATTCGTTGTCTTTGTGCGGCGGCACGGGGTACGGATGTCGCATCGCTCACCGAGGGCTTGTTCGGTCAGCGCCGCGGACTCTACAAGCGACTTGCCGAATACAGCATCTATCATCAGGAACCGCTCTATCGTGCGCGCGGCAACTCCCGGCACACAACTCGCCGCATGTTCGCGGACGCTGACGGAGAGACTCGCTGGGTGTGTCGGTCAGGAATTGTCACCGATGGATGTGCTGATTGACGCTCCGCCGCAGCATCGTGAAGTCGAATTTCGCGTCGATGTCTGGTTTCGATCGAGTAACGAGTATCGGCCACTGCGGGAAGTTTCACCGATCGTGGACGCCATGGCGAAGACGCAATTCGACGACTGCGTGAAGAAAGTCCGCATCTTCGTTTCGCCGGAGATCCGTGATTTGATTCCGACAGGTATGTCCGTGGATCGACTGATGATGGATGTGCTTCGGTAACTCAACTGCGAATGCGGAAAATGTCGAAATACTTTGACTCCGACACTGGCCAGCGGTGGCATTTGCCTCCATCGTTGTGAATCTGGTTTCTGGACAATCGTTGACTCTCGCCGCCGGAATTTCGGTCGGTAACACGCTCGGCCCGATGCTGACAGTCTGGCTGCTTCACAGCCTGCGATTCGACTCGCGTTTTGAACGCAATCGTGATATCGCGATCCTTGCCGCCACAGGGCACGCGGGAATGACGATTTCCGCCAGTGGCTGCTGCTGTTTGTGATGACCGGTGCTTTTTACAGAATCACAGATCCACGAACCCTGCCCTGCCACTCGCTTTCGTACCTTTGTCACTGATCCCGTGGGGAACAATCCGCCTCAATCGGATGCAGGTGAATATCGATGAATCAAGCGCCCGAATATCTCCATGCAAACCTGTGCGGTGCCTGTTGCGTGTCTCCATTACGCAAGCACTTCCTGAATCACATGTCCATGCACATCGGTTAAGCGACGATCAATTCCGTTCTGCCGCATGGTCAGTTTTTCGTGATCAATCCCCAGCAGATGCAGAATCGTCGCATGCAGGTCGTAGCAATACGTCTTGTTCTCAGCGGCCTGATAGCCCCAGTCGTCGCTGCGACCGTGCGCGATTCCTGGCTTAATCCCTGCCCCCCAGAGCCAACTTACAAAACTTCCGCCGTTGTGGTCGCGGCCCAGACTGCCCTGAGCAAACGGCGTGCGTCCGAATTCCGTCGTCCAGATCACCAGGGTGTCTTTGTCCAGTCCGCGTGATCTTAAGTCTCGCGCAGCGCGACGATCGGGCGGTCCACGCTGTTTGCCATCGGCGGAAGTTCCGTCAGGATGTTGCCATGGTTATCCCAGTTACCCGTCGCTCCCTGAGGCCCGCTCCAGACCTGCACAAACCGCACTCCGCGTTCGATCAATCGAGTTGCGAGCAGACAACGACGGCCAAAGTCTTCGGTCACTTTGTCATCCAGCCCGTAGCTTTTGTGAACAGATTCCGGTTCACGAGAGACATCGAAGGCTTCCGGAGCGGAGAGCTGCATCTTTGCGGCCAGTTCATAACTGGCGATGCGCGCTTCAAGCCGTGAATCATGCGGATGCTGTGCTGCATGATGGCGATTCATCCTGTCCAGTATCGCGAGTCCCTCCGCGTCGCCGTTCCGGTTTGCAAACGCAAACTTTGAGGACGCAAACAGATCCGGAACCGGTTGCGTTGAAGCGGCATTGATCACTGTCCCCTGATGCACGGCCGGCAGAAAGCCCGACGAAAAACAACCTCGCTGGTTATACGGCAGGCCTTTTGCATCCGGAAGTACGACGAACGTCGGCAAATTGTCCGTGAGATTGCCAAGTGCATACGAGATCCACGCACCCATGCACGGAAATCCGGGCAAAAGAAAACCGCTGTTCATCATGTAGGTGCCCGGACCATGCACGTTGGTCTTCGTGGTCATGGCCATCAGAAAAGCCATCTCGTCGATCAGCTTCGCCTGTTCGGGAAACATGCTGCTGACCCAGCGTCCGGATTCGCCATGCTGTGCGAATTCAAACGGACTTTTCATAATCGCTCCGGCAGGCGCGACGAACCCTTCAGGTTTTTCCTTCGGCCCCAGCATCTGCCCGTGAAGCCGTGCCAGTTCCGGCTTGTAATCATAAGTGTCCATCGGACTGGCACCTCCCGTCATGAACAGCTGGATGACGCGTTCGACCTTAGGCATGTGATGTTGCACGACATCTGCTTTGGCGTCCCGCGACAACATCTGAGCCAGCGCCAGTCCGGCAAAACCACCACCGGCACTTGCAAGGAATTCACGTCGCGAGGATCCAATGTTTTCAGGAGTCATTTTGTCGTGTCTGATCATTGGCGGCTTCTTTGCAGCATTAACGCATCCGTCCAGATCTGAGCGGCGCTGCTGAGTTCCGGGGTAATCGAGCGCATGTAAACGATCAAACTGGCATGCACGTCCCCCCAGAACGGTTCAAGGAAGGGATCCATGCCGGGAAAAGGGCTTTTCGTCATCACAATCTCACTCTGCACGCAGGTTCGTTCGCCGATTCTGGCGCCGGTTATTGTAGCAACACTCCCGCGATCACCACAAAGCTTAAATGCGCTGGCAGCGGTACGCAACGATCGCTGTATCCGCAATGATGCGTTCCAGCGGCACGACCAACAGACCTTCGCGATGAAGAATTAAATCCGCATCACCGATCGGAAGCACACTTGCCGTCAGAATCAGCTCATTCGCTTCCGCCATCTGCAGCATGGTCCGCAGCAGATGCAGGGCCTCACCAAAATAGTCCAGTCGATCATTGAGTGTCGTGACCAGCGCTGAACTGCGATGCAGCGCCATCCGCAAGGGGAGCGGTTCGCTTGCAGAAGTAAGCAACGCGGCGATTGCCCCAATCGCGGATTCGGAATTTTGAAACGTCGCGAATACTCCGTCGCCGACGATCTTGACGATTGCCCCGCCGTGAGCCTTGATCGTCTCATCGACCTGCAGCAGTCGTGTGCGGATCTTTCCGAACGCCGGGCCGTCACCGAGCGCGTGATACAACTCGTTCGCCCCGCAGATTTCCGCCATCAGCAGCGTAATGTTGGTCACCGAAACAATCTGGCCCGGAGCCAGGACTTCATTCGGAAACATTTCTCGAAAAATCGGCATCGAAGCGGCCGCTGCCGCCGTGAGGGCCATCGAACGGTCTGCCGTACGTTCCAGGCGGACCTGCAGTTCGCGAGTCGTGTTGTTGAACAGCGTCAAAACCTGATTGCCGTGCCGCAGAGCTGGCACCGAGTTCGGCAGTGGCGGCCGGAGCAGTGGAAGTTCGAATCGAGTCACACCAGCAGCGGCGGAGACTCGCATATCGACGGCGAAGGGCAACTGCGGTCCGCGAAGTCGATACGAACCTTCCGTCAGCATGAGCTCCATTTCAAATCGCTCGCCTGGCATTAATCGCGTCTGCGCGACAACATGTGCGGAGAATGCAGGGCCACCGATGCAGTACGTGCGAGTTTCCGCCGTGCGAATTTCGGGATGAGAACGAAAAATCAATTCGACCGAATTCGCAAAATTGATCTCGTATCGCAAGTCACACGACGGGCAATAACCATGCTCCTTCAAAGTCGCCAGCGTTTCCTGCACGTCCGCCGGAATACGACACGAAGGGCACAGAATGTCCCACAGTAACGTCAGAATTCCCTCTTTGGCAGCAAACAGACAGGCATCGATCACGTCTTTTGGCGGCAGTTGAAAACGTTCGGCAAACATCAGCGGTCGAATCCGAGCAACCTCGGGATCTGACGCATGTTCCAGAAACTGCCGCAGTGTCTCGACCACTGCCGGGTCGATGTGGCGTTGCGAAAGGTGTTCGAGACGTTTGCTCAATCGAGTCCGACCGGTTGCAGTCATTGCCCCCGTGGTACCAAATGCGTCGGCGGATGATTTTGCATTTTCCGGCCGAGACAGCCAGGTGTCGATCTGCTGGTAGACACGGCGAAACGACTGTGGTGTGCTTCGACCGAGTGTGAGTCTTGCCAGCACGCCGCCAAACCAGTTCCGAGGGACGACTTTGAGTGTCTGATTGACGCGGGTACCACCGCCTGAGATGGATTGCATCTCAATGATGTTCATGAACCACAGGAAGGGCCCGGTTGAGAACTCCCGCAACACACTGAGACGACGGCCTTCAATCCATTCGTACGGATGTTCCTGCCAGACGATTTTTTGACCGGCAATTTTCGATTCGGCAAATCGCTCGACACCGCGTGTTGGATCAGTGCGCGTGGTGTAGCTGACCGTCGGCAAACCCAGGGCATGATTCACCCGGTCCGTATTGGAAATAAATGGCCACAGCTGACCAGGCGACGACGAAAGGTCGCAGGAAAACGGAAACTCCATCACATCCAGTCCGTTTGTGGCAGGTGTTGCCGGATGCAGCACCATCGACGTTGGTTCGCCGTGCAGCAGTCGTTCCAGATCCGCCAGCAACGCTGCCGCATCGCTGAATCTCGCATCCGGATTTTTGGCCAGACATTTTTCCACGACCGCGATGCAGCCGTCACTGATTTCCGCCCGAAGTTGGCGGAGGGGTGGGATCGGATCGTGGCAATGTGCGTTCATCAACGCAACGGGATTGTCACCCTGAAACGGCGGGCGACCGGCCAGCATGTGAAACAGCGTAGCGCCGACTGAATAGATATCGGATCGCGTATCCGCCGCCGTTCCGCGACACTGTTCCGGCGACATATACAACGGTGTTCCCAGAATCGCCCCGTCCTGTGTCACCGCCATCGATTCCGACGAAGAATCAGCGCGGGCAAGTCCAAAGTCGGACAACTTGACAAATGGCATCGCGTCGCTGAAGTCGGAACTACCGCTGGTCGTGCCTGCCTGCTCTGGCGTATCGAGAAAACTCTGACCAGCTGCCGTCAGCAGGATATTTTCCGGCTTGATGTCGCGATGAATGATCGACTGCTGATGGGCCACCGTGAGTGCACTTATAACGTCCAGCATCAGCCGCAGGCTTTTGCGTTCGTCAAGTCGTCCGGAATTTCGCATGAAGCAGGACAATGTTCCGCCGGAAATGAACTCAATTGCCAGAAAATGCAGTCCCTGATCGCTGTTCGTATCCAACAGTCTGGCCACATACGGGCTGCCAACCTGAGCCAGCAACCTCGCTTCGCGGGTAAAGCGGCGCAGCATTGACGGATTCTGAGCGACCGTCGAATTGAGGATTTTTAGCGCCACATTTTCATTGTTACTGCAGTCAGTCGCCCGATAGACCGTTCCCGCCGCGCCTGCTCCGAGTCGCTCGTGAAGTCTGAATCGCCCCAGTTGCTTCGGGATCGGAGCAGGCATCGCAGATGATGCGGATTCCGCCAGCGTCGGACTGTAAGGATCTTCGACGGTAGGCTCTGTTATTATCATGCCTTCCAGTTGGCTGTCCTGTTTTCTCAAGCGAATCTGCAGTTGTATGTCCGCAGAGGCCAGGTTGGAAAGCTCAAGAGCCAATTGCCTGGCCGAGGGTCTTGCGTCGGGAGCAAAGGCCATTCCCCGTGCCAGCAGGCGCAGCAGGCTCGTTCGATCAGTGACTACTGAATCAGGCAACGATTGCACGCGTTCGCTGAGGATGGCACTCAGTGAATAGACATCACCTTCGGGATCTGCAGAGTTGTCAACATCCACCGAACGCTGTTCCGGCGGCAGGATGCTTTCGTAATCCGATTGCGTGCGAGCATCTGTCAGATCAAGAATCCAGTCGTGGGCGGCCCTCATTCGGAGATCTGCGACACTGAACGGACCGGCAACGACACCGAATCGATGCGCACAAGCCAGCGCATCAAACAGGCGATGGCAATCCTGAACACCGCGATCATCAGCGTCATCTGCAGACGGCAGATTCAATCGTTCCACAACCACAAACGGAGGCTCATGATCGGGGACCAGATCAATGATTTTGCGCAGGCCCGGGTGTTCAACAATCGCAAGTAACTGCAATCGATGAAGTTCCTGTCGCTGTTCCGCTTCAGGCACGACATCTGTGTCGAGCACTCTCAATTCGACCAGCGATTCTCCGCCTGCAGACGCCACAAAAGATGACCAGATTCGACCGCTGCGCAGCGGCGAGATCAATTCGTATTCCTGAGCCCCAAGAAAACGCACGCGATCATCCCGCCCAACTAACCGGCAAAGTCGAGCGGTGTGGCGTCAGCCCACCGGTACCTCTGCTCAGCAAACGTTGATAATTTTGTTTTTCTGAGAAGATTTTTCGCCACCAAGCGCGCCATCTCCAATCTGCTCCCTGAGTGAAGCAGTCAGACTTCTTTGTGCCAGGCACAGGAGTTCAATCTCAACCATTTCCTGCGTCTTCAATCCGTTGGACCTTTGCGCCTCGCAGTTTTCTGACCACGGATGGCACGGATAAGTCAAAGTGTGCTTATCTGTGAAATCCGTGGTCAAAAACTCTGTCACGCTTTTCCGTGGATTATCGAAGATCACCGTCGGTTCGTGTCCATGCGTTTGTCACTTTGAGTTGCGGCCGAAGCCCGCGCCAAGATTCCTGCCGCCTGACCGTTCATGTCTGCGACGTCGCGAGGCGACATGAACGTGTCGGATGACCCTCAACGCCACACACTCGCCTATGTTACACGACGAATTGCCGGAGAACAACTTATGTGCAGTCGTAGATGAGGACCAACCTGTGCTGGATTTAGCTCAGGCTGCAGGGTCTGCATTTTGGGGAACGCAAAAAGGGGGGAACGCAAAAAGGTGTCAGGAACCGTTTATTTAGATTTTGGTCTTCCTTGTGGGCGGGTGGTGATTTCAAGGCCGAGCTTTTTGGTTGCTGTGGTCGCCCATGTTTCATCTCCAAACGCGGAGCCTCGATTGACGCTGCGACGGATGGCAGCGAGTTCAGCGTCTGTCTGAGGTG
>JBBJME010000379.1:0-5657 GCA_037719765.1 Planctomycetaceae bacterium
ATCTTCCGCCGCCGGAACCGCAGCCAGAAGCTGTTGCTGGTGCGGACCAAACGCCGCCTGCAGTTCCGACAGTTTGTCTGCCCGGCGAAGCGATTCAAAAGGCAGCCACATCGCCAGTCCACAGTGACTGCCGGAGATTGCATTCGGTGGCAATTCGTGGCTGAAAATCCCGATCGGATCGCGTGCGTCAAGCAGCGGCAGAATGGCAACCTGAGCCCAGTCCCAGCCGGCAATTGCGAATTCTCGACGCACATGATCACGCTGAAGTCGTGACAGAAACTCCGGATCGATCAGTCCCTTGTCGGAGTCTGAAGCCAGCAACAGGATTTCGCCTGGCATGGTCTGAATTACGCCGACGTTCGTGAAGGCCGTCATCATCGTAGCCATGGCCGCCTTCAAAGGCTCCGGTCCCGGATCGCTCTGTCGAAACCGCTGACAGAAAATGGCATCAGGCGTCATGCGTGATCGAACGGCCTGATAGAACTCTGCCGTGAACTGGCACGCTGCGGACGGCAAACTGGCAGTCTCGCCGGACGAAATCACGACATCAAAGCGACTCAGTTCGCGGCGACGCAGTGCCAGCATGGCGGGTTCGTGCAGAATGTGAACCCGTGCGTCCTGATCGGGAGGCAACTGCTGTCGGCTCCAGGTGAACCGTTGAGCCAGCTCCGTGATTCTGCGGTCCGTACGAACAGCGACAATTTCCTGGACAGGAAAATGCGTGCATGTCCTCAGGCAGACGCCCGTATCGTCGCCGAGCAGCAGCACGCGCGCGGGTTGCTGATGACTGGCAAGCGGCAGGATCGCGGGCAGGATGTCTTCGACTGGCTGAGGCGACACGCTGGTATCAGTGCTGATCCGCCCGATTGGCATCCCGTTGCGTTGGAATTCACGTACATTTCCGGTTCGCTGCCACACCGTGACTTCACCAACTGATGAGGGCACAATGGTGATCAGTCGATTGACATGAGACTGAGCAATCAATTCGTGCGCCACTCCGCGTTGCACAGCCGCAGCGGTTCGTTCAGAAAACAGAAGTGACGATGTTCGTGAAGTCTCGATCGAACCGAATCCAATCAGCACCGTGCTGAGCAGACTCATCGCAGGCAAGGCGCATGAACGTGCGATCGAAAGTCTTGTGGCCGTGGCAAATCGTTGACGATTGTTCGCAGGAATCCGAATGAACTGCATGAACGCATGAATTGCAATTCCGACATTCAGCAGCAGAATTGGCGAGACACCCTGCGAAACGGCAGCGAGCCCCGTCACTGCGCCGACAACACAGGGCAGAACTGTCGAACGTGACAATAGCAATTGCGGAGATTTTTTTAGCATGCAGACGAGTGGCACGATCGCCGCAGTGGCGAAGACAGCACACTGCACAGAACGCAAAAACAGCACAGAGAACGCCGAAAGGCTGCCCGTGTTGATCGCAAGGTTCAGATCCGCCAGCGGCACAAAGAGCACGGGCAACAACATCAGCGTCAGGACTGCCAGAAACTGCATGGCGGATGGCGTCAGAAGTCTCATTGTCAGTGGCCGTGACAGAACGGCCAGTGCCAGTGCCGTGATGCAAACGGATTGAATCAGAACCGGCAGACTACCCGGCATCAGGCGACACAGAATTTCCGCGATGGCCACAACCAGGATTCCGACTGCGGTCAAGGGAAGCGCGACAGTGCCGAGGTCCCGCGTACTCCGTGCCGAATCGAGCGGAGTACCGGAAATGGACCTGTGGTCTGAAATCTGATCGGATGTGCGTTTAAGGAATTGCGTGGCCAACGCGAGTCCGACCATCAGAGTGGCTGAACCAGCCAGCGGAAACGTGGACATCCCCAGCCAGACTGGAATCAGCAACACCAAAACTCCTGGAGCACCTGCCAGCGCAGTGTTGATCCATGGCGTATCGGGTTGGGCATCAGCTGCACGGAACAACAAACCTGCGGCAGAGGTGACCAGCGCCACGACCAGTGCCGGAAAAAGCATCGTCAGTATCAATGCGACCGGCCAGGTTGCGCCAATCGTTTCGCAGCCCGCGAGCAATGTGGCATTCAACAAGATCGGTGTAAGCCAACTCAGGGCGATCACCATCAGCGCTGACAGGAACAAAGCAACATGGGCAAATGTGAGTCGCCGACCGATTGAGCGCTGCGGAATGCGGTCACTCATCCAGCGCACCGGAATCACGCCGACCGCGAACCCAAGCGCAAGTGCGGCGATTGAATCCGGCGACGTGCCGCAGAGATTCAGCCAGGCGGCGCACAACTGGCCAACAATGACCGCTACAGCAGCTGCGGTCGTCGTCCGATGCAGTGTCCGCGCGAGCGAATTTGGAATGTGTGAGATCATGGCATCCTTGCCTGACGTGAGTTCAAACTGCCGACAGTCGTTTTCGGCATTTTTACCGAAAAAGCGAGGTTTGCCTCAAGACTGAAGGCAACAGCCTGGAAAGGACACGCTTGAAGGATGCAACTTTGAACAGATTGATACGCCAAAAATGAACAGATACGCAGTTTGGGTTAAATTGGGTGGCGACTAAGTCGCGCATGGGGGATTTTCCCCATTGGGTGATTCCCCCAGTCATGGGGAAAAGACCGCTATTCCCACCGGCATGATCTGTACCACATGCGCCAATTGCCCAGTCACGGTGGATTCTGTCGACAAAGTGCAGCCGTTGATTCTTCCAGACGTAAGTTTTTTTGAACACCCTTTCTGAGTTTGAATACATACGGACTCAAGTGTTTCGTTTCTTGCTGAAGATTGTAAAAGGGGTCAGGAACCAATAGCCAAATGGCCCAAAGGGTGCTCCGCACTATTGGTTCCTTACCCTTTTCCAGCCCGTTCATCGTTGACAGAGCTCTTGACGCAGAAGTCCCAGAAAAACAGCCTTTTTCCACTCGCCGGATTAAGAGAAGCATCATGCTGACTGCACACAAATCGGACTCACGGACCTGCTCCCTGACATCTGTCACTTCGATGCGTCGTAGCCTGAACGAGCGGGATATTAAACAATGCTGCATCCTGATTGTCGATGATGAACCACTCAACATCGAGGTCGTACGGCGTTATCTGGAAATGGGTGGCTACTGCAACCTGATCTCCACAGACCATGCAGGGCAGGCGCTGCCGCTCATTGGGCTGAACCGGCCGGACGTTGTGCTGTTGGATATCCAGATGCCTGGAATCAATGGTCTGGAGATACTCGCCGCGATTCGGTCTGACGAAGAGTTATGCAGGACGCCGGTTTTGATCCTGACGGGCAGTTCGGACCCCGAAACAAAACTCATGGCGCTGCAGGCAGGTGCGACGGACCTGCTGCCAAAGCCTGTTCACAGCGAAGAGCTGCTGGCGAGACTGGGCAACGTTCTGAAGGTCAAAGCTTATCAGGATCGTCTTTACAGCTATTCAGAAGAGCTTGAGGAGGCTGTGCGACGAAGGACAGCGGAACTGGAATCATCTCGACTGGACGTGATTCATTGTCTGGCTCGCGCTGCGGAGTTCCGGGATGACGATACCGGACAGCACATTATTCGTGTGGGGCGATATGCGCGCGTGATCGCTGCGCAACTGGGATTCTCGAAGCGGGACCTGGACATTCTGGAGCCAGCGGCCCAGTTGCACGACGTTGGCAAGATCGGCATTCCGGATTCGATTCTGCTCAAATCGGGCAAGCTGACTCCGGAAGAGTACGAAATGATGCAGAAGCATTGTGGATTCGGCAACAGAATTGTGCAGAAGGTTCCGGACGGCGATGCGGTCATGCTTCGCAGGCATACCGACATAGGTGCCCGGATTATGGATGCAAGTTCCTCTCCAATTCTGGAAATGGCCCGACGCATCGCACTGACGCACCATGAGAGATGGGATGGAAACGGGTATCCACTGGGTCTGTCCGGAGAAGACATCCCTGTGGAAGGACGAATCACAGCCGTCGCAGATGTATTTGACGCCTTGAGCAGCAAACGTCCATACAAACCCGCGTTTCCTCTGCAGAAGTGTTTAGCAATCATGGAAGAGGGGCGCGGCACGCAGTTCGACCCGGAGGTCCTGGATGCGTTCTTTGTGCGGCGGGACGACATTATTCAGATTCAGATTGACTCAGCAGATACACATTGATGTGAGGCGCAGCCCGCCGTGGCGTTTGGGCTGATCACATGCCGCATCGCACCTGCCAGTGAAGGGGCTTCCATTGCTGAAACAAAGTCACAAATCCTGGGCACAGTACCATGTGTGCTCTGTCATCAGTGAGGATGACGTTTGCCGTTCCGTGATTGCTGCAAATGATGCAGGCGATAAGGTCATCATTCATGAGGTGTCATTCAGTACCGATACGCCGCCAGCAGTTCGGATGCGTCTGGAGTACGAAACAGCGAGGTTGGCGCTGCTGTCATTTGACCGGATGACGGTTCCACTTGACTTCGAATTCAAAGGCTCCACCAGTCGCATCATTTGCCCATGGACACCGGGCGTGACGCTGGCCGATCAGATTGCATCATCACAACTTTCCGTCGCCACGACCCTGAGCATCGCTGAAGATATCCTGATTGCATTGGTCGATCTTCATCAGCACGGCCTGATTCGTCGTTGCCTCCGTCCACGCGAGATTTTCGTCGAGGAATCGGCAGGAAGCACGAAGGCCTTTATCGGAGGCTTTGGTCCCTTGATGATGCTGCAGGGACTGCAAAACACTGACGTGGCGATGGAAGTTGCAGCATACACATCGCCTGAAGCGCTCGGCGCCCTCGACGAGGATGTACGTGCCTCATCAGACCTGTACTCTCTCGGAATTCTGCTCTTTGAGTGTCTGACCGGGCGCGTGCCATTTGCGGCTGACAGTGTCGGCGATCTGGTGTTTCACCATATGACATCGCCGATTCCCGATCCGACGTCCATCAATCCACAGATTCCCGGACACCTCAGCGACATTGTACTCAGGCTATTGCAGAAGCATCCCCGAGACCGTTACCAGTCTGCCGCTGGTGTCCTGCATGACCTTCGACAGATCGGGACAATGCTGGGGGCGGAATATCCGCAATGCATGGTCCTCGGGACGATGGATCGCCGGGAGACGCTGATCGAACCAGCGTTCGTCGGACGATCCCGCGATATGGCATTGCTCAAGTCCGAACTGGATTCTGTCGCGCAGGGCAAAAGTCGCGCGGTTCTGGTGACCGCAGCTTCCGGGCTTGGAAAGTCCAGGCTGCTGCTGGAAATCTCACGCATTGCAGTGGGATACGGCTTTCGTGTGTTTCGCGACCAGGGACAGAATCAGAGCGGACTTGCTCCTCTGGCTTCACTCCGGCAAATCCTGTCGCAGTGCATCGCCGTGATTCGTAAAGACGAGGCGCTCAAGACTCACCTGCAATCTGAATTGAGTGAGTTTGCGCGAGAGCTGTTGACCGTTGTACCGGAACTGGTCACCGAGCTTGCGCTGCATGTTTCCGCTGAACGCACGCAGGATCTCTCGGACCGACGCATTGCCATTGCGCTGGCGACATTCTTTCGCGCACTGGGGACGCCGGAGAAACCGGTACTGATTCTTCTGGATGATATGCACTGGGCTGACGACCTCACATTGACGATGCTTGAATGCTGGCATCTGACGAATTCCAGCCCCACGCTGCTGATTGTCGGCACGCGTCCTTCCGACAGCACGA
>JBBJME010000380.1:0-5647 GCA_037719765.1 Planctomycetaceae bacterium
GGCATTCAGTGGGAAACGCGGATTCAGAACACTGCTGGCCAGATCTCCGATGCCGTTGTGACTTGGGACGGATCGCAGTTTCGTCTGCTGACCAAACTGTCATCTACTCACTACCGTGTATTTCCGGTTGCGAAGGTGAACGGCATCCTCGTTGTTGCATTGTATGACTTTTCGCCATCATCGCAGCAGTATGAGCTGTGGTCGATTGGAACTGGCGGCGAACTCAATGAACGATTGGGAGTCTTCACCCAATTCAACCAGAATATATGGAGCACGGTCGGGGGGAAGCAGTATTTCGTCGATGTCGATTACCGCAACGGAAGATCAATCCTGTGGCAGACAGACGGCACTGCTTCCGGAACAGGGCCAGTTCAGAATGTTCCCGATTTGGATGTTTTTTACGCACCACAGTTTGGCGACGCGTTTGTTCTCGCACTGACGAGCGATCACCGCGGACTGATCTACCTGACCAGCGCCACGGATGACATCTCCATGAGCGAAAACCTCTTCGATTCATACACCGTTAACCTGCAGACTCTGAGAAGTTCCGGTGACGGAATTCTGTTTGCACGAAATTTTGACGAAATCTGGTTCACTTCGGGAACTCCGGAATCCACACGGCTGATTGCCAGATTGCCAGGTGCGGCGATTCAATCAAACACTGTCACTATCGGGCAGAACACATGGTTCTTCATCATCGATCGGAATGAGTCTTCCGAACACTGGTCACTGATGCGAACGGATGGCACATTGTTGGGGACGACTCGACTCGTCGATTTCCCGGTGTCGAAATCAAAAGTTCAACACGCCAATCTGAGCGTCGTTGCCGATAAGCTGCTGTTTGGCATGCGTGACAACGTAACCGGTGCATCGGAAATCTGGGTTTCGGACGGTACGGCCACAGGCACGACGGTTATTGCCGATGACTTGATCCTGAGCCCGTCCACGACTCCGGCCTTCGTCGCATATGACCAAGGCATTGCATTTGCCGCCGCAACTCCTGAAATCGGATTCGAACCATTTCGCATCGATACCACGATTCAGGTGACCCCGCCCGGCGTTGTCTCTGCCACCAGCAACGGCAGTCGCCTTACATGGCTCGACGTGCGCGGGGCAATTCAATATGACGTCTGGATCGCGAGCCTCAGCAATCCGGCAATGCCCGTCCATAATCAGCGGGTGAATTCACCGGAATACGCATTGCCGACGGATTTGCCGGATGGTGCCTATCGTGTCTGGACTCGCAGTTATCCTGTGATCGGAGCTCCATCGGCGTGGAATACAGCAACCGATTTCTTGAAGGGCTCGAATCCGGCGATTCACTCCGTGCCCGCGTTTTCAGTACAGAATAAACCTCTGATTGCATGGTCCGGGCCGACCGATGTCGTCAGCTATGAATTCTGGCTGACGAATCGCGATACGAAGACCCGTGTGCTTTATCTGACCGGCCTGCAGGCAACGTCCCGGCAGATCGATCTGCCGCTGGATCCCGCGGAATATGCCGTGTGGGTCCGGGGAACCCGCGAGAACGGGACGAAGACGGATTGGTCAGACCTGACGGAATTTGAAATCCTGGCTCCGCCAGTTCAACTGACGTCCGGCAAGGGCGATTCAAGAATTCCTCGACCGACGTTTGCGTGGGTCGCAGTCACCGACGCAACCGGTTACGACGTGCGCGTCTTCGCGGCTGGGACCACCACACTCATTGACAGTGCGAACAACGTAAGTGGTTTGACGCACACGCCGCTTCAGGATTTGCCTGCGGGTAAGTTCACGGTTTACGTCAGGGCGCTCAAAGGCACTCGACCGTTATCGACCTGGGGCAACGGAGATGCGTTGTGGCTGAAGCTGCCTCCCATTAATCTGCGGAACACAGCCACAGGTGTCGCATGGAACGCCGTGCCGTTCGCTGTTTCCTACACGTTTGAACTGCGAGATTTCCGGGGAGCCCTGGCTGTGCCTCTGAAGTCGCAGACCGGAACGACATTTGATCCTGCGACACCGCTGACTCCAGGTCAGTACTCGCTGCGGGTCTTCACCAACTTTTCGAATCTGTCGTCGAACTGGTCGGCGACATATGCTTTTGAATTGTTCCGTCCTCCTGTGGCGATCACGTCGTCCGGCGCGGCGACGGTCGATGCGACGCCGACAATTACCTGGACGGGAGCACCTGGCGCTGCCACGTATGAAGTGGTTGTAACAAAGTCAGGCAGCGTTGTGCCGGTTTATGCTCGGTCGGGGATCCACGCAGCGTCTCACCGCATTGACATTCCGCTTGGAAACGGTGTTCATGCGATTCAGGTGCGGGCGATCTTTGCCGACGGTTCACGAAGTTCATGGAGTCCCGTTCAGCAGCTCTTCATCGGGCCTGCTGCCACGTTGACGTACGCGGCGGGGAAACTTTCATGGAGTTCAGTGAACGCGGCTACCAACTACGAGCTGTGGATCAATTATCTGGGTGCACCGAGCCAGAGCAAGATCGTCTATCAGCCCCTTTACGTTGGCACTTCGTACACGTTGCCATCGACGCTCCCGAAAGGCCGCTATCAAACATGGCTGCGTGGAATCCGGGCGGAAACCGGTCAGCTCTACGCTGGTGCCTGGACAAGCGTCCTTTTTGATGTTGTGTAATGTGCCTTCTGGACTGTCACGCGACCTTGTTGGGCAGTCGAATTCGTCCAAAACGGTTTCCGGTCGCGTCGTAGAACAGCACTTCGTTGGATGCTGACGACCATACGGCGGCCAGTTTCACGGAACGCGGTCCGTGCAGGACAAACTGAAAACCACAGCGAGTGCCGTTTTGTCGCAGTTCGAGTTCCGTCATGGGGAAATGATGCTCAAGCAAATTTTCTTTGCGGCACAGAGCGACATGGACAAATAACCGGAGCTGTTCGAGTGATCTCGTCAGTGGAGTTTCGGGCAGACGGGATGCAGCGGGGTGACACATTCAGAATCGACCTTTGTCAGGAAGTCAGCGGATGTATCTCCATCGACGACTCAGCAGATTTCTGAAACCAGCTTGATCTGCTCAGTGCTTCATGCGAGTTGAGGTATCGGAAGCCGGCGGTTCCAACCTTCCGAATTCAGTTACAACGCCGAACAAGCGGCAACAACTGCCTGCAAAGCACGACCGGACAAACCGTGCAAACCCAGTGGATGTTTTTGCAGAAATGCGGGGATTCCATTATCATCACTGGAATTGTGACGAATCGTCGGTTTGCCCAAATCAAAAAGGCCTGAAATCGACGCCGCTTTGCGAACTGCCTGCTGATTGAATCACGGCACAAAGTGAACTGCAGGCGTTGTTGCCGATTGCTGCGTTCTGTGTCACCTTGCGGCAGAAAGAGACGTTGCCGATCGCGACGGATGTTCGATTCTGATGCAGCGTTGAGTAAATTTTGACACTGCACGTTCCTTATTCAATTTGACGGAAAATGGGGCGACGGGTAGTCTGCCAGCCGTCTGATGATTCGTTCCAGGTAATTCCCGGCAAAAATGTGAATTGGATTCGGAACGATTTGTGCAACTTCCGTTTCCTGTCGTAGTAGATCCATCGTACGATCCCCGTCGAGTGTTCGGTTCGGGATTGCATTTGAAGCATTACGGAGTGTCGTTTCACAATGCTGGGAAAACTTATTCCATGTGGCGGCGGGGACGCAATTCCTCTGACAGGCCCGAAGCTTCTGGTCGGCCGCCGGTCATCCTGCGATATTAAGCTGGATTTTCAGAACGTGTCGTCGCACCATTGCGAATTTGAACTCCGCAACGGCTACTGGAATATTCGCGATCTGGGCAGCAGCAACGGTATCAAGGTCAATGGCGAACGCTGCAGTTCCAAATGTATCACCCCCGGTGATGTCGTCACCATTGCGAAACATGCATTCACGATTCACTACGAAGTCACGGGTGATGGTCCGGCACCTGAAGAAGAAGACACGTTCTCCCGCAGCTTAATGGAGAAAGCCGGCCTGGAAGTCGAACGCCGTCACACTAAAGTCCCGGAAGCTGCTCTTTCATCATCGACGCGTGCGAAACAAACCCGCCGCGCATCGAGCGAAGATGATTTCATCATGGACTGGCTGAACGAAGAATAGTCCTGAAGCATGCAACGCCCCCTGGAGTGCGGCAACTTGTAGCCGCCATGCCTTTCAAATGCTTCATTTTCAGGCATCGTCAGTGGCAGACGAATGCAGGATTGAGTCATCCTGAGTTTTCCGCATCGGATGCAGATCGCTGGAAAGTATTGTCTAATGCCGGTCTGTCCGGAGATGCCGGCAGATAATGCATCGCGGTGACGCGAGCGACAGTGGCAGGCAGATTCTACTCCGAAATCTGCATCGTCCGGCCGGTCCCACCTGATCTCACCGAAGGGAGAAACTCAGTGAAGATTCGAGTCCTGTTGGCAGCCGGTGCGCTGCTCGTGCCGTCCGTGGCCCTTACACACTTGAAATCAAGGCAGGTGAAACACGCACCATTCAAGATGTATTGGGTGACGAAGTCTGGATCTGCTCCGGCCAGTCCAACATGCAGTGGAATGTCAGCAATTGCCTCCCATGATTGAGCAGCTTGAGTTTTTCCTGTTGGGGCTGGCGACGGTGATCGACACTGTCCTGTTGCTTGCGACGCTGGAACCTGTGAACCGATCACAGGTTTCAGTTTGGCTTAAGGCACTCGTGGGCGGTTTGTGGGTATGGCACGCGAGCAGTTTTCTGCATACCACTCTGCTGGGTGCTGTCGGTCCGGTTTCGCGAATCTTTGACGTCTTCTGCATGATCTGCATGACGTCGGGCTTGCTGATCCTGCCGTCCGCGATGCTGCATTCGGCATTGCGACTGAATCAAACGGGTTTGATTCCGCATCCGCCGCGACGGCTGTGGTACGGACTTCTGTACCTGCCGATGTTCGCTCTGCCTGCGGCCGGGTGGTTGATCTGGCACTCTGCTGAGCTGGATTTTGTCAGCCGTGTCGAACCACTCAAGCACGGCTATCTGGTGTGGCTGGTTCTGGCTAACCTCATTTCAGCGGCCGCGTTCCTGCGGCTCCGGAAGCGACTCAGCGTTCCCCGAGCACACTCGTTCTTCCTGCAGTTATCGATCGTACTGGTTCTGCAGACAATCTTTGCGGCGACTTACGCGATCGTCGTCCACGACTCTGAGTTTGCCGCGTCACTGCGAATTGCGACAAACCTGCTGCCTCTTGTGCCGGCACTCCTGTTCACCTGGTATGTCCTGCGACAACGAATGCTGCCGTTGGTCATCGAACGCACTTTAACCTACGGAGCGGCGCTGGCGATCGGACTGTTGCTGCATCGGATGACGATTTCGCGATACTCTGAGAAACTCGGCGATCGATTCCACATGGATGCTGTGCTGCTGGAAGCACTGATCGTGCTGGGCCTGATTATGGCCTTTCGCCCGCTGCGGCAACGGCTGCGGGAATCATTACGACATTTGTTCGGGCGAAACATCCTGAGCGTGCGTGAATCCACGCGCCGTCTGTCATTGCAGATCGCCCAGGAATCTCATCAGGCACCATCGCAACTGCTCGACTGGTTCGCGACCGTGGTGCCAAAGGAATTACAGCTCGACTGGATTCGCATCGTGCTGCACACCGGCATTGCTGCAGGCTCGAATGCGAATCCTGCCGC
>JBBJME010000381.1:0-5645 GCA_037719765.1 Planctomycetaceae bacterium
AGAGTATCGCCCGCCTCCTCGGCCCGGACCAGGGCGCTCAAGAGATCGTCCTGTGGGTCGGCCCGGCGCTGCTTGATGAGCTTGCGGAAATAACGGACGAGCAGCAAAGCGCTCGGGCCGGCCTTCACCAACACCCAGGCCGAACGTCCGGCAACGAGTACAGGTCTCGACCAGCGGTGGAACTGCGGGCGGTCCGCCGCCGGTACGCCCACCAGTTCCGAGATGATGGTTATCGGCAGAGGCTGGGCGTAGTCGCGGATCAGATCCATGCGTCCGCGGCATTGCACCGCAATCAGCAGGTCGTCCGCGAGGCGCTGGATTCGCTCGCGCATCTCCCGCGCTCTCAAAAGTGTCATTTTCGGCCGCGCGGAGTATCGTAATTTGCAAATTACGGAGTCGCTTTGCTCGCAACGACAACGCCGCCATCGATCTGCGGGGCCGGGGGAACTGTGGTTCCAGCCGGCACCAGAATCGGTTCAATCGAAGCCACGCATTCAGTGCAGGCGACTTCCACGACCCACTTGAATGAAGGAACTGTCGTTGTCACCGTTTTCTTCATCAGCTTGTGTTTGGTGAAAATCTCCTGGCCGCAGCCGGGAATCCAGGATGTCCAGACCAATCGCTTCGGCTTGACGCAGATCTGATTGTCGTCCGGCCCTTTTGAGCAGAGGGACTGGCAGTGCTTGCAGTCTGGTGTGCTGGGTCCTGGCACACAGAAGTCTTTGCACTGCATGCCCCAGCATGTCGTTGTGATTTTGCGGTCTTCCTGGACGAGTCGGCAGATTTTTCTGCAGCGCTTCGCACTGCATCCACAGCGGGAGCAGCAGCCTTCGCCTGCAGTCGCCATGACCGGAAATCCGGCACAGATTGTCGCCCCAACGAGCGAACGCAGAACCATTCGACGTGTTTGAGTTGGCATGGGAATCGCTTGTGCGTGGATGTCTTGAAATCTCAAATTTCAAATCGAGGCCGAGAACCGGTCACCAGTTGAAGTCGAATCGCATGGCCAGCAGATCAGACTGCGTGGGGCCGAATGTGGTCTGACTTGTGGTCACGGGGTGGATCCAGTCGAACATTACCCGAGTTCGATCACTCAGGTACCAGTTGAAGCCAGTAGTGATGTCGTTGTACTGTCCTTTGTTGACCTGATCCAGGTTGAGGTTGGAGTATCGAGTCTTTACTTCCCATGCACCCGGACTGATCGCACCTGGCACAATGAAAAAATTGGAATACGGAACGTTGCGGCCGAACTGAGCTCCGTGCTGTCCGAATCGTTCGTAAATACGATTCTCCCCGGTCAGAAAATAGCTCAGATGAACATATCCGCCGGTCAGAGTTTGCGATCCTGCGGATTTAAGATTGACACTGGAGGCATATACTTCGCTTTGCAATGTGACGGGCCCCATCACCGCCGCAAGTTCCAGATTTCCGGTTGTATAGGAACTCGCGCTCAGGGAGCCAGTGTCAATCAGGAATGGACCTTCATGAATCTGAGGTCTTGCACGGAAGCGAGCTTTTTGGTCCTGATCCTGTGTGTGCAACACACCGATTCCCGTATGAATCAGATAGCGTCCATTCGACGGCTCGTCGTAGAACGGAGTCCACGTCAGGCGACCACTGACTCGGCAACCCTGATTGTCGTCAATGCGTTCCTTCAGTGACTCACTGATACTGTCAAAGAAGATGCCCGTAGCCCACGTTACACTTTGGTCGTCAGAGCAGTTGTACAATGCAATGCCCACTTCACGATCCGCAGTAAAAATGCCCTGAGTCGGGATAGAGCGTTCCATGAAAATGTTCATCGTGTCATTGGTGACCTGTTCGAGACCGAACGGGACGAAGAAATGGCCTATTCGCACTCTCCCCAGCCCAGGAATTTCGTTCATTGAGAAATAGGCATCCTTCACATCCGGCGATGTGACCGTTCCAGCGGGATTCGTTCCCACCGTTTCCGGTTCCAGTGTCATCTGCAGCCGGAAATCACACTGCCCATAGCCGGTACCGTCTGCCACAAGGCGCAGTCGACGAAATTCAAAATAGTCCTGAGTCCCCGGAATCGACGGAGCAGCATCGGCCCAGTTGATGTAATCGAGTTGCACGTGCCCGGCGAGCTTAACCGTCCATTTGTCCGTGGACATATCCTGCCAGCCTTCGACCTTCTTTGCCTCGTCTTCTTTCTTCTTCTTGTCCGACTCGGATCGCTTTTTCTCTGAGGCTTCGAGCTGATCGATGCGCTTCTGAAGTCGGTCCAGGTCCGCTTCAAAAGGACTGGCTTCGGTTCCCGAAGGTTGCTCATCCGAAAGTTCAAACTCATTTGACGAGCCATCAGGTGCAGCGATTCGCAGAGAATCGGTCATCAGAGTGCCTGATTGGGAGTCATCACTGAGGATCAGCCAGTCGGGCTCTGACGTAAACGGCGATTCCGTCAGACCTTCCGGCATGCCACTCAGATGGTCCTGCGCGGAGACTACCGATGTGTGCAGTAGGAGCGACAACAGTCCGCCGCAAAGGCTCATGCAGGATTTCAGGCCGGACTTCATCACTCGACCTTCGCCTTCCATGGCAATCGGACAGAGACATGATTCCCTCAACGACTCATTTCTTACGGGAATCAGTTCCCGCCTCCGGTTGTCCGGTCAGCAGAAAACGCTGGGTTGATTCACTTCGCAAATGAACCAACGATGGCAGAATAATCGGCACAAGTGATACCTTCGGTCAACTCGAGAAGGAAAGAATGCGAGTCCGGCAGGACGGCATTTCTCAGCCGTCACTTCCAGCGGCACTTTACGCCGTTCTGCGCCACCAAAATGAGAGCCGGAGAAAGCTGGGCGAAGGAGGCCGTCAGAATATGGAATCGGGTGGCCCGATCTCCAGAGCCGCCAGGAACCTGGCCACCTCACGTTCAAGCGTCGCAAGTTGCTCGGCAGTACGCTCAAACGATTCTTCACGGCCGCTGAGTTCGAGCGCTAATGCGGCCTGAGAAAGGTCCTCATCGCCGAAATAGTTGACCGAGCCCTTCAGCGAGTGTGCGGAACGCCGCAACAGTTTTGAATCACGGGCTTCCAGCGCGCGTCGCACCTCTGCCATCTGACCTGGAACTTCCTTTTCAACTAGTTCCGCAAATGCCTGCAAATCGTGAATCCCGCAGGCCAACAATTCCTGTACTCCCTTCCAATCGATTTTCGGCAATGCGCTGATTCCTGCAGTGACTGCCTCGGAAGGTATGTGAAGTGAGGTGCCGAGATCGACGCGATCCGGCAGTTCGGACGCACATTCCGTCCGTGAGGAACCGTCTCTGGCAGCCTTCAAACGTTCGCCGTCCGAAGCCAGACAAACGGCAGGAAACTGTTCGATTGCCTGATACATTTCCGCAGCCACAATGGGTTTTGCCACATAGTCGTCCATGCCGGCTTTTAGGCAGCGTTCGCGATCTCCTTTAAGCGCTTCAGCCGTCATGGCCACGATGGGAATATGACCGCCAGTCTGATGTTCTCGATTCCGGATCCAGGCCGTCGCTTCGGCAGCATCCTCGGCAAGATTTCGCGTGGCAAGATCCTGAGCCCGTGCATTCTGTTCGGCAACGCAGAATCGTGCGCTGATGTCCCGCAGAAAGGCACAGAAC
Organism: Planctomycetaceae bacterium; assembly: GCA_037719765.1. Lineage (GTDB taxonomy): Bacteria > Planctomycetota > Planctomycetia > Planctomycetales > Planctomycetaceae > SXXK01. The sequence continues at coordinate 3,623 of JBBJME010000381.1, forward strand.
TCAAATTGCGAGCCAACCCTGATCGGGGAAATTGTCAGCTCAACCGGAAACTCCTCGCCCGTGCGGCGGAGCGCGCTAAGTTCCAGCCGCTGGTTCAAGGCGGGTCCTTCGCCTGTCTTCAGGAAATGACTCAGACCATTCCGGTGCGCGTCGCGATACTGGGGTGGAATGATCAAGTCGGTCAGAACCTGCCCCAGCACTTCCGCGCGGTGCCATCCGAACATGCTCTCTGCCTGCCGATTCCAGTCCGTGACCGTGCCGTTTTCAGCGATGGTGACGACGGCATCGAGCGTGGTGTTAAAGATCCAAGGGATTCGCTCGGCACTCTCCTTCTGCGTCACGCTCAGGAGTTCGATGTTCCACGCACTGGAAGAGCTTTCAGAATTCATGGCGTCAGTCATTTCTGTCCATGGCCGTCAGGTGTTTGCTTGCCTGACTCACTGGCCAGATCGATTTTATCCATGCCAGAATAATCGCGTCCCGCATCGTAATCCTGTAAAGAATCCTTTTCAACCCGTGAAGGTCGCACTAACATATGGGGGGAAACAAACCTCCCCGTAAGTAATATGTCCTGTTTAACGACCGTGCTGGTGCATGCCAGAAACAAATCCCCGGAGGCCTGCATGAATATTTTGCTGGTGGAAGACAATCCGGTTGACAAAATGTTCGTTACACAGTCATTGCAGCAGGTCGACGGCTTCGACTATCAATTGACTTGTACCGGGTCACTGAGTGAAGCCCTGGAGAAGCTTGACGCCTCGACGTTTGACGTCGTATTGCTGGACCTGTGGCTGCCGGACAGCGAAGGCCTGGAGACCTGTCATCGTGTCGTTGCTGCGAACCGTGACATCCCCGTGGTTGTGATGACAGGTATCGACGATCGGACTCTTGCGAAGGAGGCGATCCGTGCGGGGGCTCAGGATTATCTTGTCAAAGGTGCCTATCCCGGTTCTGCAGTCGCGCGTGTATTGCAATACGCCATCGACCGTCATCAGTTTCAGCGTGAAGTCGTGGAACGTGAAAATCACTTTAACCAGGTACTCAGCCATGTGCCGGCGATCATCTGGACGACAGATCCTGAGTTGAAAATCAACAGCGTGGCTGGTGCCGAGGTCCAAGTCCTCAACCGAAATCCGCAGCACGCTGTGGGACTGACGCTTGAAGAGTGCTTCCACATCACGGATAAGTCCGACGAAGTCTTTAAGGCCCATCAGAGCGCACTCAAAGAAAATCCACAGCGATCGAGACTTTGTGGCAGGGAAGGAATTTTGAAGCTCGGGTGGATCCTCGCTTCGATCCAAAATCGACCGTCGTCGGGACCATTGGTGTCGCGATGGATGTCACGGACCGGCGACTGATCGATCGAGAAATTGGCTTTGCACGCCTTGTTCAGGAATCGCTCCTGCCAGCGGAGCATCCTCAGCCGAATGGTTTCGAAGTTTTTGGTGGGTCATATCCCGCCAGGAAGACCTGTGGCGACTGGTTTGACTATCTGGTGTTCCCCGACGGTTCACTCGGGATGGCGGTTGGCGATGTGAGCGGCAAGGGATTTGGCCCGGCAATCCTGAGCGCGACGATCGCTGCGTACCGAAGTACTCGCCGAAACGCACTCGGATGTGCAGGATATGCTGAGCTGCTGCAATCAACTGGTCTGCAAGCGCAATTTGAATGGCCAGTTCGCCGTGCTCTCGCTGGCACGCCTGCAGGCGGGAACACGATCGGTCACTTATGGCGGCGCTGGTGAACACATGCTGATTATCGACCGTAATGGACGACTGAAAAATGAAGTTGCCTCCAGCGGTGTTCCGCTTGGCATGTTTGCGGACTTCAACTACGAGCCAGTATCTCAGGTGCTTCTGGAATCCGGTGATATCCTGCTCATTCTCACGGATGGATTTCGCGAGGCGCGGAATGCCCACGGCGATAGCTTTGGCGAGCATCAAATCGTCGAGACGGTTGCTGCCAACCTGCCAGCCAGTTCGAAGGGAATTTTTAATGCTCTTCGCCAAGCCGCACGCAGTTA
>JBBJME010000382.1:0-5631 GCA_037719765.1 Planctomycetaceae bacterium
CAGTGCTGAAGTCGCGGATGGGCTCGGTATTGCGGATGAGTTTCATAGTCCTAATCTTTTTCCAGGTTTCAGCGGCAGCGGCAGATCGTGCTGCAGCAAATGCACACTTTTATTCTGATCACAGGCGACAAAGCACGTTCCGTCCCGAAAACTTTCCACGACCGTTCCAGGAAGAGCATCGTGGTCAAGTCCCGTCGGACCGCAGCGCCAGATACTGTAACGCTGATTATCCAGGAATGTGAATGCTCCGGGGTACGGATGCGTCTGAGCCCGCACCCAGTTCGTAATTCGCGGAGCCGACCAGCTCCAGTCCACCAGCCCGTCGTCTTCCGATCGCTTCGGATAGAATCGTTCCGTTTCGCCGGAACTGTTGAGCGGCTGCAGTTCGGGGGTGTCGGACAACAGTTCCTGCCAGCAGCGAATCACTTCACTGTTGAAGACGACCCGGGCCTTCTGCTGCAGAGTCTGAATGTCATCATGCGGTTCGATGGGGATGATCGGCACGCTCAGCAGATCGCCGGCATCCGGTTCGTCGTTGTACCGAAAAATATGCGAGTACAATTGGGTTGCACCTTCAATCACACTCCAGTTGATCGGGGACCGACCGCGTCCATTGGGGAGACGATTTGCACAGGCATGCATTCCAAACACGCCGTTGCGGTGCAGATTCAAAAACCACTGTGGCAACAGACGTTGCCAACCGATACAGAACCCCACATCGGCCTTTGTCGCTCCCAGAACGGCAAGATCGACCGGACTTTCCAGTTTGTAGCTTTGCGAAGTATGAACGGGAAGGTGGTGGCCGAATTCGAGCGCCAGATCAATCCAACTGGGAACCTTGTTCCGATCAGCCGTCGCCTGCGAGATCGTCACGACACCAGCGACGGAACAGTGACTGCTCAAAAGTTTTTCAATGAACTCAGCTGTATTCTCGCGGCACCCGATCACCACGGCTCCACTCTGCCAAAGTGCAGGCGACATCACCATACCTTTCGACTTGTGTTTAAAAAGGGGTCAGGAACCAATAGCCAAATGGCCCGGAGGGTGCTCCGCACTATTGGTTCCTGACCCTTTTTAAAACGTGATTACCTTAAGTCACCGGTGGTCGGTTGACCAGGCTGGAACCAGGAAATCTCAGTCGGCGGAGCGACTGACTTACGTAGGCGATGTCGCTCCGCGACTCGCATTCCAGCTGATGCACATGCGAAAACAACCCAACGACGCAGTAACCATAATTCCACCGTGGTGGGTTGCCCCACACGGGAAATCGTACTGGCTACACGATTCGTTGACAATCAAACCATCATGAACATCATCCATCGTTGCGAAAGTATGCAGATCGACGTACGCTGCCGAATCAGGACACGTTTTTTGACTCCGGGGTGTTCAAGCAAATGAAATTCTTTCCACACAACTTGAATCGCCATTTGGCTGTGTTTGCAGCAGGCTGTTTCCTGCTGGCGGGCTGCGCTGATCGTTCCGGTCCCGGGAAGCCCACGATTGCGAAAGTCACGCCCGATGACAGCGCCGCCGTCGCGGCACTCGAAAAGGCAGGATGCAGCCTGAAGAAAGACGCAGCCGGTCTGGTCACTGAAATTGCCGTGTCGTCTGATACTGATTTTTCAGAAACGATGAAGTCCCTTGTCGGCGTGCCGAATGTCACCATCGCACGCTTCGGCGGTCCGGGAATGAACGACAAAGGCATGGCGTTTCTGTCCAGCCTCAAATCTCTGAAACGACTGGACCTCACCGATTGCTCCTCCATCGGCGATGACACACTGAAAGTTGTCGGCGGAATCCCCACGATCGAAGTGCTGACGCTGCGCCGAGCCGGGTTTACGGACGCTGGCCTGGAATCGATCAAAACGCTCACAAAGCTGCGCGCTATTGACCTGCGAAATACCAACATCACGGACGCTGGTGTTGCGCATCTGGCAGGAATCAGGACGCTGGTCGATGTGCAGTTGGAGAATTCAAAAGTGTCCGACGCCGGGGTTGAGTATCTGCGAGGTTTGCCGCTCAAATCACTCAACTTGAACTATACCGTCGTCACGGACGCTGCGATGCCTGCGATCGGCAGCATTGCGACGCTGGAATCTCTGCAGATGGATACGTCACGCCTCACGGATGTTGGCATGCCGGAAATTGCGAAACTCACGAAACTCAAACGCTTCGGTTGCCGACAGGCCAATATCAGCGGTGAAGGCATCAAGCATCTTGCGGGTCTAAAGGAACTGACGCGTCTGGAACTCCGCGAAACATCCATCGACGATGGCAGTCTGGAAATCATCAGCAGTCTTCCCAAGCTTGCGTACCTGGACATCAGTGAATGCCGCACTCTGAAAGGCAAGACGATTGGTGAACTCAGCAAGCTGACGGAACTCAAATACCTCGAACTGCGTGAAATCAAGAAGGTCAATGACGCAAATTTTGCCGCACTCGTGACACTGACGAATCTGACAGAACTGAACCTTGAAGCCACGCGATTTACTGACTAATCAACAACACCGATGCTAAAAATGCAGAAGCTGGAACGACTCAGCGTCGCGGGATCACAGATGGGAGATGCGGGCATTCTGCAGTTGAGTCAATTGCCTGCGCTGAAGTGGTTGAACCTCAGCAATTCGCAGCCTAAACCGGAAACCATCGCGGCATTGAAGTCAGCAAAGCCCGGTATCGAGATTGTGGAGTAACCGTGCTTCCCGACACATCAAAACGCACTCGCAGCGAATCCATTTTTGAACATGCGTCGAAGCTGATTCCGGGAGGCGTCAACAGCCCGGCCCGCGCCTTCGGTGCTGTCGGAGGCACGCCGCCTTTTATGAATCGCGGTGAAGGTGCGTACCTGTTCGACGTCGATGGCAATCGCTTCATCGACTACATTGGTTCGTGGGGACCTCATCTGTTTGGCCATCGGCATCCGGCGATTCTGCAGGCGATCGAAAAGGCGCTGCTCATCGGCACCAGTTTCGGTGCACCGACAGAAGCTGAAGCCGAAATGGATCAACTGGTGGTCGAAATGGTTCCTTCGATTTAAATGGTGCGAATGGTGAACTCCGGCACCGAAGCGACGATGTCCGCAATTCGCGTTGCCCGCGGTTTCACAGGCCGAAACGGGATCGTGAAGTTTGCCGGTTGTTATCACGGCCATGTGGACAGCCTTCTGGTCTCAGCTGGCAGCGGCGCATTGACGCTGGGGTGTCCGTCGAGTCCCGGAGTTCCACCAAGTGCCACCGCCGACACGGTAGTATTGCCGTATAACGATTGCGAAAGTCTGGAAGCGGCGTTTCAGAAAAACCGGGATCAACTGGCGGCCGTGATTCTGGAACCGGTCGTCGGCAATATGGGCTGTGTCATTCCGACGCCCGAGTTTCTGTCGCTGCTGCGTCGGCGGTGTACTCAGCACGGCACGGTGCTCATTTTCGATGAAGTGATGACGGGGTTCCGGGTAGCCGCTGGCGGGGCTCAGCAGCTGTTCGGGATCGTGCCTGACATGACCACGCTGGGCAAGATCATTGGAGCCGGGATGCCGGTCGGAGCATATGGCGGCCGGGCCGACATCATGAACTGCGTGTCACCGGTCGGAAAGGTTTATCAGGCGGGAACACTTTCGGGGAATCCGGTCGCGATGGCGGCGGGGATCGCCATGCTCAATCTGATCCGCAAGCAGAATCCTTATCCCCGTCTGGAACAACTGGGCCAGAAGCTGGCGGACGGATTTCAGTCTGCCGCAAATGCAGCAGGTGTTGATGTGCGGATCAACCGTGTTGGCAGCATGTTAACGGTCTTTCTCACGTCGCAACCGGTCAGGGATCTGGATTCGGCGACGTCATCCGACACAGCACGATTTGCAAGATGGTTTCACGGAATGCTGAATCGTGGTGTGTATCTGCCCTGCAGCCAGTTTGAAGCCATGTTCGTCTCAGCCGTTCACACCGACGCAGACGTCAATCAAACGCTTGCCGCCGCAGTCGCCGCATTTGCTGATTGTAACGATTATACTCCGCGTGCCCCAGAATGATGCCTTGCAGCGAATTCGGTTTTGAGGCACACTTCGGTCTGAGTTTGTACAGCAGTCTTGCATGATTGTTCGAGGAGTCAAGGATGGCTCGGTTGACGTTTACGGATGAACAGAGGCAGGCATTGCGGACGGAGCGGTTTGAGCATCCGCATCCGCGAGTGCAGTTGCGAATGGAAGTATTGTGGCTGATCAGTCTCGGCGAAACGTATTCGAATGCCGCTCGGCTGGCTGGTGTTTCTGAGCCGACCGTCGATCGTTACGTGGCTCACTATCGTGAACACGGTATCGAGGGGCTGAAACAATTCGACTGGAAAATCCCGACCAGCGAACTTGTCGCTCATCAGACTTCCCTGGAAGAAATGTTTCGTGTAGATCCACCGCACACAACGGCAGAAGCAAGTCGACGGATTGAAGAGGCCACCGGCGTCAAACGCGGGCTCACCCAGACGCGTAAGTTTTTAAAAAAAGTCTCGGCCTGAAATGGCGATGCACGGCGGCGATTCCGCTGCCTCCGAAGAAAACGATCGAGGAACACGTCGCGACTCAGGAGGAATTCCTCGACAAAAAACTGGAACCGCTATTGGCTTCGGCTCGATGTGGCAAAGGCCCCCTCTTCTTTGTCGATGCGTCGCACTTCGTCCAGGGAGCATTTTTGGGCTGTCTGTGGTGCGTGTGTCGCCGGTTTATTCGAGGCGCTTCGGGCCGCATGAGATACAGCGTTCTTGGAGCATGGAACGCTGCGACGAATCAGCTTGTCAGCGTCACGACGACCGGCACAGTGTCATCGGCAACGATGTGCGAGTTGTTGCATAAAATCGCAGCACTTGGATTGCAGGGACCGATCACGCTGGTGTTGGACAATGCCCGCTATCAGCACTGTGCTCTGGTGAAGGATCTGGCGGCGACACTCAATATCCAACTCCAGTTCCTGCCTTCGTATTCTCCGAACCTGAACCTGATCGAACGACTGTGGAAATTCGTCAAACGTGACGTTCTCTACGGCCGACACTACACCACCTTCGCCGAATTCTGCCAAGCCATCGACGGCTGCCTGGAAAAAATTCCCACCAAACATCGCAGCCGACTTGCTTCGCTCATGACACACAATTTCCAGCGTTTTGACCCGGCATCATTCCTTGCCGCGTGAAGTATAGCGTCGTGATCCGAGCCATGCGTTACAGGTGAAGTTGAACCAGCATGTGGCCTTCCTGCAACAGCACCGCACAAAAGTCAGCCACACACCTCCACGTTCCGGATGTATGGATTTCCCGATATTCAACGCTTCCAGCCACTCGACAGCATCCTAAGATGGATAAGAAGTACGTGCATTGTTCGTTTCCCGTGCGCTGCCACAATTCACAATGAGTCTGCTCGGAATCCTTCTTCCATGACCGCTAACTCGGCCCGTCGCAAATCGACGCTCAGACGAAGACAAAGCGTTCTCAACACTCGTGGCACAACACACGATTGACGTTCCCGGCACGGATTGGCTCACGCGACTTGCGCTGAGCGGACCTCGGGAAAACGTGCGCTGCCTGCCGCTGTCACTGCGAATCAGCAAACGGGCGTTTGACATCTTTGCGGCACTGTTTCTGCTGATTGCGACTTTG
>JBBJME010000138.1:0-18501 GCA_037719765.1 Planctomycetaceae bacterium
AAAGCTTCATGTCGTCATGTGCGAAGACTGAGGGCTTGGGCGTTGTTTCTACGCGAGGCCGAACGTCTCGGTTCCGATGAAGCTGCTGCGGAAAGCGTGAAGAAAAAGTTCCTCGGCGAACTTTGCCGCGATGATGAGGATTTGGCAAGGTATTCAGTGTTGCCGTTTACGATTATTCTTTGCACAATGCAGAGCAGGAAATGCCGTCATCTGGGGATCATTCGGTGGGGGACTGAAGATGTGCTGTTTTAAGCCAAATCCGGTCGATGTCTTTGGCACAAGAATCTTTGCAGCGCGACGAGTTTACGCTCGCCAGATTCTCGTCTATTCGATGACTGTCTCAACGAACGACGACTTGGCGATGATCCTCCCCATTCCAGCCCCGCTGTCTGCTCCGGAGGATTCTGTCAAGTTCATCAATCTCGAAGACTATTCGACTTTCTTCGATGACCTGCAGGCTCTGTTCCCCTCAAAAAAGAGCCCCGGCAAATTCCAGGGTGGAGGAGGAGGGTTTGGTGGCGGCGGAACTCTGGTGGTCCACAACGTAGGCGATTTTGTTGCATCATTTGTCCCTGCCATGAAGGACTTCGAGCGACTCGACGAACGATTTCGGATTGATCCCGAAATCTGGTTGACGCAACCACAATACGCCAACTACGGCTTTGTCGTTTTTCAACTCAAGCAACCTGCGCAAGAACCCGAAAAGCAATCCGGGCCAATTTTTGGACTGCGACGCCGTCCGATTCAGCTGAAACCGCATCCGATGGCATTCGAGTTTCCTTTGCGGGAAATTGGTCAGCGTCTCTTCTTTCCAACCGTGCATATTCATGATGGAACAATGCCCGCCAAAGCAGACTTTGACCATGTCCTTTATGCTCAGACCGATGGTGTTGGACGAAGAGAGCTTGTCCATTGGGAAGAGTCAAATGCGTTAATCAAAAGTACGATCGACATGCAGAAAGCAAGCCAACTCGTTTTGGCGGACAGTCATTGCTATCGCAGAGAATTGCGGGGAAAACTACGAAATCTTGATACTTGGCTTTAGTTCCCCATACCACGGCGCACGGCTGGCCAATTTGTGAATTTGTAGGGTATGACAAGCGGAGCGCAGGCACACCAGACCAGCGATGCGGTGTTCCTGAAGCTCGGTCCATAGCTGCGATTCCTGTAGCTTCGACATTCATGTCCGAGATTTTGGCCGTGCGACGGACATGAATGTCCATCCTACATTCGATCGTTCCGCCATCGCATTCAGAACTTGACTCATATGCAACATGTTTTCAAAGGTAAGCGTAGATAGTTGTGAGCCTTTCACCTCCGGCTGTGTCTGCGCAGGATTCATGACGAGCCAGCACAATCGGCCCGCTTTCGGCATCGAGACAGATGATGGATCATGTTTTATGAACGCTCGACAGCTCGAAAAGCTCGGGATACCGAGGCACGCCGTGAATCAGGCGATTCGGGCGATTCAATTGCTGGCGGAATCGCCGGACTTTGATAAACGGACAATCAAGGATCGGCTACGGCTGGTGGCGGAGAATCCTCAGCTTTTTCTGGGGGATGCAGTGCTGGATGGTCTTGCGCGGGAACTCACGGAATCGGGTCCGGCGCCTGAATTCGAACCGATCGAGTATCGCACATGGGGGACGAATATTGACGACGGTGCTCATCAGCAGATGAAGGATGCCTGTCGAATTCCAGCCGCCGTCGGTGCGGCATTGATGCCGGACGCGCATATTGGTTATGGGCTTCCCATCGGTGGCGTGCTGGCAACTCAGGATGTCGTGATTCCTTATGCCGTCGGTGTGGACATCGCCTGTCGCATGAAAATTTCCGTTCTCGACATGCCGGTGGAGACGCTGGAAAAGCGATTTGACCATTATCGCAATGCACTGGAAAACGGGACTCGCTTCGGAGTTGGCTCGGTCCATAAAAAACCTCAGGACCATCCAGTGATGGACGAGGACTGGTCTGTCACCAGGATCACTCGTGAGAACAAAGACAAAGCCCGCAATCAACTGGGCACATCGGGATCGGGGAACCACTTTGTCGAGTTCGGTGTCGTGACCATCTCCGAGCGGTCCGCAGATCTGGATCTCGACGCAGGTCAGTATGTTGCCTTGCTGAGTCACAGTGGGAGCCGCGGTCCGGGAGCGTCGGTGTGTTCGACGTATTCGAACATGGCTCGGGCAAACATGCCAAAGAAACATCAGCATTTTGATCGTCTGGCATGGCTGGACATGCAGTCGCAGGCGGGACAGGAATACTGGGCTGCCATGAATCTGATGGGCGAATTTGCGTCCGCGAACCACGCAGTAATCCATCGCCTGGTGACGCAATTGCTCGGCGCGCGGGTGATTGCCGGAGTCGAAAATCATCATAACTTCGCGTGGAAGGAGCATCACCACGGTCGCGACGTAATCGTGCATCGCAAGGGAGCAACTCCGGCGGGCAAGGGCGAGCTGGGAGTGATTCCGGGGTCCATGGCCGATCCGGCGTTCATCGTGCGAGGCAAAGGAAATCCGGAAAGTCTGAACTCCGCTTCGCATGGTGCCGGGCGAGCCATGTCGCGCAAGAAGGCTCTGGACCAGTTCAACTTTCGCGCCGTGCAGAAGAACCTTGCCAAACGAGGAATTCAGGTGCTGTCGGCTGGCTCGGACGAAGTTCCGATGGTTTACAAGAACATTGAACAGGTGATGGCGGAGCAGTCAGATCTTGTCGAGATCGTGGCTCGCTTTGATCCCAGGATCGTCAAAATGTGCGGCGACGGGAGCAAGGCGGAGGATTGAATTTCCGGCGAACGTAGAACAATTCCGTGGTTCGAACTACAATCCCGACCACGCCACAAAATCTACTAGTGCTCTGTCAACCATGAAACGAGGAGTTGTGGCCTGAAAAAGGGGTCAGGAACCAATAGTGCGGAGCACCCTCTGGGCCATTTGGCTATTGGTTCTGACCCTTTCCAAATTGACCGAGCACTAGACTCATTCGCCCATTGATTGTATTCGCATCCTATGTCAACACCGGCAACCAACCTGCAAGTGCTGACGTATGGACTGTGCGGCGAATCCTGGAATGGACGGCAGGGTTTCTAAAGCAGAAGGGCGTCGAATCACCACGACTGGAAGCCGAACTACTGCTGGCTCACGCCCGCCAGTGCCAGAGAATCAGGCTGTACACCGATATCGACAACGAACTGACGGAAGCCGAGCGGACTCAGATGCGAGCATCGGTCCAGCGTCGCGCGAAGCGCGAACCCCTCGCCTACATCATCGGTTCGCGTGAATTTTACGGCCGCAGTTTTGAAGTCGCACAGGGTGTGCTCATCCCGAGACCGGAAACCGAAACGCTCGTGGACATTTGTCTGGAACGCATTCCGAAAGATGAGCCCCGGACAGTTGCGGAAGTCGGTTTCGGGTCCGGCTGTATTGCCGTGACCATTGCCCGACAGCGACCACTGTGTCGTGTCGTCGCGACAGATTTGTCTGAGCGAGCGATGGAGATTGCCACGCGCAACGTGCAGAAACTGGAAGTTGCTGACCGTGTCACACTCCTGGCAGGTGACGTGCTGCAACCGCTGCTGGCTGGCGGTACGCTGTATGACGGACTCATCAGCAACCCGCCCTACATCCGGGACGACGAACGCGACTCCCTGCAGCCGGAAGTCGCACAGCACGAACCTGCAGAAGCATTGTTTGGCGGCAAAGATGGACTGGACATCGTGCGGCGGATTGCAGCCGACGCTGTGAAGATCCTGAAACCCAGCGCGTTCATCGCATTGGAACTGGATCCGGCACAGTGTGAGCCCGTGGCCGCACTTCTGACTGCATCGGGATTCAGTTCCACAAGTATCCGCCGTGATCTCAGCGGCCATGAGCGAATTGTCGAAGGAATTCTGTAGTCTGTTGTGATCAGAAAGGAAGCTGATTGTGGACATGTTTTGTGTTGAAGGTGGCCATCCGCTGCATGGAACGGTCCACGTTGACGGCAGCAAGAACGCGTCGCTGCCGATCCTTGCGGCAACGCTGGCGATTGAGGGTGAAGTCGTCCTTCAGCAGATTCCGCAGTTGCAGGATGTCGCCACAATGCGACAACTGCTGCAGTCGATTGGTGCAGCGGTCGAACTGTTTGACGACGGAAGCATCCGCATCAATGCCTGTGATGTCCGATCATCCGTTGCACCGTACGAACTGGTGCGTCAGATGCGAGCCAGTGTTTGCGTGCTCGGACCGCTGCTGGCACGTTTTGGAACGGCGCGGGTTTCTCTGCCTGGCGGCTGCAACATCGGTCATCGTCCGATCGATCTGCACCTGCGCGGACTGGCGGCCCTGGGAGCCGACATCCGGCTTGAAGCAGGATACATCGTCGCGGAAGGCGTGAAACTTCGCGGTGCCGACGTGGACCTGTGCGGACCGCATGGCCCCACTGTGACCGGAACCTGCAACATCATGATTGCCGCCTCCCTCGCAAGTGGCCGGACCATCATTCGGTCTGCAGCTCAGGAACCGGAGGTTCAGGATTTCGCTCGATTCCTGAATGCGGCCGGGGCCAGAATTTCCGGTGCCGGTACGTCGGTTGTGGAAATCGACGGCGTGGACCGGCTGCACAACGTTCGTCACACCGTCATTCCTGATCGGATCGAAGCAGCAACACTGGCGATCGCGGCTGCCATCACGCACGGTGACGTGACAATCAGAAACGCACCGACCACCCATATGGCATACGTTCTGAATGCCCTCAATCTGATCGGTATTCCGATCGATGTCACGCATGACACGCTGCACATTCGTGCCAGTTCCATTCAACGCCCGGCGCGATTGACGGCTGAACCGTATCCGGGATTGCCGACAGATTGTCAGGCTCAATTCATGGCATTGTTGTCCACAATCGCCGGCGAAAGTCTGGTCACCGATGCTGTGTTTCCGGAGCGCTCATGCACGCCGCAGAACTTGTCGAATGGGAGCCGACATCCGGATTCAGGGCAATTCCGCCGTCATCCACAGTGTCTCGCGATTATCGGCGGCCCCGTCATGGCATCTGACCTGCGTGCCAGTGCCGCACTGGTACTGGCGGCACTGGCGGCGGAAGGTCATTCCGAAATCCGCCGCGTGTATCACCTCGATCGCGGTTACCATGCGTTCGAACAGAAACTGAATCAACTGGGTGCTAAGATTCAACGTACCAACGACGGGCCTCAGAACATCGTCCGCGTCCGCATCTTCGGTAGCTCGCACTTGACGACGTGCGTGGCAACGTCCGCCCCGTCGGAGAGCGATCCAGCCAGGAATGATGGATCAGCAGGATGGACATTCATGTCCGTCGCACTGGCAAAGCACACGGCCAAAGCAATGAACGGTATTTTGTCGGATCGCGACTTTTGCTGCTGCGGCTTTCCGATTGGCGTTGAGATCCTATTCTTACCGGAGTCCTGTGTACTTGTCCTATCTTCTATTACTGTCGACAGCGCGTACTTCCGGGAGTTCATCTGTATGTCGCATCCTGTTCGTATGATCGTGCTGTGTGCGTGCTTTGGACTTCGCAGTCTTGGCAGTAATCACTTCGCTGCCGCGCAACATCCCGATGAACGAGTCGATCTCGTGCTGTTAAACGGGACCATTCATCCGGGGGATGGCAGTGAACCTTCCGTCGGACATGTGGCGATTCGCGACGGGCACATCGTCTTGATCGGGGCTGGCAGCATTCCGGAAGCGGATATTCGCATTGACTGCGCCGGAATGGTGATCTCGCCGGGATTTATTGATCTCCACAATCACAGCGATGACCCAATCCTCCAACGCGATACTCGCGCTAATATCAACTATCTGCTGCAGGGATGTACGACCGTTGTCACGGGAAACTGCGGGATGGGACCGGTGGATGCCGGAAAGTACCTGGACGCCATCGACCTGAACGGTGCCGGGACACATATCGCTCACTTGTTGCCGCACGGAAGTCTTCGCAGCGGGTCATGGGTAAAGCGCGGGAAAGCCATCGGCGGAAGAGCTTGAAAAGATGCGAGCCCTGGCCGAGCAAGCCATGCTGGATGGCGTGTTTGGGATGTCCACAGGCCTGATCTACATACCCGGCACGCTGACCGGCACCGAAGAACTGATTGAAATCGCCAGCGTCGTCGCGAAACACGATGGCATCTACGCAAGTCACATTCGTGGCGAAGGGGCTGAGCTTGTCCCCAGTGTTCAGGAAGCCATCCGCATCGGCAAAGAAGCTGATCTGCCGGTGCATGTGTCACACTTCAAGGCCAGCGGCAAGCTCTACTGGGGCACACTGCGACTGGCCGTTGAGCAAATCGAACAGGCTCGAGCCCAGGGAATGAAGATCACAGCGGACCAGTATCCATACACGGCATCAAGCACTTCTCTGGAGGCAACTCTGCTGCCGTCGTGGTCGCGTGAAGGCGGTCGAACCGCACTCGAAGAACGTCTGAAGGATGCGGAAACAGCAAAACGAATTCGAGAAGACGTGGCAAACACGCTTGAATCCGCGTCTCGAATTCGGCTGGTTTCCTGCAAACACAATCGTCGATGGATTGGCAGGTCGCTTGACGAAGTTGCGGAGGCGGAAAAGAAGGAACTCGTTGATTTGGTGCTTGAAATTGAGAGCAACGGCGGAGCATCGGTCATCAACTTTGGCATGAATGAAGAAGACATGCAGATGGCGATGCCGTTACCGTGGGTCGCCACTGCCAGTGACGGAGGTTCCAAAGTTCCGACATCAAGCCAGCCTCATCCCCGATCATTCGGCACGTTTCCTCGCAAAATCGGTCGCTATGCTATCGAGCAGGGCGTCATGTCGCTCGCTGCCGCCATTCGCAGCGCTACGGGACTGCCTGCGGAGATTTTGGGACTGACGGACCGCGGATGGCTGAAGCAGGACATGGTTGCAGATATCACGGTGTTTGATCCGCAGACCTTTCGTGATCGGGCGACTTTCGATGAGCCGTATCTGCCTCCCACGGGAGTCCGTTACGTCCTCGTCGCTGGTGCATTTGCCGTCTACGATGGTCAGGCCACCGGAACACTGAACGGTCGATCATTGCGGAAGCTGATGAGCAAATAGCTGACCGGGTCGGGCAAACAGCTACGATCATGAACCGCGAAACAATCGTCTCGGATGCACCGAACCGCAGGTTGCAACGTACCGCACTTTGGTCCGCAATGTACCGGCAAGCTGACGCATACCGCTCGCCAGTCATGGTGGCGGGCGACTTACTTTTCCGTCGGCTCCAGAAGCTGAGTTAAGGCGTCGCGCAGAACTGGCTCAACAGCTGCCGACACATTCGTCGCGCCATCGCTCGTTTCGTAACCGCCCTGATCATATGCGATGGCGGTGCCGATGTAGCAGGGGCCGTAATCGCCGTAGGCTGCCATTGCGACTTTCAGATCGGGGCGCATCGCTTTGGCCGCGAGCTGATATTCGACAAACAACTCGCCTGACATGTGAATCAGTCGAATGTCTCCCAGCGACAGCATTGGGATGTCAATCTGATGCTGGCTTTGCTGACGCATCAGCCATGCCAGCTTCTGTGCAGCCTGAGTCGATGCCGGACGATTGGTTGCGGACCCCTTCAGGTCAACGCGAAAGCGAGTTTCATCGAAACGTTCTGTCATGGGCAACGAGACTTTGACTGCGGTCCATGCAACCTTGCCAGGCGTTAATTCGGTCTTCTCCGTGGCATCGAACGCCCGCTTCATACCGTCGGCCAGACGTGTCGCCAGCTGCACGCGGTTTTCATAACTTCCGTCGTTGTACTTGCCTGCTCCGAGATTGCCGCCCGCACCGTTGAAGTGAACATGTACTGCTGACGGAACGGCTTGCTGACGAATGAAACGGGCGATGCCGGGGAAGTCCGGGCTCGGAATCCCCATCCGATAGTAGCTCTGTGGATGGACAGCATAATAACTGAGCACAGCGATGGGAACGTCGGCATTCCAGAACGACACGACGTTCACCATCGGATCGATTGTACCGACCGATTCGGCTCGTACGGCCGCATCGCGAGTTGCTGTGTAACGGGTCACACGCACTTTTCCATCATCACCCAGAATCCGACGGTTCGACGCCACGTCGATGACTTCGGCCGATCCAATGCCAGCGTGAGTCACGGGCTGCAGCTTCTGCATTGCCTCTTTGACCGCTGCCGCGGTGTTGTGCATCGCCTGCCGCGCGAACGCTCCGTCGAACGGTCCGAGTTGAGGGGCATTGACGTCACGCAGTAACTGTTCTGCCGTGTAGTCAACATGCGGAGCGTCGTGCTGATGCAGCGTGTGCACAGCGACTCGATCAGACGTCGTCCCGGCAGCAGCAGCGATCGCTTCTCGCCACTCATCGTGAGCTTCGTTTGCAATTCCAAGGAAATCAACCGCACACAACACAATCGGCGCGTCGCTGCCCTTCAGGATGACTCCGCGGCAGCGCAGAGTCAGCTCATCAACGCGTTTGACCGGATCGTAGGCCATGTGATTTCCAACCGGCGGCGTCACATCCACATCAAAGGTCGCCAGCAGCACCGCAGCGGAATCCTGGGCGTGTCCGATAGATGTCGATCCAGCCCAAACCCCGACCGTCAAACACAGCAG
Source organism: Planctomycetaceae bacterium (assembly GCA_037719765.1). GTDB lineage: Bacteria > Planctomycetota > Planctomycetia > Planctomycetales > Planctomycetaceae > SXXK01. The sequence goes on from JBBJME010000138.1 coordinate 8,598, forward strand.
CAGCAACAGCGCAGGAATGCGCTGGATTGCATTGTCTCCGACGTAGTCACAACTGGATCGATCATGGTGGCGCGTCTTGCGGGGCATCAACGGCATGGAGGACTCCAGACAATGTGTTAATGGACTATCTCTTCTGAAACTCCGGCAGCGGATAATGCGGCAGTGGCACGGTCTGAGCCAGTTCGGCCAGTTCCTGCAAGCGAAGCCAACCGCGGGTCAGGAGCGTTTCACGATCAGCAATGTCGGCTGGATCAAACAATCGCCGGTCGAAATCGCCTTCGACGGTGACCGGTGCAAAATCCGGGTGCGTAATGAACTGTGCCACGACAGGGTTGCAGCGCAGATGTCGTTCGGAGGTGCCGAGCAGTTCTCTGGACGAAATTTCCCCGTTAACAAAGCGAAGGTACAAATCGCTTTCGCTAATCGATTCCACTTCTTCACCGCAGACGTCACACAGATACCCCTGATCGCAGCGTGCCATCGTTATTCCAGGTCTGAAATCTTAATCCTACACTTAATCACGCGTGGCACAACAAGGCCTGCGTGGGGCAACCTGACTCAAGCAGCAAGTCGATTATGATTACGAGTAGGATTATGATTCAGAATGAAGAGAAATCACAGTCGTACCGGCAGGCTGACGCCGCACCGCCCGCCGAAATCCTTAACTGTCGAGAATTTTCGCACGGAGTTGCGTCAGCAGCCGTACGGCATGGCCGATGTCGGCTTTCTGGCGTTCACGGTCCTGTGGGATTTCGCGCTCGATCGTGAGTGGCCCGGTGTAGCCAAGTTCCTGCAGTGTCCGCAGGTAGGTTTCCATGCCCACATCGCCGTCACCTAGCGGAACTTCCTGGCCCCATGCTGTGCCACGAACGTCCGGTGCAGCCCATTTTGCATCCTTGCAGTGGATACTGCGGACGAAGCGGCCGACTTTTTTCAGAGCCGCAATCGGTTCGCCGGTTCCGTACAGAATCATATTCGCAGGATCAAAGTTGATGAACAGGTTTTTGCGTCCAACGTCGTCAATGAAATGGAGCAGATGGTCGGCAGATTCCTGTCCGGTTTCCAGATTTAGTTGCTGGCCATTACCTGAAACATGGTCCAGGAGATCTTGCGTGGTCGTGATCAGATCCTTGTAACTTGTGGATGATGTATCATGCGGCACAAAGCCGATGTGCAGGGCAACTGTGTTGCAGTTGAGTAACTTCGTGAAGTCGCTGATTTCTTTCATTTCCTGCAGCCGCGCTGCACGAGTTACTTCCGGCACCAGGCCGACTGTTCGCGCTGATGTCGCAATGTCGGCGTAACTCTCGCCTTCGAAGCCGCCGAACACAGCTGTCACTGTAATTCCGGCATCCTCGCATTTTTTCAGGAATGCTCCCGCCGCCGCCGCGTTGCGAGTCGCCGCATGAGGTGCATGGAGTTGAATGGTGGGAACTTTCAGCTCGCGAACAACATCCAGATGAACTCCCAGTCCCGCGTCGATGGACGCAAAAACACCAATTGGCCATGGGGGCATAAATCTCTCCTGTGTCGTGATGTCAAAGTGAAGTGCAGCATGTTGGCACGCTCCACTGATGAACGCAACCGAGCCGTGGGCTGGTCCGATCATATCGGGAATAGCGACTGAGTCGATGATTCTGAATTGACAGATTGGTTGTCAATGCGCCTCAACGCCCGTCGCACTTTCGAAACCGCGCGACCTGGACGGCTCGCGGTATTCTGAATCCCTGGACGCGGGAATCGAGATCCTGAAACCTGCCTGCAGGTATCAATCCCTGAAGTAGTGTATCCAGGCAATCCATCAACTATTTGCATCGTTGAATTACGCGTTGTTCAGGTTTTGACATGGAGCCCCAATTGATCACTCAATTCAAATCCACGGCTGTGCGTCCGGTCATCGTGCCGGCGCAGAACAGGCCGCGGTGCGTACTTTTGGCCGGGAGTGCCCGAGGAGGCACATCATGGGCTCTGAAAGTGCTGGATTCGCATCCCGCCGTTCAGGGATGCCACGAACCGTTCTATCAGCTCGGCGACGACCAGAGGCTCAAACAGTTGTGTGAACGCATCAAAGCGAGGGGCGGGACTCCCGATGACACAGAAGTACTGACGCGACTGCTGATGAATGCCTGCATCGAAACGCAGAAACCACCCTTCTCTCGGAAATCCTTTCTGAAATCTCCCGCATGGATTCGAACGGCAGCATGGATCAGTGCCAAAACTTTCAGGCCGATGCGTTCGGTCTTCAACTATCTGGCTTCCGGCGATCTCAACGAACAACACTGTGTCGTTATCAAGAATCGTCCTTTTCCGTTGCTCGATCGAATTCTGGAAACCATCCATGCAGACGCGCTGGTGCTGCTGCGTCATCCATGCGGCGTGGTCAGTTCATGGCTACGCGGTATTCGCATGGGTGTGATGCAGGCGTCGAGTGCTGATGCCAACAAAGTCTGGGCTCGGTATTCAGACTATCTTGAACCTCTTGGGTTTACAGTGACTGAGATCAGGTCCATGTCGCCTGCTGGCGTCCTCGCCGTCAACTGGCTGGTCGATACGGTGATCTTCGGTCAGTATGAACGTTCGACCGTGATGAAGATGCGGACACTGGTTTATTGCGACTTAGTGCGAAATCCCGCGCAGGAATGGAACAAGGTCTTCGACTGGCTACACCTGCCATTTGATTCGAAGGTCGAAGCATTTCTCGCTCAGTCCGCATCGCCTGCTTTCGATCTGCGTCGACTGATTGGGAAAAAATACACCTATTTCTCAGTGCAGCGAGGACAAAAATCGCCACTGGAATCGTGGCGAAAAGATATGACGCGTTATGAAATTCGGGAAGTCATGTCAATCGTCACGCCACATTTTCCGGTCGAGCAGTACTGGCCGGATTCCCTTTCGTAGGGCAGCTGCCCCTGGAGTTATGTCGATGATCAAGACGAATCCCATTATCCGGTCCATTGCATCAATGCTCAGTGGACCAGACCAAAACCTGAAAGCCAGACATTCACTGTCACGCATCCTGTCGCAGCTTGATATGCGAGACATGCCGTACGACGAAGGGCTAAACACGAATCGCCGTAATGACGGCACACGGCATGTTTCCATCGGTATCTGGCTTATTCCGATTGAAGCCAATCAGAGCGCCGCAGCAGCCGAAATGTCTTTCGCTGAACCGGCCGTCACGTGCGATCTGCGGCGTCAGGGAATTGCGTTCTGATTCAAAGCATTTGACCGCCGCACGATTTTGGTTGCGGTCCCCGAGCTTGATGAATCATGGCGATCTTTCTGACGGAAGTACGCCATCAGTCAACTCGACCGGGCGGCTGGTTTCAGCTGGGGCTGGATGTCATCAGGATGATCGATCCCGAGTCGTTGCAGATGTCGCATTTTCGAATCGCCGGAGGAACTGTCCGGTCATGACGCAGTCTCGACGACACACGATACCGGCCCGAAACGAGAGCGAGCCACGGCGGGTTTGTTTTCCTGCTGATGCGTCATTTGGTGTTTGTGGACGGTTCTTCCCCAGCGTCACCTGGACACATCAAACATTCTTGACACAAGCTCTTCATCCGGCGGTTCAGTCAGCAACGTGACGATCACGCCTAACACGATCGACGTCATTAGTCCCCAGATCAGTGGATCGTAACCCAACAGAAAGTACGGACGGAACGACGTCTGAGCCCCGATCGGAGTCTGCGGCAGAAGGTCCGCGATGCCGATAGTGTACAGCACCAGCACGGTGAGTGCTCCGCTGAGCATGCTTGTCAGAATGCCGCTTGAGTTCGCGCGCCGCCAGTAGCACGCCATGACGGCCGGAACGAGAAACGTCGCCGCCGCTCCGGAGGTGCTGAACACAATGAATGCCTGCAGAAACTGTACCGGATTCCAGTTAATGACGACTGAAAGGAAACCGGCAAAAATCATCGTACACCATGCCGCGACGCGTAAGCGATTGCGATCCGCAGCGGGATTGCAGAAACGCTGATAGATATCCCGCACCACGGCGGACGACAGCACAACCAGATACGAACTGACTGTCGCCATCACGGCACCAAACGGAGCGGCCAGAATCAATCCGGCCACGAACGAACCCGCCGGCCATTTGCTCGTTGTCATTAATGCCAGACGCGGAATGATCTCATCCGTTTTTTCCAGGTCCGGAATCAATGCTCGACCACAGATGCAGATGACGATTAACGGCAGGTAGATCCCCATGTTATAAAGACTCAACAGGTAGATCGATTTGCGAATCACGCTCGTGTCCTGACTCGCCATCAATCGAACCAGACCCGCAGGGGTTCCGACGCCGCCCCAGACCCAGACGATAAAAAACGAAATGGCCAGTGACAACGGCAGGAAATCGGACGCTCCTTCGCCACTGCTGTAGCCCGGTCCGGTGACATACCCTGGACCCGTATTCTTCAGCGACGTCAGCGTGGCATTTTCGAGGCCGCCCGCCGCCGTCAGCGAAGCGTAGAGCAGAATCATAATGCCGACGAACATCAACAGGCTCTGAAACAGGTCTGTCCAGACAGCGCCCAGAAAACCACCGATCAGCGTATAACCGACGACGGTACTCGAAAAAATCAGCAGTCCGATGTGATACCGCGTCAGCTTGATTTTGTACCACGGCAGAGTGAGATCATATGTGATTTCCGACGCGGGGGTTATGTCTTCAGCCATCGACAGCTCGGTCGAATCCGGCCACGCCAGCTGCATCACAATCGCCCCTGCTTTGAACTGGGCGAACATCAGGAACGACATGTAGAGCAGCAGGAAGATTGTGCAGGTCAAACCCACAGCCGGGCTGTTGAAACGAGTCCGGAACAGATCGGGGACCGTGATCGCTCCTGTGCGGCGACTTAAATGAGCCAGACGTTTGCCGATGATGCCAAAACCGGTGATCGGAACGACCATGTAACTGCCAATCCACAATGCCACAATCCAGCCGTGTTTGTAGACCAGCGACGGAAAGCCCATGAATGTTCCGCCGCTCTGCACGGTAGCGGTCAATGCCAGCGCCCAGGCGCCCAGTCCTCGATTTCCGAGGAAGAAGCCCTTCATGAATCCGCCGCTCTGAGTCGCACGATTGGCCATCACGCCGATCCAAACCGATCCCAGAATGAACAGAACCAGCATCGACATCGCGCCGTAACCAGCGCGGGGAGCGGGCGGATCGACGGCCAGAATCAGCAGCCGGTTCGTCAGGTTTTCGAAGTGGAGGAGAGTGGCTTCCTGCATGGCTCAGCCCCCCAATCCAAGTTCATCGGCATTCTCAACGTCCTCACCCAGATGCCCTTCACGAAACAGCAACGCACTAAACAGGCAGGAAACGACTGTGCAGACGCACCACGGGACGACGATTCCCCAGAAGATCCAGTCTGGAAATCCGTAGACGAATTTCAGATCTTCGATTGGGCGGTTATAACCCATGCGATAGCAGACGGTGATCGTCCAGGTCATTGCAATTAGCCAAACGCTGACGACAACAATGGCTTCACGAAACGAAGAATTGACGACGGGATCCTGTTGGCGTGTCATGTGGCGGGACCAGGCTGAAGAGAGAAAACGGGGACCGAATCGTACCCGAACTCACCCGACTTCGGAGCGATCTGGCATCGCTTTTCTGCAGATTCCACGAACGCTCTGCAAAACTCCGTGTCGCAGAGCTAATTCTCCGGTGTGAATTGAACCAAGTGCCTGGTTTGTGGCTTTGGGCTAAATGATTCACTCTGCAACGCGGGAGGTATACAATGAAAGGTGAGCAGGTGTTCGTGCCCGACGCGACGGTCGGCTGTATTTTCCTGGTAGCTACTCATAAGGATGTTTGAACTTGGGTGATCCAAAACGAGATTCGCTGAAAGTCGGCAGTCAACGCGCTATTCTGGTAGGAGTGTTCCATCCCGACGATGCTTTTGCAAGGACCGGCGCGCTCGATGAGCTTAAGGGCCTTGTCAGAACGGCTGGGGTTGACGTTGTCGGCGAAATGACGCAGCTGCGTGAGTCGCCGCATCCGTCCCTCTGTATCGGTCGCGGAAAGCTGGAAGAACTCAAAGAGCTGGTGCTGCAGACTGACGCTCAGGTTGTCATCTTCGACAACAACCTTACCCCCTCGCAGGGCCGCGCATTGGAACAGTCGCTCGAAAAGCCGATTGTGGACCGCAGCGAAGTGATTCTGGATATTTTCGCGACGCATGCCCGCACGCATGAAGCCATGCTGCAGGTTGAGCTCGCTCAGTTGATGTATTTCCGCACTCGACTGAAGCGAATGTGGACACACCTGGAACGCCTCGGTGGTGGCGGCCTTGGCGGACTGGGGGCCGGTCGTGGTCCCGGTGAAAAGCAGCTGGAAACCGACCGACGATTGATTGACAAGCGCATTTCGGAGTTGAAGAGCAAGCTGCACGACGTGGAATCCCGTCGCGTTCGTACGGTTTCATTGCGGCGTGAACAACCCACGGTGTCCATCGTGGGCTATACAAACGCCGGCAAGAGTACATTGATGCGAGCGCTGACTGGCGCGGACGTGCTGGTTGAGGACAAACTGTTTGCGACGCTGGATACGCGCACTCGTCGCTGGAAACTGCCGAATTTTGGCGATGTCTTGTTAAGTGACACGGTTGGTTTTGTTCGCAATCTGCCGCACCATCTGGTTGCGTCGTTCCGATCAACTCTGGAAGAGGCTCGCCACGCGGATCTGTTGCTGCACGTTGTGGATGCCAGCAGTCCGGAAGCCGAACGCCAGATTCAGACGGTGTATAAAGTGCTGGATGAGATTGGTATTCAGGTCAAGAACGTGCTGCTGGTATTAAACAAGGTTGATCGAGTCGAAGATCTGTCGATGGTCGATATCCTGCGGCGGCATTATGACGACACGGTCACGATCAGTGCGGCCACCGGCATGGGACTGGAAAAACTGGGAGAAATCGTTGCCGACCGACTCTCGGGTGGATTTGCGGAGATCGAAATCGAGGCCAGTGTCGGTAACGGTAAGTTGCTGGCCTGGCTGACTCAACACGCCGAAGAACTCAGCCGCACCTATACCGACGAAACATCGGCACGCGTCCGGATGCTATGCCGCATCCCGCGGCAGGCCATTGGCCAAATCCCGGGTGAAGACGTGAAAATCGTTGAGCATGCTGCAGCATCGTAGCCTGACTCACATTTGTTGAGTGGGCCTGGCGGCTGCTCAGCCGCCATGCCCACCGGAAACAAATCCACGAAACGACTGTCATGAGCGAAATACCGGCAGCTTTCAGCTTCTCCGTCGGCAACTTGACAGACGTTGAAACACCAGCCTCCGCGACGTCTTGATTCATCTCAGCAGAATGATCGACACTGGCGGACTCTGTCGCTGCAAAATAATGAATTTTGACGTAAACGGCGAACGCTGCCACAACAAGAACAATCGCCACAATCAATGCACGTAACTTCATGGGTGAGACACCTCTGTGAAAACCTGCAGTTCAAAGCCCATCGGCTGAGCACACAAAGCAAGACTCGCCGGATTGTCGGCGACGCACAGAGACTCACGTTTAGACCAGGCAAACGCCCGTCACCGCCGAAAGCGGAATCTCGCTCAGCAGCGTCTTCAGAAACGAACGAGATGCGGTCGCAGCTGGCTGAGGTACATGATTCAGAATCACGACGTCAGAAACGAAGTGTTCCGCAGAAGCACGGAGGGTGTGTTGAATCGTCTGTGCTTCGGAGTATTCAAAGGACAACGCCGCCGACGCACACGCAAACAGCCGCCGTTCTGATGTCGCTTCGTCCCGCACAGGGCACTGATCGCCGGTCAGGTCTTCAGGAAATGCCAAGTGCCAGTGCAAACCCACGATCTCGTCGATCGGCTGCCCTTCGTGAAACGCCTGAGAGTGTCTGTTCTGCAATTCCGAGGATGTCATCGCATGATGATCATGCAGCACACGCACTGGCCCACGCTAAGTTCAAATCAACAGGCTGATAACCTGTTGCAGCGTTCTGTGATTGTTGACGAATTCGGACACGAAGCCTTCCCGGATCCACGAAGTATACGGCGGATCAGCAATACCCCCGACAGGAGTCGAACCTGTGGCCTGCGCTTTAGGAAAGCGCCGCTCTATCCTGCTGAGCTACGAGGGCAATGCAGTGATTGTACTCAATTTCCGGCCAGAACACCTCTTCAGTTTGTTGAACTATTGGCGAGAAAGTCGTGTTCTCGCCAAAAATCGCCTCTCTTTTGCTTCGGCCTCTTTTGACTTCGCTGCTGTGCCGGATTATGGCGTAGAACACGCCACCACAATGAATTTCTCAACAACCGGCGAGTTTTAACTGATGCAGGAGTTACTGATTGCAGGATTTCTGACCGCCGCGGCATTATCCTGCGCGATGGCTCCGCTCATTCGTAAGTGGGCACCCGCACTGGGGTTGATCGATTTGCCAGGCGATCGAAAAGTGCATGTCGAGCCGACGCCGCGCGGCGGCGGGATTGCGATTTTTCTGGGCTTCACGATCCCGACGGTAGCGCTGGTGGTCGCGTGTCTGACCGGTGGATCGCAATATCTGGCGGGCATCGATCCAGTCGTCGAAGCGATCCATCAGTCGCCCGAACGGCTCGCGCAGTTTCTGGCGATTGGCATCGGGGCGTGCGTGTTGTTTCTGACCGGACTGGCTGATGATCGCTGGAATCTGTCGTGGAAGTTCCGGCTTGGGCTGCAATTGTCCGTGGCAGTCGGTGTCGTCGCTGTCGGCGTACGAGCTACCGTGTTCGTCAGTCAGCCGTGGTTTGGATTTCTGGCGACGGTTCTGTGGATTCTTGTCCTCACGAATGCGATGAACTTCCTGGACAATATGGATGCACTTTCGGCAGGCATCGGTGTGATTGCGTCGTTAATCTTCGCGGCCATCCTGATTGTGATGGTCAGGACGCCTGCATGGTCGGTGGCCGTTCCGTTGTTGTTGCTGGCAGGTTCCCTGATGGGATTCCTGGTCTGGAATAAACCGCCAGCGAGTATCTTTATGGGAGACTGCGGCAGCAATCTGATCGGGTTTCTGCTGGCGACATTGACTGTCACGGGTACGTTTTATGAAAGCACGGGCAGTCGGCATGTGATGCTGGCTCCCCTGTGTGTCATGGCTGTGCCGTTGTACGATTTCTGTTCTGTGATTTTGATTCGCCTGAGTCAGCGGCGGAGTCCGTTTCATGGCGACAAAAGTCATTTTTCGCATCGACTCGTTGAACTTGGCATGAAGCCCGCTCACGCGGTGCTCACCATTCACCTGACGACGATGATGACCGGACTCGGCGGACTGCTGCTTTACAAAGTGTCCGACTGGATCGGCGCAACATTGGTGCTGGCACTGATCTTATGTGTGCTGGCCGTGATCGCAATCCTGGAAACAGTGGGGCGACGTTCGGTCAATGAGATTCAGGACAAGCAGAGGCGGTAGCGAATGCGATTGTCGATTCCCATCCTCGCGTTTGCACTGCTGACGGCAGAGTTTCTGTGGCCAACCGAAGAAGCCGTGAGTGGTCTCGGGCTGCATTTGACCGTGCTCTGGGTGCTGCTGGGATTGCTGCACGAATTGCAGCGATGGCGGGTCAGGGATCCAGCGGATGCAGCGTACGCGCGGTGGCCACGGTTTGACAGAATCGATCTGGGCGTGGTGCTGATCGCCCTCGGGCATGTGATTTCGGCTCTGGTTGTATTCCAGCTCGAAGGGGATCGTCGCGCGGCTTTGAATCTGACGTTTGAATGGATCGGGTTGCTGATCGCATGGCGGATTTTCCGTTGTTTGTTTCAGGATCAGCAGATCGCCGCACAGGGGATCGCAGTGGTGATTGCGATCTGCGTGGGGCTCAGTTGCTTCGGAAGCTGGCAGCATCATGTGTTCTATCCGGAACAGGCAGACGGGGATCGCGGCCTGC
>JBBJME010000383.1:0-5613 GCA_037719765.1 Planctomycetaceae bacterium
TCGTGGTCTATAGTGATCCGATCTTTGAGGAACTCATGGATTTCGTGCCGATCCGCACTCTGGAATCGTCCAGTTCGGATCCGTCCGTCGTTTTCTATAGCGCAGCTGGCGGCGTCGAATTGCAGCGGACCAACGACAACACCAGTGTCCAGGAGGAAACCGCAGGTCCATCAACAGTCGCCATCCCGGTCAGACCGTCTTCATCGAATTCATTGTTCAGTGCTGACAGTGGTCGATCGTCGGTTGGGAGTCCGGTTGGTGTTCAATCGACGTTAGCCCTGGGCAGCAATTCAATTCCGGCAAAACGCAATGCCACCCCGCGGCGATCAAGCACGCAGATCACGGCAACAAGGCAGTCTGTTGCGTCCGAAGGCCTGAACAACCTGACGCCGCTTCTTGGTGACGACGCCGCACCGAGCGAAGATGACTCACAGAAAAACACTGTCGATCCGCAGGCCGCAGAATCGGGAGCAATCGAGGAAGCTGTCAGCGACAACGGCAATTCATCCGCTAGTGTCTCTGGTTTCGCTGCCAACAGCGTTCCACCTCGCAGCAGTCGCGCAGCAATGATTGACCGGGTCATGGCCCAGTATGCGGAAAACAGCTTCAACAGCTGAAAACCCACCGAATTAATTGAATCAACGTCCGGCGGTTTGAGTCTGAAGAATGACTCAAACCGCACGGACGTTTTTCTTTTGGTGGAACGGTTGCAATTCACTTCCGCACACCGCTACTCTGAGCAGAGGCAGGCCCGATCGATCGGCCATCCTGCATCAGGTTTATACCACACACGGTTAGCAATGACACATTTGACTGTAGCCGAAGTCGTGAAACTTCGGGCTTAATGAAAGGGCGATCTCCGAATTCTTACGAATCTGGCTACGCCTCAATTCTACCGTGTGCGACATACATCATACGTCACATCACGCTGTCACGGACTGGACTTTGCGGTTTGGCGTCACTGGCTGATGTTTTCCTCCTCCCCCGAGCTGCCTCATTTCCCCCACCTGGAGCTCCCCATGAAGTCGCTGATTTTTTTGCTGCTGACATCGTCGTTTTTGCTGGTCTCACGCACCGGTTTGCGGGCACAGGATTCAAGTGACTCGGAGTTTGCCTCGCTTCAGGCTCAGTATGAAAAATCGCAGGCAGCAGTTCTTCAGAAGTATTGTCTGGGTTGTCATTCCGCTGCTGAAAAACAGGGTGAACTGGATCTGGAGCAGTTTCATTCAGTCGCCGACATGCGTGGCAACGTTGTGCCGTGGCAGCGCGTCGTCGAGATGATGGATGACGGCGAGATGCCGCCAAAGGATGCTGAGTTTCAGCCCACCAAAACCGAACACACGGCTCTGCGAAACTGGGTCCGCAGTGTGCTCGATGCCGACGCGAAAGCCAGGCGATCCGGGGCCGGTGGTCATGCGACGCCGGACAACGCAGAATTCAGTTACGCCGTCGGGATCTCACCGTGTTCCGCTGGAGCCCGCGCGAGTTCCCTGTCGACAGTGCGGCGGGAGAAGGATTCTGAAACGTCGGCAATGCGGCTGTCATGTCGCCGGCTCTGGTGCAGAAATATCTGGATGCGGGAAAAGACATTGCCAGTCATGCGATGCTGCTGCCGCACGGGATAGAGTTTTCTCCAAAGACGACATCCAGGGACTGGACGAATCAGCGGCTCGACGAAATTCGTCAGTTCTACGCGCACTACTCCGACAGCGGTGGCGCGACAGCCGTCAATCTGCAGGGCATTCAGTTTGAAACCAACGGCGGCGGACGACTGCCGCTGGAACTGTATCTGCGAACGACTCTCGTCGAACGCGACGCACTGCGTGCCGGTTCAAAGACCCTTGCCGAAGTGGCTCGCGAACATGGACTCAATGAAAAATATCTGACCACCCTGTGGACGGCATTGAACGACACGCAGCCGTCACTCGTGCTCGACATGATCCGCGCACAGTGGCGTGATGCGAAACCCGACGGCGTACCGGCTCTGGCCGCCGCGATTGTACAATGGCAGCAGGCTTTGTGGCGATTCACCACCATCGGACACATCGGCAAACGGGATGGTCCGAAGGCTTGGCAAGTTCCCGTTCAACCGCTCGCCGCGCGACAGGAAATCCGCGTGAAACTTCCCGCACCACAGGATGGAAAGAATATTACGCTGTTTCTGGCGACATCCGATGCATCTGACGGAAATGAACACGACATTGCGGTATGGGAAAATCCGCGCTTTGTGGCGGCAGGTCAGCCGGATCTGTTGCTGCGCGATGTCCGCCACGCCGTGGCCACGTTGTCGGCTCATCGCGAACAAGTGCTGAGCAGCGCGGCGGCATGTCTGAATGCCGCTGCGGAAGCAGGCGCGTCGGCTGATGCGGCGACGATTGATGAGCGCGCGTCAAGCACAGCGTCGAGCCGACCGTCCTGGCAACGGATTGCCGCTTGGAATTGGTGCCGGCGTGAAGATCGATTCCGTACATCACGCAGAGATGGAACGAGCGGAAAACTACGACTTTGTCAAAGGCTGGATCGGCCCGGATGCACTGAGCGTCATTGCGAACTCTTCAGACGATCTTGTGCGAGTCCCCGGTGACATGGCGCGCACAGTGTGGGTGTTCATCCCACGCCGAAACTGCGTGTGGCAGTCGGATGGCGAAGTCCGATCGCGGATGCCGTGAATGTGACTGGGCGTGTCCAGCGGGCTCACATTGGCTGCGGTAATGGAGTCACCTGGCTGGTGGAGCTGCGTCGCGGCAATACTCGCCAGCGTCTGGCGTCTGGCACCGCAGGCGGGGCGGAGGAACATCAGTTCGGCCCGTTTGAGAATCTTGTGGTACAGCCGGGTGATTTGTTGACGCTGGTCATCGGGCCGCGTGATGGAGAACATTCGTGTGACATGACGGCGATTGATTTGACGGTGACGGCAAAGGATGATGTGGCAAAAATGGAACCTCGCCAAAGACATCTCGCCCGATATCCTTGCCGCAACCCGCACGCGGATCGACACGGCAACGCCGGCGTCTGGCATTTCTACAGTGAGCCGGATGCTGGTGGCGGCGCGGATTCGATTGTCCCTGCCGGTTCGCTGATCGCTCAATGGCAGGTCGCGCAGGATGATGAAACCCGGAAACTGTTGGCTGAGAAACTTCAGACTCTGTTGACGAATGGTATCGGCGACATCGCCGCCGACGCGCCGGACGCCGTTCTGCATCGCCAGCTTACATCGCTCAACGGGCCGCTGTTTGCTGTCGTGCGAAAGGAACTGCTCTCGCAGAAAACGGATACCGCGGATGGATCCGGAACAGACTTCGGTCTTGATCCGGCCGTGTTCGGCAAGCATCCGAGCGGCGTGCCGATCGATGCCGCGAACCTGTGCGTGCAGGCACCGTCGGTGCTCGAGTTCAGTGTACCGGCCGATTTTGTTGAAGGCTGCGAATTTGTGGCCACGGGAGCACTTGATGCAGCAACGGGGGCTGAGGGAACTGTGCAGCTGCAGGTCCTCACGGCGAAGCCCGAGAGACTTTCCAGCCTTGCCGCGAGTTCCACAAGCGCAAACGGCGGCAAGTCCACATGGTCCGACGGTGACAAACCTGTCAGCTATGACACGCCGATCCTGGTTGCCGACGACAGTGCGGCCCGCGCACGGCTATTGGCTCACTTCGATGAATTCCGCAATCTGTTTCCTGCGGCGTTGTGTTACACCAAGATTGTTCCCGTCGATGAAGTCGTCACGCTGACGTTGTATTATCGCGAAGACGACCACCTGAAGCGGCTGATGCTGAACGACGCGGAAACTGCAGAACTCGATCGACTCTGGGAGGACATGCACTTCGTCAGTCAGGACCCGCTGGCACTTGTCGATGCGTATGATCAACTCTGGCAGTTTGCCACCCAGGACGCCGATCCCAGTGCTTTCACGCCGATGCACGAGGGCATCCTGCAGCGTGCAGAAGAATTCCGGAAACTGCTGAAGGACACGGAGCCCGTGCATGTGCAGGCCGTCCTGGAGTTTGCGAACCGAGCCTGGCGTCGCCCGGTATCAGATTCTGAACGCAAACAACTGCAGCAGCTGTATCATAAACTGCGTGAGCAGGAACTTTCGCATGATGCAGCGATTCGGATGTTGCTTGCCCGTGTGTTCGTGACGTCGGCGTTTCTCTATCGCGGCGAGCACGCTCAGCCCGGAACGGCGGCCACGCCGGTGAGTGACTTTGAACTGGCGAATCGATTGAGCTACTTTTTGTGGTCATCAATGCCCGATCAGGAATTGCGCGACGTCGCCGCCGCCGGAACATTGCACCAGCCCGAGGTTCTGCGCACGCAAACGCTGCGGATGATGGCAGATGCAAAGACTCGTCGCATGGCGATTGAATTCGGATGCCAGTGGCTTCACATTCGCGACTTTGATCAGCTGGATGAAAAGAGCGAGCAGCATTATCCTGAGTTCAAAGAACTTCGAGGGGCGATGTACGAAGAGGCCATTCGCTTCTTCGAAGATATGTTCCGCAACGATGGCTCGGTCCTGGATCTGCTCGACGCTGATCACACGTTCGTGAACGCTCAGCTGGCACAGTTCTACGGCATTGTCGGTCTGGAAGGTGACGGCTGGCAGCGCGTCAACGGCACAAAAGGCGTGTCGCGCGGCGGCATTCTGACAATGGCCGCGACGCTGTCGAAGCAGTCCGGAGCATCTCGGACCAGTCCCATTCTGCGCGGCAACTGGGTGTCGGAATTTCTGCTTGGTGAAAAGCTGCCACGGCCCCCGAAGGGCGTGCCAGTGCTGCCCGAAGAAGTGCCGGCGGATCTGACCGAGCGCCAGCTCACGGAACTTCACAGCAGTGATCCGGCGTGCGTGAAATGTCATCAGCGGATCGATATCTATGGGTACTCTGGAGAAGTTCGACACGATCGGTCGTCTCCGCGCTAAAGACACGTTCGGCCACGAGATTGACGCCAACGCGGTGCTTCCCGATGGAACAGCTGTTAATGGTGTCGATGGCCTCCGCGACTATCTGCTCAACACCCGTCGCGACTCCTTCCTCCGTACCTTCTGCCGTCGGCTGCTCGGCTATGCTTTGGGCCGGTCAGTTCAGCTTTCCGACGAACCTCTGATTGATGAGATGATGAGCCAACTCAAAGCCCGCGACTTTCGTTTTCCCGTCGCTCTGGAAACCATCACGCTCAGTCCCCAGTTCCGAATGATCCGCGGCACCGACGCCGCACAAACAACAGCGTCGGCGGAACAATAACGGCGCTTCGCCAATCCTGTTGATTCCCTGGAGGGAGAGGCTCCTGCCGAGCCGACAGCTTCGAAAAACACCACTCGTCTGGCCCCCGCCCTGTGCCCTGTTCTTACTTTAGGAACAATGGAATCAGCCGCGAATCGATGGTCAACCAATTCATCAAATCCCGATTCGACTGGACTACTTTACCGAAGCTTCCTATTTCCGCAAACCTCCTCAATCGTCGCGAACGACAGCGCATGCTTCTGCCAGAATTGCGTTGCATAACACACGACCGGCAGAGACTGCCAGTGGACGACGTCCACGGCTTCCCATTTCTCCATGACTTTTGCCTTTCTTCTCAAGTCCGCACCAGATGACCGGGGAAGTTTGATATCAG
>JBBJME010000139.1:0-18415 GCA_037719765.1 Planctomycetaceae bacterium
GGCATCATGGTCAAGCCTGGCGATGTGATTACTCTTCGTAACCGCCCGAACATTCGCGCGATGTACAACGCCGTTGGTGAATCCTCTTCCGGCACATCGGCCGAATGGATCAACTTCGACAAGGCTTCCATGAAAGCCATCGTCACCACGCTGCCAACCATCGACGACGTGATGCTCAAGGTCGAAGTCGGCCAGGTCGTCGTGTTCATGTCACGCTGATCGGCGACTTTGCAGTCTGAAGAATTCAAAAGGCCGACGAGCAATCGTCGGCCTTTATTCTTAGCCAGGCTTGCTTTTCAAAACATATTGCAGATGAGTCAAGTTATGGGTTTGATGGTCGAATGCTCGGATGTAGGATGGACATTCATGTCCGTCGCATCGCCATGAAACACCGTCGAAGCGAATGTTATTGTGCGTTGACAGCCGTTCGAAAATGCCAGGGTGATTGGCCAGGATCTCGGACATGAATGTCCAGGCTACAGCTCTCAGCCCTTATTGTGTCATTTGATTGCCAGGCCAACGTGCTCGTTCGCTATCAGACTCGGGACGATGAGTCTCAATATCGTGCCACACTGAAACTGCCGACTCGAATGGCGGCGCGGTTCTTTGTTGCCGATCAAACGCTACACCAAATTTGCGTTCATCCCCAAAGGCTGACAGACTCTGCATCCTTGGACCTCGAACACTCAGGAGATCGACATGACACAGTTCACCGTGAATCCATCCCGGTTTGATCCGTACAAGCACTTCAAGTTTCGCGTGAAGTGGGACGGAAAGTACGTGGCCGGAATCAGCAAAGTTTCGGGGCTGATGCGAACCACGGACGTGGTGGAACACCGCGAAGGCGGTGATCCCAGCTCGACCCGCAAGTCGCCCGGTCTGACGAAGTTCGCACCCATCACGCTGGAACGGGGCGTGACTCATGACACCGAGTTTGAACACTGGGCCGACAAGGTCTGGCGTTTTGGGGCAGGGTTGGGAGCCGAGGTCTCACTTAAGGACTTCCGTAAGGACGTGTACCTGGAACTGTACAACGAGGCCGGCCAGCTGGTCCTGGCATACAAGATCTTTCGCTGTTGGGTGTCCGAATACCGCGCTCTTCCCGACCTGGATGCCAACTCGACAGCAATGGCCATCGAATCCATCACGCTGCAACACGAAGGCTGGGTTAGAGATACGGAAGTCGCCGAACCATCGGAACCGTCGTGATCATTCGATGTAATCACAACAATTGAAGACGCTGCACTTTGGCGCTACACTCCGAAGCAAGCTCATCCCTCCCTTTGCAATCCCACCACTCATTCAAGGGCTCATCCGATGGCGAACGTCTCTCGACGAAGGTTCCTCAAAAACTCCGTGGCTGCAGGCGCTTCGGTGCTGCTGACAGGGACTCGGGCTTCCGGGAAGATTCTGGGAGCCAATGATCGGCTGCGAATTGCCGTGGCTGGGCTGAACGGACGTGGGCAGAGTCATCTCGGCGGCTGGATGGATCAGGACAACGTGGAAATTGCGTACCTGATTGATCCGGATCAGCAGGTACTGGCTTCGGCCATGAACGGCCTGCAGGGAAAACTCAAGGATAACTTCAAGGCAAAGGGAATCGCCGATGTTCGCGAGGCTCTGGAAGACAAGAACCTTGATGCGATCTCCGTCGCCACTCCGAATCACTGGCATTCGCTGATTACGATCTGGGCGGCTCAGGCAGGGAAGCACGTCTATGTTGAGAAGCCCATGAGCCATGATGTGGGAGAAGGTCGGATTGCGGTCGAGGCGCAGAAGAAATATGGCGTCGTCATTCAGCACGGCACACAGAGCCGCAGCGATGCAAAAATTGCCGGGTTGCACGAGGCGATCCAGAACGGACAGTTTGGGCCGCTGAAAATCTCGTACGGCTACTGCTGCAAACAGCGCGACAATATTGGATTCAAGCCGATCTCGGATCCCCCGGCAAATCTTGACTGGAACCTGTGGCGCGGTCCGGCCATGATCGATCAGTTCCACGGCAACTACGTGCATTACAACTGGCATTGGTTCTGGAAGACCGGAAACGGTGACCTGAACAATCAGGGAACTCATCAGTTGGATATTGCGCGCTGGGCTCTGGACAAAGAACTCACGCATCCCGTACGAGCCATGGCGATCGGCGGTCGCTTCGCCTGGAATGATCAGGGTGAGACCCCCAATTCGATGATAGGAATTGCTGAATACCCCAACGGCCAGCAGGTGTTCTTCAACGTGCGCAATGTGGCCTACAAAGGATACGAACGCCAGGTGGAGAATGAGTATTACTTTGAGGACGGAGGCAAGATCGTCCGTGGCTTGTACTATCCATCCGGAAGTTCAGAGGGCGAAAAACTGAACATCAACCCCGGAAAAGTCACGCCTGGCGGCAACTGGGCGGCGTTTATTTCGGCCTGCCGCGAAGGCAAACCGCAACTCGCCAACGGCAACGTCCACGATGCTCATTATGGCTGCGTCCTGGGCCATCTCATGAACAACTCGTATCGTCTCGGCGAGAAAGTTCCGTTCAACAGCAAGGCCGGACGCTTCGGCGACAACAAAAAAGCCGCCGAGCACTTTCTGAAACTGCACGAAGTCATGCGGGATGGCGTCGGCGTTCCGGAAGACGGCGCCGAGTACACGGTCGGCCCATGGCTGACATTCGATCCCGAGAAAGAAACCCACACGGGCGATTTTGCCAGGGAAGCCAATCAGTTGCTCAAAGACCCAAATCGCTCCGGCTTCGAAGTCCCCACCGCCGCTCAGGTGTAAAGACTTCCATAGGTGAGCATACGCACCAGGAAGGCGACGGGCGACGGGCACACTGAGCCGATCCACTTCGGTTTAGCAAGACGGCTCCTCACCCGTTTTGTGTTGAAGTCGTGAACCACGCTTCGTCGCCGAACGGTGCGCCTCGGCTGACGCTACGGCGGATGGCGTTATTGACGTGGGTGATTCGAGAATGTCTCAAGCAACCGAGCTGTATCGAGCGTGCTTTTCGACCGTGTCAAAAACGATATTGGCAGCGATGATCAAGACTCCGGACGTCGGCAGAATCATTGCTCCCATGACTCCCGTCCTGCTGGAGCGTCGTTCGTATACATCCCAATCTGCGACCGCGAGGCCCGGCAGCGCGAGTCAATGAACGCGAGGACGTTGGTTTTGTGGCAGGCAGATCGGCATCGGCAC
Source organism: Planctomycetaceae bacterium (assembly GCA_037719765.1). Taxonomy (GTDB): domain Bacteria; phylum Planctomycetota; class Planctomycetia; order Planctomycetales; family Planctomycetaceae; genus SXXK01. Next base: position 3,190 of record JBBJME010000139.1, read on the forward strand.
GAACCACGCCTTCAACCCACTCACCATCGTTCAGTTCAGGAGCAACCAGTTCGACGCGATGCCCTGGCATCACCTGAACTCTCTGTCTGACAACCAGCATTACTGTTTCTCCTTGACTGCGGTATTGCACCGCTCACTGGAACTTTTCTTACAGAAGAAAAGTGTTTGTCCAGCGTCGCTGCCGCCGATACAATCCGGACGGATCCACGACATGTTACCTGAGGAATCACTATGCCCTGTCAACTCTCTGCTGAGATCGAACGACTCGTGGAAGGCCGTATCGACCGATAGAATCGGGCAATAAGAAATTGTAGTGCATCGTCCAGCTCGCGTCGATGGGCTGCAGGATGTTCAATCTTCCGGTAACGGTGCTGGCGGTCAATCGCGCGCCCGTCATCAGGACGCACGACGAGCAGTAGAGGGCACGATGAGCAATTCCGTTCTGGTCACCGGTGGTAGCGGATTCATCGGCACATGGGTGCTCCGCGAGTTGTTATCGCGCGGTCTGCGGCCGGTCGTGATTGACATGCAGAGGAACGACGAGCGTTGGGATCGCATCCTCGCTGGCGACGCGGCAAAGGTCGCGTTCGTCGCCGGGAGTCTTCTGGATCGCGGGTTGTTGCAGCGGACGGCCGACGAGCAGCGAGTCTCGCATATTATTCATCTCGCGGCGCTGCTGACGCCGAACTGTCAGCAGGATCCGTTTGCAGGATGCGAGGTCAACGTGCTGGGAAGTGTCGCCCTGTTTGAGCTGGCACGAGCGTGTGCCGGGCGCATCGAGGGGATTTCGTATGCCAGTTCCTACGCTGTCTACGGACCCGAGGTGGATGATCGCTCGCTGGGACTGACGGCAGCCGATAATCGACCACCTTCTTTCTACGGTGCGTTCAAGATGGCGGTGGATTCGATTGCTGAGCAATATTGGCGGCATTTCAGTATTGCGTCGGTTGGTATTCGACCACACGTCGCTTATGGCCCGGAGCGGACCGTGGGATTGACTGCCGGGCCATCGCAGGCTTGTCGGGCGGCCGCACTGGGTGAGCCGTACTCGATCAACTACAAAGGCCGCGTTGGCTACGACTATGTCGAAGATGTGGCTCGTGCGTTCGTCCAATCAGCGCTGGAGACACCTCGTGGTTCGGCTGTTGTCGATCTGCCGAGCCAGCTTGCAACGACTGAAGATTTCGTGAACGTGATTGATCACGTTCTTCCCGGAGCAGGATTGCGACTCAGGATTAATGGCCCCTCGATTCCGTCCAACATCCCTCCGAAGCCATACTACATTTCAGAGCTCTTCCCGGACTGGCGAACCACGACACTGGAAGAGGGAGTACGACTGACAGTTGATTTCTATCGGAAGCCGTCGTGACCACGCACGCCTGCGGGCTGTTGATTTAGTACCAATCCGAAGCGTCAGCGAGGCAAACACCTTCGATTCCTCGCTGACGCTTCGTTGCTTGTGGCTTTTGTGCTCTGCCGTAGGCTGAGCCTCCTCGGATTGAATACGGGTTTCCTTCTGGTTACTCTGTCTTTCAAGGCGTTTGGGTTGGATCAAGGGGCCGGAGAGCGAGTCATGTCGGCTGTTTGTGAATGTCGATCGTGTGGCAAGCAATATCGCGTCGGACCACAACGTGCCGGGACGACTATCAAATGCCATGAATGCGGAGCCGATATTCGGGTTCCGCGCAGCACGGAGCGATCGAGCTCAGGCGAACGAGCGGCACCTATGGACCTGCGTCCATTCCTCGTCCCAGCCATCGCCGCGTTCGTCTGTCTGTTGCTCATCGTCGCATATCTCGTCGGAAAGCTGACGTCCTCCCAGTCAGTGACGATGGTGGTTCCGTCCGGCGATTCCACAGAAGTCAGTTCACGTTCGTTAGGTTCGTCCCGGCAGGAACCTGCGCCACCGACTGGATTGACTTCTTTCCGCAACACCGGGGAACCGGCATCGGTTGTCGGCAGCGAAAATGGGTTGACCTTTGTCGCGCCTGCGACTGCTGCTCCCGCGTCACCGGGTCACAGTTTCCCTTCGACAGCTTCGGCTGCCAGCGGGATTTCCGGATCGACGAACTCACTGCCTGAATCGGCCGGGGCAAAGAATCCGTTAAACACGGTGACACCACCATCTGCAGATTCGGCGGATGTCTCGAACGTCGCCTCAGCGGAATGGGGAAAGGAAGGATCCGTGATCCCGTTCGATGGACGTGGCGGGATCACGGTGGGTCCTCCCGGATGTCCCGTGATCGTTTCCGGCAGGCAGGTTTGGGATAAGCAAAAACAAACCATCACGGGCGAACTGGAGGGTACGTACGAAGGCCGCGGCCAGTCTGCGTTATCGCCCGATGGCCGGTATTTTGCAGCCGCCTCAAAATCACCGAACCAGGAAGAAACGGACATTATGGTTTGGGACACGACATCCGGGCAGCTGAGATTTACCGCCAAGGGAGAAGCCGAGCGGTACTCGGACCTCATACTGCTGTCCAGAACCAGACTGTTCGTCGGCGGACGGTCGTCTGATGGACTTCTGGTTTGGGATTGCGAAACGGGCGAGCCACAGAAGAGCATTACCGTGGCCGACGGAAAATTTGGTCACGGCTCTGCGGCGATTTCGCAGGATGGTCAGTATCTCGCGGCCGTCGCAAAAGATCGACTGCTGGTCCTCAATTCCGACACCGGGCGTCAGGTCGCCGTTATGGGCAGCCCGGTGGCAATGCCCCGGGATGACAGCGGACAGGCCATCGTGATCAAAGACAATAAAGTGGTGGCTGACAGCCGAGCTGGCGGGAACGACAATGTCTTTGTCTATGCCTGGCTGCAGTCACTGGAATTCTCTCCGGATACTCAGGAACTGGCAGGTGTTTCCACGCATCCCAGGCCTCGCGTCATGTGCTGGAATCAGCGCGGAAAGCTCGTTTTTGACCAGCCGATCTATACGTCGCGACGTGCGTTTTGGGAAAACACACTGCAGTGGTTTCCGGATCGGAGTGCCTGGCTGATTGAAAACGAAATCTTCGAGAGGGAATCCGGCAGGATCGTCCTTTCCGTGCGAGCGGGTTTTGGCTCTGACACGAAGCTGTTTGTCTACGATGACAAGCACCTGCTCGGCGCGTTTCCCCATGCTCCCGGTCAGCTCGAAGTGATGGAGATTCCGTGGGACGCAATTCGCAAGTCACTGACTCATATGAAGGAAGGAGGGGCGGCGTGGATCAGCCCCGGATGTTCGGTTCGTATTGAATTGAACATTGGCGAATCGCGAGGCAATGCCCAGACTACGGCGCAGGTCATCCAGGCTTCGCTGACAGCAAGACTGGCCCGCGACGGAATCCAGGTGTCTCCGGCCGCTGCGACGGTGTTTCGATTGAAGTTCGCCGAGTCAGCCGGGGAACAGCTGCCGATTTTTGAACGGCAGTCTCCATTTGATTTTCGAGGTCGTGACACCGGAAGGACTGTGACCGAGGCGACCGGATCACTCATGGTCGAACTGCATGTGCCGGGACACGACGGGCCCATTTGGCGTGATTCTCTGGATGCAATGTCGTCCCGCACCTTCCATGAACAAATTACCGACGAAACTGTTCGCAACAGCATGCTGGAAACACTCGGGTGGCAGGTTTCTGACCTGAACTTTCCATATTTCATCCCTCAATCGCCGGAGTTGCTGGCGCTGCCGGTCGTGATTGACTAACGCAGAAAATTCTGTCGGGCACGAATGCCACTGTCGAGCCGTATGTCAACGAAACGGTTCCTGGCACCTTTTCCCTTCTGTCTGATTTCGGGGTGGCAGGGGTTGAGCGATGCATAAGCGAATACCCCGGCGATAGCTGGGCGGTCAGGCTGATCGATCGGCGACCGCAGGCGGAGACGGCTGAACGAAAACAGCACGCCGCGGTGCAGACAACAGCCTGACTGCCGTTCTGTCGCCAACATCGGGTTTCCGGCACAACAGTTGCGTTCCCTACAGTCTGTTGTTTGGAACTCACCGAAGGATTTTGAATCAGGAGAATCGACTCATGGCAATGAAAACTCTGGCAGATGCTTTTTATGAAGAACTTCGAGACGTTCTGAGTGCCGAAAGGCAACTCGTCAAGGCTCTTCCGAAAATGATGAAAAAGGCCACGAGCGAGAGCCTTCGCGAGGCATTCAAGAGCCATCTCGAAGAAACGAAACTCCAGGTTGAGCGCGTTGAGAACGCATTTGAAGACACTGGCCGACCGGCAAAGGCAAAAACTTGCGAAGCGATGGCCGGACTCATTCGCGAAGCCGAAGGCGTAATGGATCAGGAGGCTGATGAAGATGTGATGGACGCCTTGCTGATTGCGTGCGCCCAAAAAGTGGAACATTACGAAATCGCCACCTACGGGACTCTTTGCACGTGGGCTGAAGTGCTGGGCTATGCCCAGGCAAAGGAGCTGCTGGCCTTGAACATTGCGGAAGAAGAAGCGGCTGATGAAAAGCTGTCGGAACTGAGCGGATCAATCAATTCAGAAGCGTCTGCTTAGTCGGCAACTGGTTCAGACGCGGCGCATCTATGTATCGCGTCTGGATCTTCCGTGGCACGCAATATTTCGCCTGAAGGCTCGACTCATGCAGAGTCGAGCCTTTTTTGCTGATTCAAACCTTTTTTGCTGATGTTAGTGGATTTCTGCAGGGGAAACTGTCATGGCGAACAAATCGAAGTCTCAGGGGCTTTCAAATTCCGACCGTCAACGGCCTCCACAAGCACAGTCTCGGCAGCCTGGAGTGCAGGGAGAAATGACTCCACAACCGCGGACGATCCGCGACGACTACCGCGGGAGTGAGAAACTTGCGGGGCGAGTCGCTGTGATCACTGGCGGCGACAGTGGAATCGGTCGCAGCGTCGCCGTCATGTTCGCACGGGAAGGAGCTCACATTGCGATTGTCTACCTGGAAGAGACGGCGGATGCTGAGGCAACGAAAGATCTGGTCGAGGCCGAGGGGCAGGAATGTCTGCTGATCAAAGGAGACATTGGAAGTCAGGAGGTATGCGATAGCGCGATCGAGGATGTGGTCGCGAGATTTGGCCGTCTCGATGTCCTTGTCAACAACGCTGCGGAACAGTATCCGGCGAAAGACATCAGCGAAATCGATGAGACGCAGCTGATAGTCACATTCCGCACGAACGTATTTTCAATGTTCTTTCTTACCAAAGCGGCGCTGCCGCATCTTCGTCGGCAGAAAGGCAGCTCAATCATCAACACGACGTCCGTCACTGCATACCGAGGCAGTCCGGAATTGCTGGACTATTCGGCGACGAAAGGAGCGATTGTGAGTTTCACGCGATCGCTGTCGCAGAATCTTGTGGGGGATGGCATTCGTGTCAATGCCGTGGCGCCCGGCCCGATCTGGACCCCACTCATCCCCGCCACGTTCGACAAGGAGAAAGTGAGCAGGTTCGGCGGAGATTCGCCTATGGGGCGTGCAGGACAGCCAGACGAATGTGGAAGTTGCTTTGTCTTTCTGGCGTCAGAAGATGCATCCTACATGACAGGACAAGTACTGCATCCAAACGGCGGCGAAATCATCAATGGCTGAAATAGAGACCACATTACAGGCTTGCGCCTGCGCCTGCAGCTCGCCGCTAACCGAAAGTGCCGACTCACATCGGGCAACAGATTCGAACTCGGATTCGCTTCGTCGAAGTCGTCATCCTGCAGCGATGTTCTACCAGAGCGTCATTGGCGGGTGGAAATTCGGGGTCGCCGCAACAGCACTTGGGACTTCGGACTGATGCAAGTCCGTTTCGAAAGTTGTGGTTTCCGCCAGACAGCCTTCGTTCGGTGATCACGGACATCGCCGCGGGTTTCGACGCGGAACAGCGATTCCACAAGATCCCGTAATTCGAAGAGATCGCCCGCACCAGCGTTCCTTTATTGATACTGTGGAGCCGGTGGTCTGACGATTTCTGATCAAGCATCCTGATCGGCCATAGACCGGTATTTGGTCGTTCGACAATTGCGCCTGATGCCACCAAGAAAGTTATCTGTCTTCTTCCCCGCGGCAACAGACGCTTTCGTTCGATTCCTTCGCAAAACCACAGACCAAACATGTCGTTCATTCCAAACGTGATTATCGATCATGTCTTTTGGCATTGGATTTGCGTTAGCGTAACGAAGGCCCGATGGAACAACCGGAAAACAAACTTCCTGATTTCACAGTGCGTCGAAACGCAACCAAGGTCTCTCAGCCTATGTGAAGCATCAGTGGAAGTAGGGGCCAATGTTTGGCTCTCGAAAACGATCGGCCTCTATTTAACAAGGAATCGAACATGAGAAGGCTTGTCTTAGTTATGCTCTGCGGAGCGGTCATGGGATGTTCCGAAGGTCCGTCGTCGACATCACGCAGCGACGCGAATATGGAAGATCCAGTACCTGTCACGGCGAATCGCCCTCTCACAACGGAGCATCCGGCGAACGCGACCGACACCAGAGAACGCGATAACAGCGAAGTGAATGTGCGTGACCGGGACGGCGATACAAAAACTCCGATTGATCAGAACGAAAACGCAGCCGACATCGAGATCACCGCAAACATCCGCAGCAAGATCGTTGCTACCGAAATGTCGGTGGCAGCTCAGAATGTCAAGATCATCACTCAGGACAGGAAGGTCACTCTTCGCGGACCCGTGCGGACGGAGCAGGAAAAGCAGAGTGTCGAGGACATCGCGAAGGGAGTTGCAGGTACCGACAACGTCGATAGTCAGCTGGAAGTGGATCCGGACTGACCATTATTCAAAAACATCCAGGACCACTTTCAACTTCTCTTTCATCTCTGCGTTTCCAACAATTTCTCAAGGATCAAAATCATGTCAACAACTGTGTTTTGCACGGCGACCGTTTCTCAGACCGACACCATCATGCGCGACTTGCGGGCAGCTGGTTTCTCGGGTAACGACATCTCCGTTCTGATGGCCGACAAAGCCGGTACGAGAGACTTTGCTCATGAACACAACACCAAGGCTCCGGAAGGTGCTGCCACAGGAGCCGGGACCGGTCTCGTCGTCGGTGGTGCGCTGGGCTGGCTGGCGGGCATTGGCGCCTTGGCTATTCCAGGCGTCGGCCCGTTGATTGCCGCGGGACCAATCATGGCTGCGCTGAGCGGGGCTGCCATCGGGGGAACCGTCGGCGGTTTGACAGGCGCACTCGTTGGGATGGGTATCCCCGAATTTGAGGCGAAACGCTATGAGGGAAAAGTGAAAGCGGGTAACTCTCTGATTTCTGTGCATTCCGAAGACAGCGACGAAACAGAACGCGGAAAGGAAATCTTCAGGAATGCCGGCGCACAGGACATTACGAGTGCCAGTGAAGTCAGCGTGGAAAGCAGTCACAGCGCGGCAGACACGGACCGGGAGTTTCCGAGCCGGTCCTCAGTCACGCCACGGCCATGATCGTAGAGCACTTTCACCTGGTGCGATGTGCCGATTCCCGATTCCCTGAATTCTGAACCTATCACAGAGGAGACTATTTATGGCCTTGAAGACACTGCACGATCTTTACGTCAACGAACTGAAAGATCTGTATAATGCCGAACACCAGATTCTGAAGGCGCTGCCGAAGATGGCAAAAGCGGCTTCTTCGCCTGACTTGGCAAAAGCGTTCACTGACCACCTGGAGGAAACCAAAGTTCAGATCGAGCGCTTGGAGACGATTTTCACGGAACTGGACGTCAGCCCCAAGGGAAAGAAATGCAAAGCTATGGAAGGTTTGCTGGAAGAAGGCAAGGATGTCATGGCAGAGGACGCTGATCCTTCGGTCATGGACGCGGCGCTCATTTGCGCAGCTCAGCGTGTCGAACACTATGAAATGGCCGGATATGGCTGCGTCCGTACTTTTGCCAGATTGCTCGGCTTCGACAACGCGGCCGAGTTGTTGCAGGAGACCCTGGACGAGGAAGGAACGGCTGATAAAAAGCTCACCGACTTGGCCGAATCGGCCATTAATGTCGAGGCCGTTGAACCAGTGGAAAGCGATTGATGTTTCGCAAGACAATGAAATTCGGGAGAGAAACCCGACGGTTTAAAAAAGCCGGTGTTGTGAACCGGGTTTTGGTACGATCACAGAATGTTTCTGAACGGGCCACTCTTTCTAGTGAAGATTGGCCCGTTCTTCGTTGCTGGAGCCAGAAAGCAGAATGTGAAAATTCTTTCAAAGAGAAGCAACAACTGACTTGGTGACACCGGTCCATGTGCTCGTTCGATGAGAGTGCAATCGACGTTGATTCTCGGGAGGACGAGGCGCGGCCGATTCCGAAACGCATGGCTCGGCAGGTGGCTCGCCCTCTCAATTGCAAAGTCGAACGCGCCCACGTCCGTCACGTCCTCGGTGTTAAATCGCTTCTTTGAGCCATGGCAAAGCGACAGCGCGCTGGACATTTTGGTCGGCGTGCTGTCGGTGTGGTCGTTGAAAGACCGGGGCCGTCGCCACATGCCGACCTTAGCATCATCAGCAGTCATTCGTCTGCCAAGCGCGCAGATTTCCGCCAGTTTCGGTGGCTACGCATTCGTGGGAGGCCTGTTGACACTGTTGGGTTGGAGTTTGGATATCCTCGGCATGATAATCGCTCTGGAATGATATGTGGCGAAACTCTCGCCCGCAAACATGTGCCGCAAAATCTCTGGAGTATTAATGATGAGCAAACACACAAACCATTCCGCCGAACAAGCTGCTCGCAAGAAGACCACCGGGGGTGCAGCCGATGACCGACCGAAGACGAAGAACCGCGAAGAAGTCCGACAACAACACAAGCACACGAGTCGAAAGCCATAACGGCCCCTCGATACTCGTCTCAACCCTGCGGACAGCACGACTGCAAGTCATGGCCTGAAGAACTAAGCCATTTCAGTCGAACTCGGAATTCGCTTGTACACACCTCATACGGTGCGCAGGTTGCATCGCATCTCTGCATCGCGGCACGCCATTTGCGAGTCTCGTCCCATGACGCATTCCAGGAGTCGGTTCCTTAAATGCGAAGGATTCTTTTCACAACAGGAGTTTATAATGAGCACTGGCACATGCACGACGACCGTTGGCGTATTCTCAAAGAGGGAAGACGCAGACTCAGCAATTTCAGCACTGCACCGAGCCGGTTTCAGCGGCAGCGAAATCGGCGTGATTAACAGCAATTCGCAAGGGGCCGCGAAAGTCCGCGAACGAACCAGTGATACGGATGACAACGATGCCGAAGCCGCGACGGGTGGCGCAGCAGCTGGAGCTGCTGCCGGTGTGGGAATTGGAGCTCTCATCGGCGCCGGGGTTCTTGCAGGAGTCATACCCGTCATCGGTCCGGCACTCTTTGCAGGAACACTTGGCGTGCTGGCATCCAATGCAGCCGGAGGGGCAGCAATCGCTGGTCTGGTCGGTGCGCTCACTGGCTGGGGAATCCCAAAGGAGGATGCAGCGTATTATGAGGGTGAAGTGTCCGCGGGCCGAACAGTTGTGACGGTCACTTCGGATCGATGTGAGGAAGCAGGCGAGATCCTGCAGAGTCACGGGGGAACTAGTCGCACAAAGGGTGTAAGGTGAAATCGTACCGTTTCCACTAAATCATATTTGAGGCCATGTTGGACGGAGATCAGATGACGACCTTAGATTTGGTGTGTGCTGGGCGAAACAGATGCAGGCAGGGCAAATCAATGCCCTGCCTGTTCCGTCAATAGGCGTCAGCCGGAAATGCTGAACGCGTTGCAATGGTCATCACTCTGACGGCGACTTAGCTCGTTGCATCGCGAAGCGAATTTAATCGCCACTGGGGCTTATCGAGCTGCGCCTTCTTGCAATGGCCGCAGCCGTCGGGCTGACAACCATTGATGATTTTCAATTCGAAACCCGGTCAGGCGATCCTCGATTCGCTTTTCGCATCACCCGTGTCAAAGGCAGGACGGCCAGACAGGGAGTTCGGCGAATTTCCATGTGCACCGGGATGGACGCCGATTCCCATCCGCTCGACCAGTTCTCCTCCGAGCCATCCGGCGACCAGCAGTACGGTCTGAGCTACAAATGACAGAATAATGGCTAACATGCCTGGCTCCGTTGGAGTTTCGTATCGGAGCCAAGCGCTGACAGCAAATATTGCTATTGAAGTAACTGCAGTCGCGCCGTGATAGAGGCCGATGCGCTTTGCACGTGTGCCAGGTGCAATACTGAACCAATCTAACGACCCAAACGGCGCGGCGACCAACCCTCCCACCACTCCGGCGGCCAGCATCCAGAATGAGATGTCGCCCCAGCGACTATTGGCTGTCGCAAGATACAGGATATCAAATGCTACCGAGCCACCCAATAGTCCAATCGGAAATGCCGCGAGGATTGGGTGCAGGCGATGACCAAAAACCGTTACAGACATGGAAGTACTCCGAGGAGTCCTGAGATTGAGTTGATGATCTGGAGGCATTCCGATGCGGCTGGTATATCATGCAATGAACAGGATGCCGCCGATCTTTTTCCAGCACTGCAGCAGCAAACCTCGTGCCATTCGCGGTGCGGTTGGATGCCACCCGGTAAATCTGCAAGCCGGGAAAACATGTCGTACTCGCAGAATAAAGCAGTCAATTCCAACGGAGTAGGATCGCCGCGTGCTTGATCGCCGCTCTATACCAATTCTGTGGTGCCGCAGGTCAGCGCTACGGCATCCTGGTGACAGGCTTTTCGAACGCCGACGATCATGCTGCGAAGCTGCATCAAGTTCTCGTCCGAGACAGCGACAACCCAGCGCGCATTTTGCCACGGTGCAAACGTGTCCGACCCGCCAATGAAAAGCACCTTGTCGCAATTCTCTTGAATCGTGCGCCGCATTTCAGTGATGAATTGAGCCCATTCACCCTGCGTCAACTTGTTGTCACTGTTGCTGATCTGAATTGTGACGGTCATTCGAATTCGCCCTGGTCCGCTACGCCGATCGTGCCGGTCGCTTAGGTGACTTTGTCTTTGCAGCGCGTTTCGTAGCAGGGCGCGATTGTTTCAGGCTTTTCTTCAATGCATCCATCAGATTGATCGTCGCGGGTTCATCTTCCTCCTCGGGAGCGACGAGTTCGTGCCCTTTCACCTTTGCTGCGATGAGCTCCTGGACTTTCTCCCGATACGTATCCTCATACTGGGAAAAATCGAAGTCATCATCTGACCATTCTCGGACCAAAGTTCGCGCGAGCTTGGCCTGTCGCGGGTCGACGCGCGACCTCAATCCCACGGCCATCTTCGCCGCCGGACGGATTTCAGCGTGATAGTTCAACATCGCCATATGCAATACACCGTTCACCGGTCTGACCAGCACGATCTGATCTTTGCCGGAGAAGACCACCCGACCTATTGCATACCGCTTCTCCTGCTCCATAGCAGTCATGATCACAGCATAGGACTCCTCAGCGCCACTGCCGGCAGGCAGGAGGTAGTACATGCGGCCATCAAAATAGAGCGGATCAACTGTATCTGGCGAAACGAATGCGTCGATCGTCAGGGCGCGTTCACGTTCAGTTCGCAGGGCACTCAGCTCCTCCTGATCGATTTCAATGTACTTGCCTTTACGGTGTTCGTACCCGGACACGATCTCATCGCTTTCGACAGGACCATGCACGGGACAGACCTTCTGGTATCGAATGCGACTGTGGCACTTCTCATGAAGCTGATTAAAGTGAATGTCACTTTCACTGCGATCCAGTGCATTAAATGCTTCGACAGCGAAGGTCACCAGCCCGAAGCTGACGTTTCCCTTCCACCCGGACCGCGTTTTGGCTGCGGAGGTGCTGCTTGCCGGTTTCTTTTTTCGCTTTGCCATGACAGTGCTCTTAAAAAAATCTCGTGAAACAGGTTAAGGACGCTTGAGTGACAGCAGCTTCTTCATTGGCCGTGCCAGGTTCTGCCGGACATTTTCTATACCGGCCCAGGGATCTTTTCGAAGCGATTGTAATCGCTTCTGAACGTTGACGAGATTGAACTGATCCGACGTAATCCGAGGGGTTAATTCCTTCCACGTGAGCGGCGCGGAAACGGTTGCTCCGGGACGAGACCGCGTCGAGTACGGGACAATCGCCGTCGCCCCACGACCGTTTCGCAGGTAGTCGATGAAGATCTTGTTCGTGCGTGCGGCCTTCGCCAGGTTCGCGGTGTAAAGCTTTGGAGCCGCGGCAACAATCGTATCCGCCACCAGCCTGCAAAACGATTTCGCCTCGTCCCACTGGTGCCGCCGATCAATCGGAACGACGAGGTGCAGCCCTTTCCCGCCCGTGGTTTTCACAAAGCTCTCAAGACCGAGCTCCTGCAGAAAATCACGGATCTGTCGAGCACTCTCAACAACGCTTTCCCATCTTACCCCCGGATCAGGGTCCAGATCGAAGACCAACCGATCTGGCTTTTCGAGATTGTCGATGCGAGAACCCCACGCATGGATTTCCACAGCTGAGATCTGTGCCAGGGAGATCAATCCCTGAACGTCTTTCACCACTGAATATTTTACCAGTCCGCTCTTCTCGTGTAAGGAAACTTCACCCAATGCCGCAGGCGTACCAATCCCCGGATGTTTCTGAAAGAACGATTCTTTCCCAATCCCATCGGGGCATCGGACAAGTGACAGTGGTCGATTAGCGACGTGCGGCAGAATCCAGTCGGCGATCTCCTTGTAATAGTTCGCCAGATCCAGTTTTGTGATGCCGTCATCCGGATAAAGTCGCTTCGCGGGACTGGTTAATCTGACGCCATGCAGTCCCTTTTCACCTTCATCCGAATTCGTTGCCTGTGTGCGGTGTGGCTTATTGAGATTTTCGGCTTTTTTTGCGACGCGTGATAATGGAACAGCCTTTTCCAAATTCACATCCTCAGCAGGCTTGTCTTCCCGCAAACCCTGAAACGAAGCGTGCCGCAGTTTTCCATCGGAGGTCCGGCTTCCATAGGAAATCTGCGCGACCAGGACAGGCTTAACCCAATGTGCTGTCCGCACTGGTCCTGTTCTTCGCGAGAGGTCGTCAAAGGGTGACGACTTCTGCCTGAGAGGCGTGAGTTCCTGCAAAAGTCCTATGAGCGTTTTCTGATCGAACCCAGTTCCTACCTTACCCGCGTACTTCAGCTGACCCTGATCGTTGTGATAACCAACAAGCAATGCGCCGAATGCACTGCGGGAACCGGCCGGCTCCGTGAAGCCGCCAATCACAAATTCCTCGTGCTTGAGACACTTCGTCTTAAGCCAATCCTGGCTGCGTCCTTCGAGATACGGTCGGTCGCGCCGCTTTGAGATAATGCCTTCCAAATGCAATCTGCAGGCCTTCTGGATTAACTCATAACCGGAACCACTCAAATGCTCCGAAAAATGAATCTTGTTATTCGTGCGCTTCGTCGATACGAGTTGCGCCAGAACTCGCTTTCTTTCTTCAAGAGGAACCGCCATGAGGCTGTAACCGTCGAGGTGGATGAGATCAAACACGTAATAATGGATGCCATCGCTTCTGCCATCACGAAAGGCATTCTGAAGTGACTGGAAATCTGTGGTCCCGTCTTTACGTATTGAGACGATTTCGCCGTCCAGCATTCCCTGAGCGATGCCCAGACTCTTCACTGCATGGACAAGTGGTTCCAGACGTGAAGTCCAGTCCTGCTGGTTTCGACTGATGAATCTCACTTCGTCACCATCGATGCGACAAAGCATTCGATAGCCGTCGAATTTTATTTCGTGCAGCCATAGGTCACCTTGCGGGACTTCTGCTGCCAATGTGGCCAATTCTACTTTCAGGGTAAGCGGCAGCTCAGCTTTCTTTGCGCCGGTGGCCCCCGCGGTGAGCGACTTCGTAGCCCGGCGGGCTCTCTGAACTTTGACGACCAATTTCGACGGGCTCGGATGTCTCCTTGATGCGGTGGCAGTCTGGGTCTTAGCGGACGCTTTCGATGACCAGACACGATCCCGCGCAGACGCGATTTCCTTTAGAGTACGGTTGGAAACGACACTCAGCGGAGCATCCTCAAGGATGTCGCCTTCGTTCGATTCCTGTGCGGACTCGTCGCGTTCCTTTATCAGCAGCCACTCCTTGCCATCATTTGATTTCCGGAGGGAACTGCTTCTCACCAGCATCCATCCGCCTTGCAGTTTTTGCCCGGAGAGTTTGAACTTGAGCTTTCCCTCGCGGTATCCGGCATGTGCATCACCGACCGGCTGCCAGGTTCCGGTGTCCCACAGCAATACAGTGCCTCCGCCATACTCTCCTTCCGGAATCACACCTTCAAATTCGCCATAGTCCACGGGGTGGTCTTCCACATGCACTGCCAGCCGTTTAATTGTGGGATCAAGGCTCGGACCTTTTGGAACGGCCCAGCTCTTCAACACGCCATCCATTTCAAGACGAAAATCATAATGCAAACGACTGGCATCGTGCTTCTGAATGACATAAGACCAGCCTCGCCGGACTGCGACTTTGGCCTGTGGTTCGGGGGTGCGATCGAAGTGCCGTTTTCGTTTGTATTCCGACAGTGCCATAGACGAGCTCATACTTCGGATTCCAATTGCCCACGTTCTCCATTGGAAATAAAGTGCGTTGCCAATCCGAGGCCCGCGCCCCAAACAAGATGTGCTATGATCATCAGCGTGTTCCGTTCGGGTGTATCATTGGCCGCAGAGCGGTAGAGTCCAGAGCCAGGCAGCAAGCCCAGGTAACTGCAGCTCCAGACGCCCAGCCCGTAGATACAGCCTGACGTCAGTGCTTCAGCGGCTGAACGAACTGGACACAACGAACCGTATAGAGCGCCGGCGCTGGCACCAAATCCAAAATGATTCACGGCCGCCAAGGCGACCTCTTCCTTCCGCGACAGTTCGTCGTCCAGGTCGATCGCTCGCAGCGCGTTTTTTGTGATCTGGACAGGAGGAAGGGAATCTTGGCTCCGTTGGGGTAGACGGCGTTTGCCGACGATCATCACAGCGGTCATCGGCACCGTTGCCAGCAATCCCGCAATTGCGCCCGCCAAGCAGCGCCCCGCTCGCTGTGACATGAGTCAACCTTTCATTCAGACGTGACGGACCGACCAAAATCCCGATTCGCAAAAAATGTGCCGAAGCAAAGTGGCACTTAAATTGCTGCACATCATCCACTGTACGCCGCGCGGCCAGGAATCCGTTCTGACCACGTTTTACCGCGTGCAGTCTCAGGAGAAGCGATAATGGGTCGATTGGTGAAGGATCTTTTGGTCATGGGCGCGATCGGCGCTGGCACCATTTGGATGGCACAGCAGGCGGCTCGCCG
>JBBJME010000140.1:0-18411 GCA_037719765.1 Planctomycetaceae bacterium
GTCGATGAAGACGTCATGGCGCATTCAAGCTTGTCCCACAGACCAGCAGACGGTTCCGGGACGACTGAATCATCAAACAGTGTGCTCAGCTTGTCGAACGACGCCAGTTCATCGCTGCATTTGCAGCATCCACCAATGTGTTCACGAAACTCCGCCACGAGTTCAGGCTGAAGTTCGTTGTCATGAAAGCACGACAAAAGTTTCTGTGCGGCGATACAGTCCTCCCATCCAAGAGCCAGCAAGTGACCCTTCAATTCGCGGCGTGCTCGATTCAATCGCGATCCCACAGTGCCTTCCGGGATGCCAACGATTTCTGCAATTTGACTGTAGGAAAGGTCTTGTGATTCTTTCAGATCAAGGATGATGCAGAGTTCATTGTCCAGCCTGGATAAGGCGACCTCGAACAGTTCCTTCAGATCCTGATCGTCCTTTTCTGTCGCAGGAACATCAGCCAGCGATTCGATCGGAACCATAGACTTTCGGCTTGATCGGCGCAGATGCTGCAATGCCTGGTTGACCGCCAGTCGATGAACCCACGTGGAAAACTCAGACTCGAATCGAAACTTGTTCAAGTTGGCAAAAAGATGAAGGAAAATGTCCTGCGTCACATCGTCTGCGTCGGATGAACCCACGATTCGATAAACCGTGCGATAAACCCGACTTCCCAACGATTCGTAAATGAGCCGCTGTGAATCACGTTCACCTCGTGCGGCACCTTCGATGACTTCGTTCGCGAGAACCATCTTGCCCCCGCAAGAGAAGTTGTGCTGAAGGTTTGTCGCCTTCAGCTCCTTAATCATTGGATGTTCGGTCGCCGACGTTTCTTCACGGCAATTCAGGAATTCTGCAAATCGCGAAGGCCAACGGCACTCCGCGAACTGCTCCACGCACCAGCATCGTAATCGAACCGAAGGCTTCTACCGAGACCTTCTTGTTCCTGGTCATTTCTGAAAAGCTCCATGACCAGAATGCAGTGGAGGTTGAGAAAGAGATTGCTGCGTCGCTCGGGGAGTTGTCTGCTGCCGATCGCAAGTTGGCCCAGGCGCAGCGCTTCTGCACAATGATGGAATACAGCCGACTTGGAGCCATGGGCAAGCCGGTCAAAGTTATGATTGAGGGCAAGCCTAGGCCGCAGCAAAGTTGGTATTTGGGTGAAATTGGGGTATCGGGAAATTGTGAAATCTGTTTCGCTGCGTGAAGTGGATTCAGGCGAGCGACACGGCGGAAGGAGGCGGCGATAATGGAAACTCAGGTACGAGGTATGGAATCGGAAGTGGAATCTCATGCGGACGGCGACGTCGGTCAGAATGGACGTCGGTATCGGAGTCCGCAGCGCGTATTGGCTCGGTCGTTTCGAATGGGGCGCGACAACTGGAAGGCAAAGCATCAGGCCGTGCAGGAGAAGCTCGAACAGGAGCGGCAGCTTTCGGCAGACAGAGGTCGGTCGCGCGAGCAATGGAAGCAGAAGTGTGAGACCACTTCGGCGCGTGCAGAGCAGGCCGAATTGCTTGCTCAACAGCGACTGGAAGAACTGGAACAGGCACACGCTGAATTGGCAAAGCTGAAAGCCCAAAAAAAAGCGATGAGCAAGGTGATGTGACACCGGTCGGAGGTTCAACGCCCGTCAGTGTGATCGACAAAGTCCGTCGTCTGGTGATGATGGCCGGTTCATCACTGCGATCGTTGCCACGCATCTTCGAAATATTTCAGAGCGATACGGATCCGCACGCTCATCTTCCCTCCGCCAGCGGAGCGCGCTGGTGGCTGCTGCGGATTGGTCTGTACGCATTGCGAGAACCGCTTGAGCAGGCGTCGGACTGGGTCTACATCATCGACCATTCGATCCAGATCGGGACGCTCAAGCTGTGCCTGATTCTGGGGATTCGGCTGCATGACCTGCCGAGCCCGTCACGCCCTCTGCGACATTCAGACATGCGGCTCCTGGCATTGATTCCCACCGAACATTCCAACGGCCAGATCGTGCTTGAGCAGTTGGAGAATACGGCAAAACGCACGGGCATTCCGCGGGAAATCCTGAGCGACCACGGCAGCGACGTCAAATCGGGAGGCGAACTGTTCGTCGCGGCACACACAGAAACGACTCTGATTTACGACGCCGCTCATCACGGAGCGATCGTACTCAAGCGACTGTTTCAGGCCGACGATCGGTGGGCTCAATTTATCGCGAAGCTCGGACAAACGAAGAGTCGCCTGCAACAGACTCCGGATGCGTTTCTGATGTCTCCCGGTTTGCGACCGAAGGCTCGATACATGAACCTCGAATCGCTGTTGCGCTGGAGCCGCAGGATTCTGGAATTGCTCGCTCGCGGCACCGCCGGTGGCTCAGTCACCGAACGCACTCGGGCACGCTACGGCTGGATGGAACACTATCGCGCCGTTCTGACCGAATGGACTCGCTGGGAGGACACCGTCAGGAGCAGTGTTGAATTCATTCGCGTCCACGGATTCTTTCAACACTGCGACGTTGAGCTTGCCGCACATCTCTGCGCACGACCGACCGCGATGCGCCATGCTTGCGTGGAGGCCGAGCTGATCACGTTCGCTCGTCATGAAAGTGCGTCCGCCAGGCCCGGCGAACGTCTGGTGGGAAGTTCAGAGGTGGAAGAGTCAGTGTTCGGGAAACTTAAAACGCTGGAAGGCGATCAATGCTCCAGCGGCTTCACACGTTACGTCCTGAGCCTCGGGGCTGTCGTTGGAGACTGGACCACGACAAGAATCAAAGAAGCCCTGGAAAAAACTCCTGTGAAACTCGTGAAAGCGTGGTGCAAAGAACATCTGCCAGTCTCCGTACAGGCTCAACGAAGACTCGCCTTTGCCCCTCACAAACCGTAAACAGATCTCACCTGATCAATGTTCCAATGCAACCCCGACTTTGCTGCTGCCTAGGGCAAGCCGGCCTTCGTCTGCTGCGAAAGTTGTGTCGAAGAAGCAGTCAAAGCTGGTAAAGACACGCTCGTCAAGGCCGAAAAGCTCACCGAAGCGTCCGCCGCTCTGGCAAAACTGTCCCCCGAAGATCGGGCCGCCGCCGAAGCTCAGAAGTACTGCGCGATCCAGACCAGGGGCTTGCTTGGTTCGATGGGTACGCCAGTTAAGCTGGAACTGAACGGTAAGCCGGTGTTCTTATGCTGCAAAGGATGCTCAGGCAAAGCTCAGGCAAATCCCAAAGCGACATTGGCCAAAGTCGAAGAGCTTAAGAAAGCCAGTGAACATGAGGGACACGGAGACCACGATCACGGCGACCAGAAACAGGATGAGCATAAGCACGAAACAAAGGCTGGCAAGAAGAAATAACATTGCCAGTTTGTTGCGGATAATGTGTTGAACATAGACACTGCCATCAGCCATCCCTGCAAGGAGAGTATGAAAACCCAAGCGGCGGGCTTCCCGTATCAGCGTTCCTTTTAGAGTCCGACCAATTCCACTGCCACGAAAGTTTTCGGCAACATACGACGATGTTTCCGCAGTCTGATTGTAGGCGGGACGATCAGACCACTTGTTTAACGATGCCCAGCCTACAACGTGTCCGTCAGTTACTGCGACGAATACCGGGTGCCGCTCGTCGTGATCGTGGAGCCATTGCAATCGTTTCTCCACGGATTGCGGTTCTGTGTCAAATGTCGCTGTGGTTGTTCGAACGGCTTCGTTATAGACATCTGCGATGGCAGCAACATCATCGGGGACAGCGTTGGTCGGTCGATCATTGCTGCCTGTGTCACCTCCAGTCTGTGCCGCTCAAGGATCGATGCAAACTCGGCAATACTGGGAAAATACCACGGATGCGGAACGGTCTCGCCAAGAAACGACTGGGTCACCGTTTCAATGGCTGTCGAGCTTACGACATTCCATGACCGCCGATTAACAACCATGCGCCCATTCTGCTTTAGCGCCCGAGAGATGCAGGCCAAAACCTTGTCCGGGTCTTTGATCCAATGCAGAGCAGCGTTGGAGAATACACCGTCGAAGGGCTGGTCTATCTCGAAGTCGTGAGCGTCAGCCAGCATGAATTCAATCTGAGGGTAAAGGCGGCGAGCCTCGTCGATCATTGCTGGTGAGTTATCCAAACCGACGACAGTGGCTCTCGACTCGGCAATCTGGGCTGTCAGTTGTCCGGTTCCGCAGCCGACATCAATTATTCGTTCTCCGAATTTCGGCGCAAGCAATTCAATGACGGAAGCTCCCAACTTCCAGACGAACGAGTGCTTGCCATCGTATAGGTCGGGTTTCCATTGATCGGTGTCGGAACTTGGCTTCGACGCTGTGCTATTTTTCACGTTGTTGCTCCCTCGTCTGAAAACGATGCCTGCCTGTCACTACTTCCAGTCGTGGGTTTCACGCAACCAAACGATCTGCAGCGTATGGTGTTCACCGTGCCATGCGTAATTATTGAGAGCAAGCCACAGACTGACAGACTTGCCAGTCTGAGGATGCAGGAACGTGCGGTTAAACTGAACTTCCGTCATCGATTCCAGCAGTTGCACCCATTTCGCATGAATTCCTTCGAGCAGGATAATGGCAGGCTCGACATCGCCGAAACGACTATCTGCAAGCTGCACCCAATCGTTTTCCTCGTAGGCTTTGATGGTTGGATGATCTTCAGTAAGTGCCCATTTGAATCGAATGATGCTATGAAGATGACTGTCGGCGATGTGATGCGTGATCTGCCGAATTGTCCAGTTCTTGTAAAGCGTGTCGAGTTGATTCTCGCTCAGCCCCAAGACCGCTTTACGCAACTTTACTGGAGCTTGTCGTACTTGCTCGATCAACCGAGCCTTTGTCGCAGAATCGTATAACTCGACTGGTTCAAACGGCCCGGCAGGATTGTCCGGTGGCATCGCATTCATTCCGAACTCCACTGTGCTGCGTGTTGGGGCTTTGTCCATTCATTCGGCATGGTTAACCGAGTTCCCCTCGCAGCACTGTGACTGCCTTCCCACCGAGGACAACACGATCACCGGCCACTTGAACTTGCAAGATGCCACCACGGGCCGAAGCTTGAAACGCTTTCATCTCGGTCTTGCCAAGCTGTTCGCTCCAGAATGGTCCGAGGCAGCAGTGGGCAGAGCCAGTCACTGGGTCTTCGTCGATACCAGCAGCCGGTGCGAAGAAGCGAGAAACGAAATCAAACTGCGAATCGTCCGAACGGCTGGTGACGATAACCCCACGCATCGGAATCTGTAGCAATTTGGCAAAGTCTGGTTTCAACGAGCGGACGATTTCCTCTGACTCGACATGCACGAAGTTATCGAACTTCGATTTACCAACGAATATGGGCAGAACGCCGAGTGATTGCAACAGTCCTTCGGGCGGCTGTGATTCTTCGACTGGGGTTGCCGGAAAATTGAGTTCGATCCACGGATTATGTTTTTGACATGTTAGAACCCCGCTTCTCGTATGGAAGCGGATCGGAGAATCGCCAGCAATGATGCCTTCAGTCCACAAAGTGTGTGCCGTGGCCAACGTCGCATGGCCACAGAGGTCAACCTCAATGGTGGGTGTGAACCAGCGAAGCTCGAAGTCATTGTCGAGAGGTCGAACAAAAGCTGTTTCCGACAGATTCATCTCAGCGGCAACCGCCTGCATGCAAGTAGCGTCTTGTTCTTTTTCGAGCAAGCAGACGGCAGCGGGATTGCCTGTGAATGGTCGATCTGCAAAGGCGTCAACAATGAGAAGTTTCATGAGGGTTTCCCGGCCTGATCTTTCGGATACGGTTAAACGAGTTTTCTTTGTTGGTAAATCATTTTCTGCCGCTGGCCTTACAACAAATGTTTTACGGCGGCGTAGAGATTCGGCGAGATGTCGCATGGACCTGTACTTGTCACACGCCCGATGGCATCGTCAAATTGAATACTCTCAACCTGCGCTACAACTGCGCTGACAATGAGGGGCGAACGGTTCATACCACCACTGCAAGCGACGAGTGTTTTTGTTTGTGCGTTGACAAAACTGACTATAAGGTCGATGGATGCCCTGATTAAAACTGGTGAGTTGCCTTCTCCGTCAAGCAATGGAAACCGACAGTAGACAACCTCCCGAGGAAGTTGAATGGGTGGCTCTTCAATGGCGAGATCAACGACGACCTGAAATCCAGCATCCATTACGGCCTTGACGTTTCGGGCATCAAAGGCGTTTCCGATCCACAGTACGTTGGGAATGATTTCTCGCATAACAATCGATTGCCTTCTTCTACAACCTCGGATCAACCGGCTCGCTTTCCATTGCCAGTACGCCGAAGACGCATTCGTGGATTCGTCTCAGCGGCTCTTTGCGGACGAATCGTTCCAACGCTTCAATGCCGAGGGCGAATTCACGGAGAGCAAGTGACCGCTTTCGACCAAGACTGCGGTTTCGCAGGCGAGGCAGGTTTTCAGCAGAGTCGTAGTCGGGGCTGTAGATGATCCGCAGATATTCCTTGCCACGGCATTTGACCGCTGGCTGTACAAGCCCCTTCTTTCCTCGCATGATCCAGTCAACAGGTTTGACCACCATTCCTTCACCGCCACGTCCAGTGAGGTCTGTCCACCAGTCAATTCCGGCAGAGATACAATCCAGATCAGTGAGGTCGATGGTCTTGAATTCCGTCGCCAGCAGCAGGTCCGCATCTTCTCGACAAACTTTTGCCAACGTTTCCATGTGCCAGATGTGATTCTGATCCGTATGAACCCTGCCTTCGGTTGCGAGCAGGTGGAAAGGAGCGAGTTTCAGATCACTCAGCGACTCGACTGACCAACAGTATTGGCGATAGGCGGCGGCAAACTTCTCGATACTTGTCTGCCGTCCCGTAAACCGCTGGAGGAGCGCATCGAGGTTCATCCTGTCATCGCCATTCAGTCGCCCGGCTGCGAGTTCAAGAGTGGATACAACTTTGGGAACGGAGGCGTTGCCAGCCGCACCGACTGCGGCGTACTGTGATCGGAGAAGTTCCTGTGCCTTGGCCGACCACGGCATCAGTTCACAATCGAGGCACGCCCATGATGTGTTGAATTCATCCCAGAACCCTGATGCAGTCATCGCCGCTCGCAGCCGGTCGAGGAATCGTGATTCCAAGTCAGCGTCATTGAAGAAGCGTCGTCCGGTACGGGTGTAGACAATGCCTGTTTCGCCATCAGTTACTCCAAACCGCTGGCGAGCGGAGTCCTCGTCCCGGCAGATGACCACGACTGCTCTCGATCCCATGTGCTTTTCTTCGCACACGACATGTGGTACGCCTTGACTGCGGAAGTAAGCAAACGCTTCGGCAGGATGCTCCAACAGTCCCGGTTCATTTGATGTTTCGCAGGGCGACATCGTGGGCGGCAGATAGATCAGCCATTTGGGATTGGCCGCAAACCGGCTCATGACTTCCAAAGCAGCGGTGGCGTTCTCTTCCCGAATGGTGACATTGTGCTGGAGGCGAGTCGAAATGATTCGCTTACCGAGTACGTCCTCGGCGTCGAGGATGTCATCGTGCAGCTGCTGGGCAGACAACGACGATAGGCGACGATCATCTGGAAGAAACGGGCGTGTCGGTTCGCAATAGGTCCGCTTCGCCTTGACGCTGACGAACTCATTCTCGGGATAGCGCAGTGCCGTGAGTTTTCCGCCAAACACGCAGCCAGTATCGACATTGACCGTGCGGTTGAGCCATTCAGGTTCGGGAACGGGAGTGTGTCCGTAAACCACAGATGCTGACCCACGATATTCCGCCGCCCAGTTGTAACGGACTGGCAGGCCAAACTCGTCGGTCTCGCCGGTCGTCTCTCCGTAAAGTGCGAATTCACGCACCTTGCCTGAGCCACGTCCCTGATACTCTTCCTTCATCCCGGCATGGGCGACAACCAGTTTGCCGTCATTGAGGACGTAGTGACTGACGAGACCATCAAGAAACGTGGCAAGCTCTTTACAGAACGCCGATCTCAATTCGTCTGGCAATGAATCAACTTCGGCCATAGTCTCAGCGAGTCCATGAGTGATCTGCGGATTCTTACCGCTCAGTTTTCGCAACAACTTCATGTCGTGATTACCCGGAACGCAGATTCCTGTTCCGGCAGCAACCATCGACGCCACGAGCCGAACCGTGTCCAGCACCCTTGGGCCACGATCAACAAGGTCGCCAACGAAAACGGCCTTGCGACCTTCAGGATGGAAGAAAGCAAAAGGCTGAAGGAGGAAGGATGAAGGCTGAACATTCTCCCCTTTCATCCTTCCGCCTTCATCCTTCATCCTTTGCTTGGCATAGCCAAGGAGTTCCAGCAATTCTTCAAGCTCATCGCAGCATCCGTGAATGTCACCGATGATGTCGAACGGTCCATGTTCGTCCTTGCGGTCATTCCAGAGTGGAACTCGTTCGATGCTCGCAGCTTCGATTTCTTCCACAGAATCCATCACAAAGATGTGCCGAAAGCCTTCTCGCTTGAGATCTTTGAGCGAGCGTCTGAGTTGCGACCGCTGTTGCTGAACGACATGTGGACCAAACATGCGGTCATCCCGATTCCGATTGCGTTCGTGGCACACCTTCTCTGGTGGATTCAGCACGATGGCCACAGGAAGGCAGTGAAATGACTTCGCCAACTGAACCAAAGGTCTGCGAGCCTCGGGTTGTACGTTGGTCGCATCAATAACCGTCAGGTGTCCCCGTGCCAGACGTTTGGCAGCGATAAAGTGCAACACTTCAAAGGCGTCATTCGTAGCGGCCTGACTGTTTTCGTCGTCGCTCACCAGTCCCCGGCAATAGTCAGACGACAGCACCTCGGTCGGCAGAAAGTGTTTGCGTGCAAACGTACTCTTGCCAGACCCGCTGGGGCCGACGAGTACAATGAGGGAGAGTTTTGGGATTTTCATTTGCATAAAGTCAATGCTTACACTTGCGATGCTGAAATCGCTTGTTCGAGGAGTTCGGTGTCAACATCCCACCATGTCCGCAGGGCAACCAAGTGTGGAATTAAGTCTTCGATGCGATCATTTCTGCCGCTTCAACTGCCAAAGCACCAACGGAGTCGGAGGACAACTCCTTTTTTAGTGCATCAATGACACGCTCATCTCTTCGACGAGCAAGGCCAACGAATGCCTCGCCACGAGTGTCGTCATCCGAATCGCTAAGGCGATCAGCAAGGGCATCTCGAATGGCTGGCGTGTCAAGCTCGATTAACGTTCCAAGTGCGAAAGTTGCCCAGTCCCGTACATTGGCGTCGGGGTCCGTGCTGAGCGAGATTAGACATTCAATTGCCACCGGAGTCTCTTGTCCGGTAAGAGCAAGAACTACCGCATGTCGAACATCAGGGTCAGAGTGCGTGGAAAATTCAACAACGAGCGGTACGGCCTCCGCATCATTCTGGTGTGAAATCCCTATAAGTATCGCTTGAAGCACGTTGGCCTCTTCGGTGATCTTCAACATACTTCGTAGTCGTTTTGAGCATTCAACCGGGAAGGTTCTGTCCGGCACACCAAGCTGCCCAAGAATGTTCGCACCAAGCCTTCGTTCCTGATCGCACGGACTGCTACAAAGAGTCTCGACTCGACGCAAAACGTCACTGGACCCTCGCCAATGGAGCGCACGTACAGCATCCCAAGCAGCCTCATCGTCAGATTCGCTCAATGCGATATTCACCAATTCGTCGATTGGTCTGGGATCGCCGTTGGGATCAATTCTGTTGGTCATCGACATCGCCCCAAACGCAAACGCACCAACAAATCATTCAACGCAGCAGCCCCGCTGGGATTCTCTGGCAACGGGCTTTCCTCGAATGCTCGTTCAAGTTCTGTCCGTAGTCGCTCGTACTCCCGCTCATGAAACGCAAGGTCGGCCTGATCGAGTGTTCCCTTCTCAGTGCCAGTGACTTTGCGTTCGATCAATTCAGGTATGTACGGAAGTTTGAAGGTCTCATTCAGCACAACAAGGTTGGCTTGTATTTCTCCAGCACGCATCAAATGAATACCGGTGAGCAATACCCGGTAGACGTACAACAACGGCTTGACCCGTGGTGGCCCTTTATCGACGGAATGACAGTCTTTACCAAACAGCTTCCACTGAGTGGCTGCGAAACCGAGGTAATGGTGGGCATGATGTTTCGTCAGGCAGTCGGGGGCGATGGCCTTGAGTTCGTCATGTTCTGGCGTCGTGTGGACGATCAGTGGTGACAGCACCTGCTCCATGACGTAACCGTTCTTCTTGAGCATCAGCCCGAAGAACTTCTTGGCGTCATGTGTCACAAGATCGATCTCCATACCGTCATAGATGCCGGACTTTTCAACCGTCTCTCGCCCTTCCTGTAGTCCGACGACTTCTTCCAGCGGCAGCAAATGCACGCCTCGTAGATCGAAGTCCGAATCTGGCGATGGGAAACCGTACAGGTGCGCTCCGCTGATCGTGGCGAATAGCAGTGGGTAGGGATGGTCGTTGATCTGTTTGTGTAATCGGGGGTCAATGTTCATGTTGGATTCGCAATTTCAACGGCGAAAGCCGTGGCAGCATGTAGCCGTGAGCGCCAGCTCATGGATGGATGAGAAAAAACGATATTCAGCCGCGAAGCGGCGACAGCATTCACCCATGATGCTCTCCCTCAAAAAGATATTCTTCGCGAAACTCAATGCCGTGTCTTGTCAGAAACTCCATGTATTCCTCTTTGAACGATCGCTGGCGATGATGCTCTGTCTGATTCCGAATGTATCGTTGAACGATCTCTATCTGTGAATAGCTGACGGTGAACGCTCCGTAGCCTTTTTGCCATTCAAAACGGTCTGTCGTCAATCGTTCCTCATTTGCCCACTTTGAGGCGTGTGCTTTGAGATCACGAATGGTATCGGAGACGGCCTTGGCTGGCGAAAGGTTTGCCAGCAGATGAACGTGATCTTCCACGCCGCCGATCTCAATCAAGTGTCCGTCGAGTCCGCGAATTGTTCCGCCGACGTATTCGTAGAGCCGTTCGCGAACGTCATCGCGAATCGATTTGCGCCGGTAACGCGTACTGAAGACGACGTGGTACGTGAGTTTATGGAACGTTCCCATGCGGCTAACCTTTTCGCTGTCGCCGCTACGCGGCTTGTGTGTTGGTTTGCGGCACTCCTAACCATGAGCTGGCGCTCACGGCTACATGCTATCGCGGCTCCGCCGCTGAGTGCCAGCGTGTTTCGACAATCATCCTTCATCGCTCATGGCAGGCCATCATCCAAAGCGGCTCTGCGTGCTTTGAGGAGCCAGGCATTCGCCTTCTCGTAATCAGGGCGTTCCGGCAAACGTGTGTCGTTCAGGGCTTTGTCAAATTCACTGTGCAGGCTGAGTCGCCATTTTTCCGTCTCTTCCCAAGGCATGTCACCTCGTTTGATCGCCAACAATTGTTCTCGCTGGTCGTCCACTCGAACCGGAACAAATCCCTCTCGCAGGACACTGATGCCCGAGATCAACAGCCGAATCAAGTGCATGACGTGCTTCCACTTCACCTGTCCCTGATTGCGGATATCGGCCTGCATCTTCTTGAACTGCGACATGACGTACCCGTTGTAGGTCTGATAAACCAGACGGGAGAGAAAGATGTCCCGCATCCCGAGTAACTCCTCGGCCAGCGGAGTCGCCTTCTCGACCAGTGGAGA
Organism: Planctomycetaceae bacterium; assembly: GCA_037719765.1. Taxonomy (GTDB): domain Bacteria; phylum Planctomycetota; class Planctomycetia; order Planctomycetales; family Planctomycetaceae; genus SXXK01. The sequence continues at coordinate 11,584 of JBBJME010000140.1, forward strand.
GTAGAGACACTCCAGCACATTCGGGTTCGCTTTTAATGCCAGGACGATGAACTTCTGAATCTCCCAGTACGATTCCTGCGTCTCGTAACATTCGAGTTGCTCAGGGACTCCGTAGAGCGACCAGTGCAGGTCGGCAGGTGGCAGATAAAATCCACGACGGTCGATGTCAGATGCGTCATCCGCCAGACCGTATGCCTGTGACCCAATGATGCACACGAAACAAGGCTGAAGGCGAAAGGATGAAGGATGAATTTCGAACGACGAAGCTTCTCCGGGGTCTTTGTGTTTCATCCTTCCGCCCTCATCCTTCATCCTTCCGATCTCTCCCTCTTTGAATTTGGCCAGCGTTGTCAATTCACTGGACTTGATAGCTTCCTCGACGCCATCAGGGAAGCGAATGCGATAGGAATGGTCGAGATCGCTGGGTGCCTTCACGACAACCCCCACCGCTCCACGAGGATGCAGCGTGCGACCGTTCTGGCCAACGACATCCTTGAGCGTCACGACCTGCGTGCCGGGTGGGAAAGGATGAAGGCGGAAGGATGAAGGATGAACGGGTTCAGTCATTGGTTCTTTCTGCGAGTCTTGGCGTTTTTGGCGCAGGTGATGAGAATCGCTGTAAGTTCGTTGGCTTCTGCGAGCAAATCCGACAACAACGACTCCTTGACGATTTCGATTCGATCAGCAGTTCCATCCAGTAGCCAGACTCCCTAACTCCTGCAGTCCACCTTCGATTTTGCTGATAAACTCGGCATCAGAACGTGCCCGTGTCGCCTCCCGATAATGTGCTCCAACTGAGGTGCCTGATCGCAGTAATTGTTTTCCAATGACCTGTGCTTCCGTCGAATTCGGCAGCGACGAATACAAACGAATGACCCGCAGGGCAAACTGCTTCGTCCGCTGCTTCAAGTCCTGCGGCTTCTTCTGTTCTTCATTCATCCTTCATCCCTCCGCCTTCATCCTTTCGAAAACTCCCATCTGGGTCGGTGATCCGACTACTTCAACTTCCGGCCCAACAGGAAGGAAATGCACTGCGTAACCGTACCGTCCGGCAACTCGATTCGCCCAATCCTGAAACTCCTGACGAGTCCACTCAAAACGGTGATCGGCATGACGGAATTGACCAGCGGGAAGCGTCTCCCACATGACGTTGTATTCCTGATTCGGTGTGGTCAGTACGACCATTTGTGGGCGAGCAAACTCGAACAGCACTCGTTCGAACGCCGCCAGTCTTGGCGGATCGAGATGCTCGATGACTTCAACGACCGCCGCCGCATCAAAGCCTTCCAAACGGCGATCACGGTATATCAGCGATCCGTGAATCAGTTTGATTCGCTTTGCGAGTCGTTCGGGAAGCTGGTCCAGCTTTAGTCGCTTCTGAGCAATTTCCAGCGACCGAATTGAAACATCCATGCCAACGATCTCGTCAAATTGTTTGTCGTGCAGTAATTCTCGCAGAAGCTTTCCTTCACCACAGCCAAGGTCAATCACTCTCCGGGCATCGCTGGCCCGCAATGTCGCCAAGACTGCGCCATGACGCTGCGCGTTTAAGGATGAAGGCGGAAGGATGAAGGATGAATCGGACTCTTCAGCATCGTTTTCATTCGTCCTTTCGCCTTCATCCGTCAGCCTTTGGATCGCCAGATTCGTCAAGGCTGTTCGATGTTTCAGATATCGCCGTACAATGACATCTTTTTCGGGATGACTCGGCAACCATCCCTTTCCGCCTTCATCCTTCATCCCTCCGCCTTTTGAAAGCAGCTTTTCCAGTTCATCTTCACCGACGAAGTAATGTTTTTCGTTGTCGAAGACAGGGATCAGAACGTAAAGATGCGTCAGCAATTCCGAAAGAGTTTTCGTTCCTGTAATCGTGACTGAATAGTACGGACTTTCGCCCCACTCGGGAAACTGCTCATCGAGCGTATGACGCTGTGCTTCGACCGTGTAACCAAGCGGCTCAAACAGCTTGTGCAGGAATCCTTCGCCGCCACGCACGGGAAGGACATCAAACCGAGCAACCAATGGCATTGGTGTAGAAACCAGTTCGGGCCGGTCTTTGCAACGGCCACCCATCGCAGTCCCGAAGACCTGCGAAATTGCCACGCTCATGAATGATGAAGCGACATAAGGGCGATCATTGACGTAGTGCCCCAGCAGGAAGCTCTGGTTACGATTCTTGCCTCGCACCATTCCCACTGGGTCCACATCCAGCAAGAGACACGCCGCACACCGATCCTGCCCAGCCTCGGGATAATAGACGTGTGCCTTGCCAAAGCTGAGATCAAATGTTTGCAGTCGATCCGGGTGCTTGTGCAACAAGTAGCCCAGATCAGTAGCCGGTTCGTGTTTTGTGGAGATTGTCAGGAGCATGTTAGTAGTGTATCCGCCAGTTGCGTCTTTCGATGCTTGTCATCCTCAGTCCCCTTCACCCATCTGCTCAAGCCGAAATCTATCAAACACAAAAGCCCACTCAGTTGCGTCGAACCGAGCGGGCCTTCGATTTATTCTGAACAATGTCAGTCCCTAAAAAAAGTGATCCCGGTTCACGCCGTCAAAAGCAGCCTTTCATGAGACAGCACTTCTTGAAGCGTTGGCCTGAACCGCAAGGGCAGAGATCGTTTCTGCCGAGCTTCTCCTCCAGCACCTTGTCGCCGTGGTCAACCCGTTCGCCACGCTTAACCTGCGTTTCAGACGGGAATCCTCGACGACGTTTGCTCATCGTCTCAAAAAAATGGCTGTTCGTTGAATTGTTCGTGGTTTTTTTTGTCGCATGGTACACCTCCGATAAGGTTAGAGTTGCGGCCACGGACACAGGCTCTTGGGAAAGGTTCGCTGAAAACAGTTTGAACACTGAACCCTGCCTCCATTGCTGTGTCGGAATCGGATACCAAGCAAACAGGAGGACACCTTGACTGAAAACAACCACTCACCGAGTGATATTGCCAATTCTGTGTGCCACCGTGTTTTCCGCACGGAATTCACTCAACCGGGATTTGCATTGATTAACCTCGGGCCGGACTACGGTTCCGAATCGCAACGGCAACTGATGATTGATTTGAAGTACGAGTTCGACCGACTCGAACGCAGGCATCGAGGGCGTGAACTTGTGTATCAGTCACTCACCAGATTCGACCAGCAGGTGACAACCAAACCACACCGTGACGGTGGCCCTGATGAATCGATCCTGATGCTGGGGTATGAACCGTCACTAATTGAAAGTCGTGTGGAGTTGTCTGACTATTCGAAGTGCGCCCACGATCTTGGTTTGACCGCTGCTGAATTTCTGGATCAGTTCAACCCGATGTTCCCTGATGAACAGAACCGGCTGTCTGGTTACACGACGCCAATCGACGACTTTGACCACACGTCCTTTCAGATATTGCTTATCAACAACAGTATGAAGCAACTTGGCGAAGGGCTTGTCGCCGTTCTCCACACCGCCTCAATCATCAACCCGAATCCTGATTTCAGACGAGTCGTCAACTCAACAATGATTGCATCTGTGCCACAAGGGAGCGGTGAAGATGTTTCTGTGGATGAGCAAAACGATTTCGTAACATCAACCGTTATTCGCAGACCTGTTTACGGCTGACTACGGGATGATAGAATGTTCGAATGTTTCTCATTCGCCTGAGCAAAATCATTTGGGCATCGCCCTACACAATTCTTGGCCTGATGATTGGGCTGATCGGCCTGTGTACTCGTGGCAAAGTTCTTCGCAGGTGGCCGCTTGAATTCTGCGATGGAGGAGTCGGCTGGTTTCTTTGTTACCTGCCCAGCGATTATGTCATGGCAATGACGTTGGGGCATGTTATCCTTGGCCGCACCGAAGCGGCACTCGACATTTCCAGAGAACATGAACTGGTCCACGTTCGACAGTATGAGCGCTGGGGACCGTTCCTTGGCCCTGCCTACGTTGGCTGCTTCCTTTTTCTGCGATGGCGAGGCAAGGACGGCTACCTCGAAAATCCGTTTGAGAAAGAAGCCTGCGGCGAGTAAAGCTTACTGTTCCCCTTCACTGGTTTCGCGTCGCCATCAACAAACGACACACAATTCCAGCGATATTCCATGCGTCATCGTCGCCACGATGAGAAGTGCCTTCCATTGTCAGGCCGAGTTGTTTGTAGGCACCATCGAGTCCTAATTCATGGGCGATCCCCGTCGCTGCGGCAAACAAGGATTTCACATTCAGATGGCTCGGGCCGAAAGGGTAGCCGACGCCCTGATCTGTACAAACACGCTCAAACTGGCGACGGTCATAGTCGCCCCAGCTTGCCCAAAGGCGGTCCTTCGTTTGGAATTCGTTCTTCAGTGAGTTCACCGCATCGGACAGACTTCCGGCATTGGCAAACATTTCGGGAGTAAGCGTTGTCAGTTCGGTGCAGAATTCACTGATCTCTGACTGAATGGGCTTAATAAGGATGCTGCGTTTTTCAAGTCGAGTAAGAGTCTTCAGATCGACCGGGCAGAGACCAATTTCAATGATTTCACTGGACTGTCCGAGCGGCGGTGAACCTTCCCAGCATGTCGATTCCACATCGACGACAATCATCATGTCCATTGATCGTGCCACGGCAGTTTCCTCTCTGATGGTGAACCTTCTTCGTCACCATCTTACAGTATTTTGTATTTCTTTTGCGGACAACTGTGTTCACTCACTGGTTCGTTATTCGGAGAGAAATGCTTGAAACCAATTACATTCTCGTGTGAAGCCACACTTCCTCAGGCCCCCGAAGAGATCGCCAGTCAGATTCTCGACTTGAGCAGATGGCCCGAGTTTCACGGTTACGGCCCTCTGCCGGGGATCAAACACGCAGAGTTCGATACGAAAACCGCCGACGTGGTGGGGACGAGAATCCGAGTCACGAACCGGGACGGATCAACCCACGTTGAAGAGATTGTCGAGTGGGAGCCGATAGGACGCCTGCGTTTGCACATGCACGAATTCTCGCCGCCTGTCTCTCGATTGGCGAAGGGTTTCGACGAGACTTGGGAGTTTCGGATAACGGGCAATGGCACAAAGGTTGTTCGCTCATTTGAGTTGCATCCAAAGTCCATGCTGGCCAGACCGCTGCTCTGGTTAATTTCGTTGATTCTGAAGAGAGCCATCGCACGCCATTTCACTTCCATGCAGCAGCAAGTAGAGAATCGCTCATAAATTTTTTTCCGATTCACCCTTGCCTTGCATGTAGTTGCACATACAATCATCAGCGAGGTGATCGCAATGGCTGAGTCCAGTAAGACGACAATCGACGACATCGTCGGGGAGTGCATCGCCGTGCGGCTGCGAATGCTCAATCGGGTAGTCACGAACATTTACGACGACGCTCTCAGACCGCTAGGTCTGAAGGTGAGCCAGATGAACATTCTCGTAGCCGCCGCCAAGATGGGGACGGCTCGGCCCACGGAAGTCTGCGAGCATCTGCATCTGGATGTTTCGACCCTTAGCCGCAACGTGGATCGCATGAAGGTCCGTGGTTGGCTGGAGGTCGTCCCAGCCGAGGATGGCAGGTCACAGCCGTTTCGACTTACCACTCAGGGGCGAAGACTCTTGGAACAAGCGATCCCCTCATGGGAAGAAGCACAGGAGCAGGTGAAGGAGTTGCTCGGAGGCGACATCGTAAACCAGTTGAATCAAGCCATGCGCAGCATCAGGACAAAGGCCACTGCTGGCTGATTTTTATTTCCCCATATACTTGCATATACAACAATAGGTGACGCTATGAAGTTTGAAGAACACCCGACCGTCAGACATTTTCGCAGTCGCCTGACAACCGTGGTGTCTGAGCGAAAAGAACCGCTCGATGTCGCATGGTTGAAACAACTAGCTCTCAACGCCAGTGCTGACGATGTGAACTTCGTCGAGATCGGCAGACCCGCACTGGATGACCAACGGGACGACATCCTCAAGGCGTTTCCTCGCACGAAAGCACTGGTCATCCCATGCGGGAACGTGTCAAACCCCTTGGTCGCACCGGGGGTTTCTTTGTTTGCAGATTCAAAAAGAGGCAGATGAAGTTGATCGAACGATAATCCTGGTGACGGATCTATTGACGGCATCATGCGGCGTGCAGGCCGGGTGCCCTTCGATGGCCCGATGAGGACCGTGAATGGGCCAAACCTCACCGCTGAGTTTCCGCAGAGCCTCTGTTGGGGGCCGATTGACTTTCGATCGTATTTAGACGGCACGTTCCAGTGGATCATCACTGGGTGCGAACAGGCAGGCGTCGGTAAGCATCGGGAGATGAGCACCGGCTGGGTACGAGACATCGACCAGTAATGTCGTGAAGCTGGGGTCGCCCACTTCTTCAAGCAGCGGTACGAGGCTGGGCGGATTGTCCATGACGGGCTTATTGATGGGGAAGTGCGTCAAGCCTGGCCTGCGTCGCCCCAGCGAGAAATTGTTTGACACGACTTGTCGGGTCTTGCTCGCTCCGCGAGCAAGACCGATCGGTGTCCGAGACAGGAACCGGTTGGAAGTCGGTCGAGCATGGAAATGCCGTGCAGGTTCGAATGCCAATGCGTCACAAGCCGGTGCGGCCGGTCTGGAAGCCGCAATACGCCTCGCGTGGATCGCGGATCGACAGCTGCCGTTTAATCCGCCCGCATGTGTTCCTACTGCGCCCGGTATCTCCCTGCCTGTGATTTCCGCTTCCGCAACCGAGCAGCCGGCATCAGGATGGCCGAGTGCAAACTCTGCCATACCGAAATACGAACGGAGGCGTCACCGTGCCAAACGCACCCGTGAAGTCGGCTGGGAGATCCATAAGACGGCATCCCAGATATCCCGGACATGGCAGCTTCCCGTCGTGCCGACATCACTGGCGA
>JBBJME010000141.1:0-18410 GCA_037719765.1 Planctomycetaceae bacterium
TTACCACGCCGCCCTCAAAAAATGTGGGTAAGGATGAGTCCGGCAGAAAGGACCTACTTTAACAATCATCCGCGACTGCGCGATGAGGCCGTCATAGACTGTGGTGGAACGCCAAGTGTTCGCGTCACGCCAGGATTTCGTCAATGGCATAGCCGTAGTCCATATCCAGACGCTTGCGGCCGGGGATTTCCAGACGACGTGGATCGATTCCCAGCAACTTGTAGACAGTCGCGTGCAGGTCGGTGACGTAGTGCGGGTGCTCGACGGCGTGGAAACCCAACTCATCTGTCGCGCCGTGAATGCCCGGCCTAATGCCGGCTCCGGCAAGCCAGATTGTAAAACCGTGCGGATGATGATCTCGCCCGGTGGCTGACTTATTGAACATGCCGTTTTCAACGCCCGGCGTGCGACCAAACTCGGTGGTAAAGACGACCAGCGTGTCGTCAAACATGCCGCGGCGTTTGAGGTCATTGAGTAACCCGGCAATCGGCTTATCGATACGTTCGCAGGAACGCGAATGATTCTTCTGCAGATCGCTGTGTGAGTCCCATTCTCCGTAGTCGCTCAGATAAACCAGAGTATACCGCACACCGCGTTCGGCAAGTCGGCGAGCCGCCAGACAGCGTTGCCCATGGACAGCAGTTGTCGGATTGTCGATCCCGTAGAGCTGCTGCGTTTCCTGAGTCTCCCCAGCGAGGTTCAGCGTTTCGGGCACAGACTGCTGCATGCGAAAAGCCAGCTCGTAGGCATTGATGCGGGCCTGCAGTTGAGCGTCCTGAGGAAATTCTTCAGCCGTCAGTCGATTCAGTTGCTGCAGAAAATCAAATTCACCTCGTTGCTCGATCGCACTGATGTCGTCGGCTCGCTTCCCGAACGCCAGTGGATTGGCAGGATCGAGATGCAACTGCACGCCACCGTGAGTTGGCCCCAGATAATGCGCATCGAAATTCTCTTTGACGCGAGGATCTTTGAATTCGCCAAGGAACACAAACTGGGGCAGGTTCTCATTGAGCGTGCCGAGACCATAGTGAATCCACGAACCAATGACAGGTTCAGGCGTATCCAGTTTGTGTCGCCCGGTGTGCATCTGAAATTCAGCCGCGTGATCATTGTCGGTGGTCCACATCGAGCGCACGACCGCCAGATCATCAGAACAGCTGGCCAGATGCGGCAACCAGTCGCTCACTTCCTGCCCAATGTCACCGTGCTTCCTGTAACCAACCTGCATGGGAAAGATTTTGGAATGAACTTCTCGATCGAATCCGACAACGGACCGGGATCGTTCCAGAAACATCGGCAGCTTCTGAGGATTCGGCAGGTTCGTTTCGTCATACGTCTTACCGCTGAGCGTGTTCAGCAAAGGCTTCGGATCGAACGTTTCCATCTGACTGACGCCACCGGAAAGAAAGATCCAGATGACTTTCTTTGCCTTTGGGGCAAAGTGCGGACTGCCATCCGAACGGCTGTTCCGGTTTGCTTCTGACGCGCGAATAAATCCGTCCTGCTGCAACAGCGAATTCAACGCCATGCCACCGAAGCCCATTCCCAGATTACTGAGAAACGTGCGTCGCGAGCGGCCGCAAAAAGTTGATCGGGGGTGTTTCAATGGAGTGCCTTTGGATGCTGTCACTACCTGACTGTTACAAAATCATTGTGATTCATCAACGCATGAATCAGATTCTCGCGTGCTCTTTCGTCCGGATCAAACGGCGCAGCACTCCCATCGGTCGGAGTCAGCCGTCCTGCCTGTTGTTCAAGAAAGCCGATTGAGGCCGCAAGTTCCTGATCTCGTGATTCGCGATTCAGTACCTGAAGAAATGCGAGTTTCACGAAGCGGTTCATGACTGTTGGCGAGCCGGGGGTGTCAACGCCGGATAGTCTCCAGTTGCAGCATCAGGGGACTTATGTCCCCCGCTCGCCTGATTGACTTCAGACCACAGGCGTTTTGCCAGTTGACGACTCAGGGTTTTTGTCAGCTCGCTGTTAGTCAGAGCCAATGCCTGCTGAGGCTGAACAGAGGACGTGCGTTTGTAACAGTCGCACGCATTGGCCGCGTCGAACAGTTCCAGAAACTCCATCTTTTCTTCGCCATGATGCGCAAAGTACAGACTGCGGCGATGCGACGTCATGCCCTGTTTGTGGTCGATCTCGTGACCTCCCATCGTCTCATCGAGTTCTCCGGCAACTGCCAGCAGACTGTCTCGCACCACTTCCGCCTGCATCCGCGCAGCGGGAAATCGCCAGTAGAATTTGTTGTCCGGATCCAGAGCACTGGCCGCTGCGAACTGCTCCGAGACCGACCCGGATGATTGAGGCAACATACTGGCGAGGCGATAGGTCTGACTTGTCACGATCAAGCGATGAATATGCTTCATGGACCAGCCCGAGTCCATCAACTCGCACGCCAGCCAGTCCAGGAGCTGGGGATGCGTCGGACGACTGCCGTTGCGGCCCAGGTCGTGAGTCGTCTCTACCAGCGCCTGCCCAAAGTGTCGCAACCATATGTGATTCACGGCGACTCGTGCGGTCAGAGGATTGTCCCTGCTGGCGATCCAGTTCGCCAGCGCGGCACGCCGACCTGATGTGATCTGCGGATACTTTGGCGACAACGGCGTGTATTCACCCAGCTCCGTTGCCAGCGTTGCGATTGCAGCATTGAGTGCCGTCGTGGCCGCAACGCGCTGTTGCTGAGCAGTTTGCAGAGATTTGTTCGCAGCATCGATTGCTGTCTGATCGGCCTGCTTGCTCACTTCGGCAATCTTCACTTCCGCGGAGGCGATGGCTTGATCGGCTGATGCCAGATTCGTCTTCGCTGTCGCTACCGTTGCCGCTCGTTCGCTTTGGCAGGCCGCATGAATCAGGGCTTTCACCTCCGGTTCCGCTTGCCGGTCTTCTGATAACAGGCCCGTGGAATACCGAATCGTATCGGTTTCAATTCGCTGCTGAAGACTGGCCAGTTCCTGGTGAGCTGCTGTCAACCTGGCTTCCGCTGCAGCAATCGTCAATACCGGGAGCCGCAGCGCCTGCTGAGCTGCCTTCAGCCGAATGACCGCTGGCTGCACTGCTGGATTCAGCGAAACTGCGGACGTGATATTTGAAGTCGCAGGTGCCTGACAATATCCTGTCACCATCCATGGCGCGGAGCCCACCGCGGCCGACGCATCGACGACGTCCTGACCTTCAGAAAATGCGGGCGGTTCGAAATCAAAGGCCAGCACTTTCGTGCCGTCCGGCTGAGCGAACGTCAAGGCATCGTAAATCGCTTCCGTCCCCGGTCGACAGTCAATAAACAGCCCGCGTTTGCCGTCTACTTGTGGCTTCCAGCCGTTAACGGCTGCCGGAACCGCATTGACCACCACGACGTTGTCCGTCAATGATGTGACTGTCAGCAAAAACTGGTTCTGCGACAAATCGAGTTGCATCTGGACTCGGAAGCGATTCTGACCCTTCACGAGATCATAGTTCCCAGCGACGAATTCGTTGAAGCCACCGGGCCGGTAGGTTTTGATCGAACCTTTTTCAAAAGCCACGTATCCGCCGGTCGCTCCCTGAGCAATGTCCAGTGCCAGTTGGAAATTGGTGTGATCATCCTGCACGATCTGAACGAGATACGAGACGGTCCCGTTGTCTGCGAGCGAACTGAGTTCCGGAACCGTGTGGGACAACGCCCGGCGACCGGTCATGGCGTGCAGCACCAGTGACTGCGTTCCTTCCAACGCCAGAATCCCCGTGCCGGGTCTTTCCGTGGCGAGTTGGCGGAGTGCTTCCTCGCGAGCCAAGTTGAGAGCTGATTCGGCGGCCATCAATTCGTCGCGCAACGCCGCTGGTTCGTCAGACAGCGCCGCTTTGGCTGCGGCAAGATCTGTTTCGGCCGCAGCGATCGCAGCCATCGGTTTGCTCCGTTCCTCCGCGCGCACAAACTCCTTCATCCCCGGATACGCGGCGGTGATCGGCAACACGATCTGTGAGATCTGCAATTGATCACCGCTCAGCACAGCCGGGGCGGCCGGATTCATCGCCGGTTTTCCCTCAATCCGCAGTCGAGAATCACCTTTGGAAAACATGAACGTTTCCGCATCAAGGTATTCGTCGAAGACCCGGATCATGCCGCTCTTGATCGGGCCATACGAAATCGCGTACACATATTTCACAAACGGCCCAGGATCGGCTTCTCCCGGCACGCGATCATGTCGCAGCTCAGCGGTTCAAAGAACGCCCGGAATCGGAAATACTCTTCCTGTGAGAACGGATCGTATTTGTGATCATGGCACCCAGCAGTTCAGTGTCAGCCCGAGGAACGCCTTACCCGTGTGTTCGACCAGATCCTTCTTCCATGTTTCGTAGTTCCATTGAACCAGCTGCGAACAAGGTAGCCGGTCGCGACGACGTTCTGATCATCGGCTGGCAGCAACTCATCCGCCGCCAGCATCTCGACGACCATCTGATTGTAGGGCTTGTCTTCGTTGATCGACTTCACAATCCAGTCGCGCCAGCGCCAGACCATCGGATAACTGTTCATCATCAGGGACTGATCGGCGGCCATACCAGTCGCTGTATCGCCAGACGTCCATCCAGTGTCGAGCCCAGCGTTCACCATGCTGAGGCGATGCAAGCAAGCGATCGACCGTGTCTTCATACGCCGTCGGCGATTCGTCTGCCGAAACGCCTGAAGTTCATCGGCAGTCGGAGGCAGACCTTTCAGGTCGAGCACACGCGACGCAGCAACGTGGCTTTGTCGGTAGACGGCATGGCCGCGATGCCATTCAATCGAAGCTGCGCGTTGATGAAGGCATCAATGGGATTGACTTCAGACGATTCCGTGGCAGTCGAGTTCCGATCCACCGGAACTTCAGGCCGCACGGGCTTCTGAAACGCCCAGTGGTTCCTGGGATCCTGCTCGGGTTGTTCATCATCGGGTGACACCGCTCCGGACTGCACCCAGCGCGTCAACATGCTGATCTGATCGGTCGTCAGTGGCTTGCCCTCAGGCGGCATTCGCACACTTTCGTCGGGCGCGGAAATGCGTTCAATCAGCGGGCTGTGAGCAACATCGCCGGGAACAATCACGGCTCCATTGTCACCGCCTGTTTTGGCAAGCGATCCGGTATCGAGCCGCAGGCCACCTTCCTGCTTCAATGCCCCGTGACAGGCATAGCAACGTTCTCGGAAAATCGACTTCACGTCGCGGGCGTAGTCTACCTCGCCCTCATCGGCCGAAACGACCGACCTGGTAGTCAGCAGAAATAACAGCACCACGACACTCTTCATTCGTCGATCTCCCCGCGAAGAATTCTGAACCATCGCAGCTTCACGGACAAGCGTATTCCGGCGGAGGACCTGAAAATGCTCATGATTCAGGACGGCGAGGAAGATGAATGGATTCCTTGCGGTATTGGGGGAGGCGTCGATCGATCATTGGAATGACTGCGTTTTGCCCAAAAACAATCTCAGTCGGCGGAGCGACTGAGCTACGTAGGCGACGTCGCTCCGTCGACTCGCATTCGGGGTAACGAACATTCGTAATGCAACGCCCCGTCGCTGCAGCAGCAAGTCGACACCAGTACACACAGCGGCAACTCGCCGATGGTTTCTCCAAGGATCCTCCCGTCGCACCGCGTGCGTTGTTGCCGGATGCCAGGCTACGTGAGCCGTAGCGCCTGACAGGCGGCCTGGTACGAGCTCTCCAGGTCGAGAGCCACGGCCAGATCGGGATCCAGCCAGACAGGCAAAATCGGCAGCGGTTGTCCCACGACCAGCGGGTAGGCCCATGTCTCGAAACGGGAATGAACGGGCAGCTTATGGCTCCGGCAGGTCACGGCGTAAGTGGAGGGCGGCGGATCGAACGCCGCATCAGTCTGCCCGAACAGTTCCAGCAGTTCACAGTACAGATTGAAGTGCATCGTGGTGACCAGATCGACGATGGACACACAAACTTTCTGCTGCAGCAACGTCGCGCATTTAGCCACGAATGATTGGCGATGCTCCGGACGATCCAGGTTTCCGGGACTGGCAATCTCGATAGCAGCTACCAGTTCGCGATTACGATTCTCGTCGAAGATCAGAACCTCGTACTGGTACAGCTCTGCGGGATCAAGATCGACGGACAATGTGGGCTCCGGAGGTGCCCAAACGGCTGTGGCGACGGCCTCAGAACCATTTTCAGAGCTCATGTCACGCCGCTGAAACTGTTCCTCCTCGAAAGCACACACATCGATCTCATAATAGCATCCCAGGTGGACACGGGGCTCAGCCGTATATTGGGCGGGAAGTACCTTGCACAGTTGCTGAACCATCATCGCCGGCCACATGCCGTGAAATCCCTCCCACGATCCTTTTTTTGAAACGGGCGGTCGAAAATGATCAAGCAGTGGCATCGCAGTTTTCTCCGGTCTCCAGTGTACCCCGACACATCCGCGCAAACAACCGAATGTGGAACTGACGTTCTGCTGACTTTCACTCAACCGCCGTTGTCGAGTAGATTGCGGAGCCATAAAAACTTTCCCTCACTGCACTCGTACTTCGATTCGCAGAATATTGCACGGAACAAACAGATGTTTCGCCTTCTCGTCTTTCTATTATTGATGTCCGAAATCATGATGCCGACCTCCAATTTTGCCAAAGCCGATGAAGGCATGTGGCTGTTTAATGATCTGCCGACGAAGTTACTAAAGGAGCGGTACGGGTTTGAACCGTCTCAGGAATGGGCCGAGCACCTGATGAAGTCCTGCGTGCGATTCAATGTCGGCGGGTCTGCGTCGTTTATCTCCAGCACGGGGCTGGTGCTGACCAATCATCACGTGGGCTCCGATACGCTCTTCAAGCTCTCCACTCCGGAGCGAAATATCATGGACGTCGGCTTCCTGGCGCACAGCGCTGATCAGGAACTCAAAGCCCCGGATCTGGAACTGAATCAGCTGGTCAATATTAAAGACGTCACCGCAGAAATTAAGGGTTCCGTGACCGACGATATGACAACGGAACAGGCTGTTGCGGCTCGGCGAGCCATCATAGCGAAGATGGAAAAATCGGCACTGGATGAGACGGGCCTCAAAAACACCGTAACCACGTTGTATGGCGGTGGTCGATACCATCTGTATCAATACAAGAAATATACGGACGTGCGGCTCGTGTGGGCTCCGGAAACGGCCATCGCCTTCTTTGGTGGCGATGCCGACAACTTTGAGTATCCGCGATACTGTCTGGATGCCTGCATTTTTCGCGTCTACGAAGATGACAAGCCTGCGAAGATCGAACACTATCTCAGGTGGTCTGAGGCTGGTCCAACAGAGAACGACGTGGTCTTTGTGTCGGGCAATCCCGGTCGCACCAGTCGCATCTTCACTATGGACGCGATCAAATTTCAGCGTGACCTGTCTCTGCCTTATATAATGACGAGTTTGCGGCGTCAGGAGATCCTGCTGCAGCAGTACGGCTTGCGAGGCACAGAACAGGCCCGCCGTGCGCGGGATGATCTGTTCGGCGTGCAGAATTCCCGTAAAGCACGACTCGGGATGCTGGCTGGGTTGCAGGATCCGCAGGTGCTGTCCGACAAAGCCGACGCGGAAAAGGCGTTGCTCGCATCCATTAACGCCGATCCAAAACTCAAACCGCTCGCGTCCGCATGGCAGACAATTTCAGAAACCACTACAAAGCGTGCGGAACTGCTCGGCAAGGGCGTGGCAGTGAATTCGCAACTGTTCGGAATCGCACTGGAACTTGCGCAGATGGCGGAAGAAGATCTGAAGCTATCGGGGGAACGCCTGCCGCAATTTGCTGACGCTGGCCGTGAATCTCTGTTGCAGCAACTGTATTCCGAAGCCCCGATCTATCCGGATCTGGAACAGGTTCTGCTCGCCGATTCCATTGCTAAGACACTCGAGCAGCGCGGCTTTGATGATCCGCTGAGCCAGGAAATCCTCGCAGGCAAAGGCCCTGCTGATCGCGCGGCCGAGCTGATTGGCGGCACGGAATTGCTGAGCGTCGAGAATCGCAGGAAGATCGCTGCTGGCGGCATCGATGCGATCAACAACAGCAAAGACCCTCTGATTCAGCTGGCGAGGATCATCAACCCTGAAGTCCGCCGAATCAGAACGATCACGGATCAACTGGATGAGCAGGATAAGCAGGCCTACGCAAAAATTGCGGAAGCGAGATTTGCTTTCGAAGGCACGTCCTCATACCCCGATGCGACGTTTACGCTGCGACTGGCGTTTGGTCCGGTCAAGGGTTACGAACAGGATGGCCGGCAGATTCCGGCATGGACCACGATCGGCGGTGCATTTGAACATGAGCAGGAACATCAGGGTCAGGCGGATTACGTGTTGCCGCCGTCCTGGAAAAAGACGGAAGCAAGTCTGACGAAATCAACGCCGTTCAACTTTGTGAGCACGGCAGATATCATCGGTGGCAACTCCGGAAGCCCGGTCGTGAACCGCGATGGCGAACTGGTCGGCCTGATCTTTGACGGCAATGTGCAGTCGCTGTCCGGCAATTACATCTACACAGACAAACAAGCCCGCTCGGTCTCTGTCCATTCCAGCGCGATCCGCGAAGCGCTGCAGGTGGTGTATGGAGCAGAAGGCATCGTCAAGGAACTGGGAAAGTAGCATGACTCTCGACGAACTTCAGCAACTGATCGACCGCATGTATTCCCGTAAGGACGAGGCCCGCGGCGTCGAAGGGACGTTCATGTGGCTGATGGAAGAAATCGGAGAACTCGCCGCTGCCCTCCGCGAATCACCGAAAGAAGACATCGCCAAAGAGTTTGCCGATGTCCTTGCCTGGCTGGCCACCATAGCCAACGTCGCCGGCATTAACCTCACCGAAGCCGTCCATGCGAAATATGGAAATGGCTGTCCAGGTTGCCGGCAGATGGTCTGTGTGTGTTCGGACGCCGAAAAGCCGTAATTGGCTACGGCGTGCGCAAGTGCATCAATCCCGTCGGCTGAGCGACGGGTGTACCGCAGACCCGTCGCTCCGCCGACGGGGGTTTCGCCCGACAGGATGCTGTGTGGCAGCTCAAGGCACGGTGTTGTTAGTGGACGGGTCCTGAGTGCTGGCTGGAAGCTTACCCTGCAAACTCACAACCACTTGACGCAGGTACTTCGCTCTGCCAATCTTTGAGTCTGGCAATCGTTTTTACGGGCATCGCGGCATCGCCGCTTGAGGAGGTTTTCGGACATGTTCAGGACAAGGGCAATTCTGGCGATGGCGATTTTATTTTCCGGTGCCAGTGCATCGGCACAGTTGAAAGATGGTGAGACGATCGTTTTTCTGGGTGACTCCATCACGCAGCAGGGTGCGGGCGAGAAAGGGTACGTGACCTTGTTCCGACAGGCGATTGAAAAATCTCGTCCGGATTCCGGCATCAAAGTCATCGGGGCCGGTATCGGCGGAAACAAAGTGCCAAATCTGGAAGCTCGACTGGACAAGGACGTGCTGTCTCACAAGCCCAGTGTGGTCGTGATTTATATCGGCATTAACGATGTCTGGCATTCGACGCGCGGACAGGGAACAGACATCGGAGCTTTCGAAACCGGCCTGCGAAGTCTGATCAAACGCTGCACCGACGCCGGTGCCCGTGTCATTCTGTCGACACCCAGCGTGATCGACGAAAAGTATGACGGATCAAATCCGCTGGATAAGATGCTGGACGATTACTCCGCCGTCAGCCGCAAAGTAGCGATGGAAACTGGCACCACGCTGCTGGATCTGCGAGTCGCCTTTATCGCAAATCTGAAAGAGTACAACACTGCCAACGAACCTAAGGGGATCCTCACGGGCGACGGAGTCCATCTGAACGACGCAGGAAATCGCTTTGTCGCAGTCCGGATGCTGGAAGCGGTTGGCGAAATCGCGGCTCGAAAGCGCGAACTGCGGCACGTTGTAATTTTTAAGTTCAAACCTGAAGTCACACCGGCTCAACTGGATGAAATCAACCGGGCATTTCAGAATCTGAAAATCGCAATTCCAGAGGTCAAAGATTTTGAACGAGGCATCAACAACAGTCCTGAAGGGCTGAACAAAGGATTTACTCACGGCTACCTGATCACTTTTGCCGCGGAAGCCGATCGCGACGCCTACCTGCCGCATGCGGCTCACAAACAGTTTGTGGAACTGCTGGGCGGAAAGCTGGATGAAGCCTTTGTGTTTGACTACTGGACGATAGAATAAGGTCCGCATAAAAGCCGTCAGACCAACGGTCGTCACAGTCCATGCGGAAGCTTAGTGAGTGGTTCACATGTTTGGCCCGATGCCAGCGGCGAGGCTTTTTCCCAAATAATCCGCATCGCCGTTGGCTCGGGTTCAACGAGGATTTGGCAATGCAATAAAGGAGGCTGGCCATGGCTCGTCATTCAAGGTCAAGAGAACAGGAACTTAACGATCGATTTCAGGCATGGCTGGGAACGGCGATGATGATTACGGCTTCGATTTTCGCCGTGCTGATTTTCTGTGACCGCATGGAATTCAGAATGTTTTCCATGCCCGCCGTCTGGGACACCAGCCGCGGAATGCACCTGTTCCTCTGCTGCGGCATGTTTTTATTCGCCGCAATTCTGCTCAAATCGCCACCACAAGCCTCCGAGCCTGAATCAACGACGCCGCTCTTCAGGACATGTGAACTACTCACCAGACCCGAATGCGAATTGTGCGACGATGCGATGGCCGTGCTGATCAGTTTTCAGAACGCGCTGCCTGCCATCACCACCATCGACATTACTGGCGATCCGCAGTTGACGCGACAGTTTGGAGAATCAATCCCTGTCGTTATGCTCGATGGCCGGGTTCGTTTTCGTGGTGCCGTGGATCCGCTGCTGATGCAGCGAATCGTTGATGCCGCCCACACCCGGCAGCAGCATGCCAGTCACGAGGCCGATGAACATCATGATGCGTCGTCTGGTCTGGTGACGTCCTGATGGGATTCGATTTGGTCCCACGCCTTCGGCAAAGCCATCAACAGATCTGAAGCAATCATCCCGCGCTGGCTGAGTTCAAAGGCCGCAAAATTTCCGGCTCGACCGTGTGCATTGACAGCCAGGGCTGCGGCTTCAA
This sequence comes from Planctomycetaceae bacterium, assembly GCA_037719765.1. Classification (GTDB taxonomy): domain Bacteria; phylum Planctomycetota; class Planctomycetia; order Planctomycetales; family Planctomycetaceae; genus SXXK01. Next base: position 11,053 of record JBBJME010000141.1, read on the forward strand.
ACGCATTCATTTTCTGGCCCAGCAGCGAGGCGACAATTCCGGTCAGCACATCCCCGCTGCCGGCGGTGGCCATTCCTGAATTGCCCGTTGCATTCACAAACAGCCGTACACCATTTGTGACCACCGTGCGCGGCCCTTTGAGTGCCACCGTCAGTTCATGAGTCTTCGCAAAATCAGCGGCCATCGAAATCCGGGTGACTTCGTCGTCGGTAATCGGCAGCCCAGTCAGACGAACAAACTCGCCCGGATGCGGCGTGATGACGCACGCCGTTCCTTTGTTAAGCTTCGCCAACAGTTGGCCCGTCGCTGCCACATTCAGCGCATCCGCATCGAGCACCAGCGGCACGTGACAGACCTCCAGCACGAGTGAGACCAGTTCCGCCGCTGATGCGCTCTGACCAAGTCCAGGTCCGATAGCGACCGCGTCTTTTCCGGCAAGGAGTTCTTCAATGCGATTCCGCGACAATGAGGCGAGTTGTCCGTTGCAATCGGTTTCAAGACCAATCGTCATCACACACGGTTCGTACGCCGCAACAATCATCTGAATGGAACGCGGAATTGCCGCAGTGACCATGCCTGACCCGGATCGCAGCGCGGACACAGACGACAGGCACACCGCTCCGCTCATCCCGATCGAACCGCCGATGATCAGCACTCTGCCGAACGTACCCTTATGGCCATCCTGCGGACGATCCGGCAGAATTGGGACCTGTTCGATGCTGAATTGATCTGACATTTGGGAAGGCCGCTTTGCCGGGGTAAATTGAAATTCAGGTGCGAGAAATGATCTGGTGCTGTAACGTTCAAGTCAATTGAGTCTGGCGCTGCTCTGTCTGTTCGGCTGGCAAATATGCGGCGTACCGATGAAGTTCGCCCAAAACAATGATTGTTGCATGATCTTTGGGAATGCGTTGTGATGCCTCTTCTCTGAGTGGAACAGCAGCCTGATAATTCGCTGCTGCGGGCAAACCGGCTCGACACTGAAAAAATCGATCTATTTTGGCGAATATCAGGAAACCTTGTATCGTGGCCAGTCTCTCCCCCTCCGGCATTCAGCTCGTCCAGAATCTTTCCCAGCGTCACGGCGTCTCGACCGATGCTGTCACACACATGCTGATTGCTGTGCAGAACGGCAACGGGTCAATGGCCCAGTTCAGCCATCCGGAATTCGGCGGCTCGGGGCAATGGATGAGCGGTGGCATGACAATGGTCAGCGACCTGTTTAACAATCATCTCAAAAACCTTGTCAATAATTTGTGCAGCGACATTTCGAATGGGCTGGCCAATCACCAGACAACCCCGTTCAGTGGATCGTCCCAATCGCAAAGTCAAAACGGAATACACTCCCAGTCACAGGCGACCGGTCAGATCGGCTCTGGCAACAGCCTGTTTGTTCCCGACCCGTCTGCCAACTGGTGGCCGCAGGAACTGGGGACACCTAGCGCGATCGGTTCGCAGAACACGGTCCGTTACGCATACTTTGCCAACAGTCATCGATTGGCAGTGACGACCGGTGGCCAGCCCTGGGTGTACGACACGCTGGATCATCAGATTGGCGGTTTCGGCCAGCAACAAGGCGGCGGGCAGTCGATTACGTTCACCAGCCAATATGGAACCGTCAACCTGTCAACGCTGCCAGTAGTCTCGCGCGACGGCGTGAAGGTGCAGGCCGCCCTGATACAGCCCGCAGCAGCTCAGACGCCCGACCAGGCTCTGCAGCCAGCAGCTCAACCGTCCTTTGATGCTCAACCAACACAGTCCTCCGCCGCGGCGGAGTTGTCTTTGAATCAGAAGACCGGCGAAGACGTGATTGCCACGCTCGAACGACTTGGCGGGCTGATGGAGAAGGGTTACATCACCAACGAAGAATTTGCCGCCAAGAAGAGCGAGTTGCTGAATCGCATTTAAAGTCACGAGGTACCTGTCATAAGGCGAGCGGAAGATTAGGAACTACCAAGCCGAACAACCGGACGCTAGCGCGTGGCGGCTGATTTTATTAGCCGCAGGGCGCTAGCCCCCGGTTTTCGACGGTAACCAAAAATCTGCCGCTCGCCTAAGAATACGCGAGCAAGAATGTATGACGTCCAGTCTCAGTCGGATCACCGTGTTGATGTGTCTCGCCTGCATCTGCATGGCGATCCCTGCGGATGCCGCGGAACAGACATCGTTTATCAACGATGTCGTCCCCGTGCTGACTCGCTTCGGCTGCAATTCGGGTGGATGTCATGGAAAACTGTCGGGGCAGAACGGCTTTCGATTGTCGCTCCGCGGGTATGCACCGGAACTGGATCATGCGACGATCACACGGGAAGCGCTCGGACGACGGATTAATGCCGCGTCACCGGACGAGAGCCTGTTGGTTCGCAAAGCGGCCAACCTGATTCCGCATGGCGGTGGTCAGCGACTGGAACCAGGCGGAAAGGCCGCACAAATTCTGACCGACTGGATCGCGGCGGGCACACCCGGCCCGCGAACTGATGAAGCGACGCTGCTGCGGATTGAAGTGTCACCCTCAAGCTCCACGCTGGCCAATGGAGATTTAAATCAGCTGGCAGTGACGGCAATTTATTCGGATGGCCAGCGCAGAGATGTCACCTGGCTGACACAGTTTGCGTCGAGCGACTCAGGTATTCTCGACGTAGCACCGTCCGGACTGGTGAAAGCGCTGCGAAACGGCGAGTCCGTTGTTCGGGCTTCGTTCCGGGATCAGGTTGAGATCGCGACCGTGACGACGCCATATGCAGAACCGGTTGATCCGCGATTGTATGCAGAACGAAATAATGTCATCGACGAGCATGTGTTCAACAAGCTGGCGGCGCTGCGAATTGAGCCATCGCCGCTGTGTGATGACGCGACCTTTATTCGTCGTGCGTCGCTGGATGCGATCGGCACGCTGCCGACGGCTGCGGAAGTTCGTGACTTTCTCTCCGATGCAGATCCGCACAAACGGACTCGGTTGATCGAGCGACTGTTCGAACGACCTGAGTTTGTCGATTTCTGGGCTTTGCAGCTGGGCGATATCCTGCAGAATCGCAAAGAACGTGATCACGATGTTCGTGGTGCGAAGGGCGTGCGTGCGATGCACCAGTGGTTGCGAAGCCAGGTTGCTGCAGGCACCAGCTGGCGCGACATGGCAACGTCTGTCCTGCTGGCGAAAGGTTCGTGCGATCAGGAACCTGCTGTTGGCTTCTACATTGTGACGGTCGGTGAGAAGGACGCGGATCAGTCCGAAGTCGCCGATTCGGTGGCGCAGGCATTCCTCGGCACTCGGATTGGCTGTGCCCGCTGTCATAATCACCCGCTGGAGAAATACACGCAGGACGATTACTACCACTTCGTCAGCTTCTTTTCCCGAGTGACCCTGGATCGAAAGAAGCCGGAAGAAGGCGGTACCGAACTGATCGTTGGCACTCGGCACTTGCTCAACCTGCAGCGGGAACTGCAGAACAAGCGAGCCGAACTTCAAACTCTGCAGCAGCAGAATGGGGATGCGCAGAAAGTTGATGAGGCAGAAAAGCGCATTGCCGATCTCGCCCGGCAGGTCGATGAAGCTCGCAAAAGTCCCGTTGAAGTGTCACAACCGCGTACCGGACAACGACTCGCTCCGCAACCTCTGGATCGATCCCGGGATGCCATTCCGCCGGGCGACGACCCACGGCAGACTTTGGTCAACTGGCTCACGGATCCACGCAATGAACAATTCTCCGGGGCTATGGTGAATCGGCTCTGGAAACATTTCCTGAGTGTCGGTCTGGTCGAGCCGGTAGATGATTTGCGAGCAACCAATCCGCCGTCGAATCGACCGCTCTGGAAAACGCTGAACGGGGAATTCGTCTCCAGCGGCTACGATGTGCGGCACGTCATGAGATTGATCATGAACTCACGCACGTACCAACTTGCGGCTGACTCGCGCGAATCCAATTACCGCGACACACAGTTCTATTCGCACTTTTATGCCCGCCGGCTGTCCGCGGAAGTCCTGTTGGACGCCATCTGCCAGTCCACCGGAGTGCCCGAACAGTTTACTGGCTATCCACTGGGAGTACGGGCGATTCAGGTGCCTGATCCCGGCGTCGATTCGTATTTTCTGGCGTTGTTCGGCAGATCTGAACGCACGACCGCCTGTGCCTGCGAACGCAAAGCGGATGTGACGCTGCCGCAGTTGCTGCACCTGCAGAACAGCGATGAACTTTATCGCAAGATGAAATCACCTGAGGGCGAACTTGCAAAAATCTGTGCCGCACAGTCTGATGACAACGCAGTGATCGACTGGCTGTTCCTGAGCACAATCGGTCGCATACCGCGCGACGAACAGCGTGCTTCCGTGATCGAATTGTTAAAGACGGGTGATCGTCAGGAAGTGTTGCTCGACGTTTTCTGGGCTCTGTTGAATTCCAAGGAGTTCACGTTTAATCGCTGAATACAGGTGACCAATGTTTGATCTGCACTTGAATGAGAATCGTCGCAGCTTCCTGCGGGTAGGTGGTCTGTCGGCAATGGGCTTGAGCCTGCCGACACTTCTGCGTTCGCAGGCCCGGGGCGGTGAACAGCGAAACCATCGGGCGAAGTCCGTGATCCTGGTCTATCTGGGTGGCGGCCTGTCTCATCACGACAGCTTCGATCCAAAGCCGGATGCGAGTGAAGAAATACGCGGCAAGTATCACACGATCTCCTCGAATGTCACCGGCCTGGCTGTCGGCGAATTGCTTCCCATGATGGCTCAGACGATGGATAAAGTCTGTCTGGTGCGCAGCGGCAGCCATAACAACGACCACCACGAAACGGCGACAAACTGGGTGATGTCGGGACGATTTGGTTCTGCGTTCGGTGACTGGCCTGCGATGGGAGCTGTCGCGGCTCACGAAAGCGGATTTCCGGGCACGCTGCCGCCCTATGCAGCCATCCCACGGAACCCGTCCTTCACATGGGAACTCGGCAAAAGTGCTTTCCTCGGTGGCCGCTATGAGTCGTTCAAGGTCGGCGACCCGAATCAGGATGGCTATCGCGTGCGTGATGTGTCGCAGGCGGAGCCATTGACGGAACTGCGAGCCCAGCGACGCCAATCGTTGCTGAAGACCGTGGACGGCCTTGCGGAACGGGTCGAAGGAAATGATCAGATCAAGGCCTTCGACCAGTTTCAGCAGCGGGCGACCGAAATGGTCTTGTCCGGAGAAGCGCGTGATGCATTCGCGATCGACAAAGAAGACGAAAAGCTGCGTAATCGCTACGGTCGCACGACGTTTGGTCAAAGCTGTCTGCTCGCGCGGCGGCTTGTCGAACGAGGTGTCACATTTGTCACCGTCAACAGCGGTGGCTGGGATCATCATGCAAAGATCTGGGATGGACTGGATCGTATGCTGCCCGACTTTGATCGAGGCTTCTCGGCTCTGATCGAAGACATGCACGGTCGCGGTTTGCTGCATGACACCCTGGTCCTGGCGATGGGCGAATTTGGCCGGACTCCAAAGATCAACAAAGATGTCGGTCGCGATCACTGGGCTCCTGCCGCTTCGCTGCTGTTCGCCGGGGCAGGCGTTGTCCCGGGCCGTGTGATTGGTGCCACAGACAAGGACGGCGGGCAGGTCACGGAGAATCCGATTCATCCTGCCGACGTCGCGTATACTGTCCTCGATTCCCTGGGTATCGATCCTCGTAAGCAACTCCACACGCCGGACGGTCGCCCGGTTGAAATTCTGGACGACGGTCGACTGCTTGAGGAATTGTATGCCTAAGGACCGTTTGCTGTCGGTGAATCGTCCAGCATGCTGCCTGCTGGCGACAATCAGTCTGCTGTGTGGCGGTGCGGTGCGCGCTCAGGACGCCGCCGCCGAAAAGAAAGCTGAGCCGCCGCGAGTCGTAATGTGCGTACCGCTGGCAGTTGCGACTGGAGGGACGACGAAAATGGTCGTCCGTGGCTGGGCACTGGATTCCGCCAAAGAAGTGCGGTCGTCCAGTCCGCAGGTTTCGTTTAAGGTTTTGTCTGCCGCCAGCGTCACGGTTCCAAACGGACAGGATGCGAAGCAGATAGGCGATACCCAGATTGAACTGGAAGTGACGGTGGCTGCAGGAATCGAGCCTGGTGACGCGACTCTGACTGTCGTCGCACCGACGGGAGAAAGTTCACGTCACCGACTGCTGATCGGCAGCGTCCATCCGCTGGTCGCTGACAGTGAACCGAACGATGGTTTTCAGCAGGCTCAGGTGATTCAGATCCCGGAGACCGTCGATGGACAGATCCATGGCGACAAAAACGTGGATGTGTTCTCGTTCGACATTGCCGATCCACAAAGTGTAACGATCGAAGTTCTGGCCCGTTGTCATGGTTCGGGACTGGACAGCCTGCTGACTCTGTTTGACCACCGTGGCAACATTGTGGCCGTGAACGATGATCATGACGGTACAACCGATTCTCGCATCACCGCGGAACTGACAGCCGGAAAATATTTCGTTAGTCTCCAGGACGCCCACGACCATGGCGGTCCCGCGCATCCGTATCGCCTGGTCATTCAGCGAATGTAATAGTTGCCAACCATGACCGAAACAGCCGAGGGGCTGTCATACGGGAACATGTGCCGCTACGATTCAGGAGTTTCACCGTCGCTTCTGAGCTGTCACACAATCTCGCCGATGATCATCCGCATCGACGAACCGTGACCTTGCGACACGCGCGAACGAATTTGAATAAAGGGTCTGCCAATGATGGTTCGACGACTGAGTCTTCTGCTGGTCAGCACTCTCATCGCAACGGATGCGCTGCCGGCGGCGGCCCAGGAATTTGATCTGCAGCCTCCCGGTGACCGTGAATTCATCAGTGACAAGGCTGGAATGCTGGACGAGCCGTCGATCACGCATATTCGAACGGTGTGCGACAAACTGCTTACCGACAAAGCCACGCCCATCATCGTCGTGACAATCGATTCGATGGCTGGGCACGGTGGTGCCAATATGCCGATCGAAACTTTTGCGGCACTGCTGTTCAATCAGTGGCAGATCGGTCATGCACAGCTGGAAGGACAGGACTGGAATACCGGGATCCTGCTGCTGGTTTCCAAAGGAGACCGCGCGGCTCGCATTGAACTGGGCGCAGGCTGGGGACGCACCGAAAACCAGACGTGCCAGCAGATCATGAATGAGTACATCATCCCGCAATTCAAGCAGGGAAAGTTTTCCGCCGGGATCGTCAGCGGCGTGGATGCACTCGACAAAATGGCCCGCAAGCTCGAATTGCCCACACGGCCTCGGTCCGCTGCGGAGTATATCGTCCCCCTCGTGTTCTTCGGCCTCGCAATCTTCACTGCGGTGTCGTTGTATCGCCGGGGTGCCAGTGGTTGGGCGTGGCTGTTCTGGGGAGCACTCTT
>JBBJME010000142.1:0-18371 GCA_037719765.1 Planctomycetaceae bacterium
TGCCGTGACATTGAATTCATCAGCGTCGGTCAGGCTGACCACAAAGACTTCGTCGAATGTGGCTCCCGCCAGATCAGTCACCCGAACACGAGCGGAACACGGGGCTGCAGCGAACTGTGACGCGGACCCTTCCCCGCGTATCGAGTGCGCAATCTACCTTGATAAGAACTTACACCAGGAATGGGTAACACGTTCCGGTAGGGCTGACTTTGAAAGTGATTGCCGAAAAGCAACCGCGCCTATGATGCGGTTCTGCAAATGTTGGCGGATCGTTTGTCAGGCAAAGATTCTCTAAAGCCGGGGGGGATTCACCCGGTTCGAATTCCGTATATCCACAATGAATCATTTGGGCCAATGAGTCGGATTGCCACATAAAAAAAGCCGAGGAAAATTCCTCGGCTCATGCGACGATGACATTCTGGTGATTCACAACCGTGACTCAACGCTGAATTCGATTTGATTCAGTTGGAAGGAACCACAATATCGTGGTTCTCTGGCTTCTTGTTGCTGAAATTGCAAAGTTCTTCGCGAACGATGTTCATTGTCTTCGGTGCTTCAATCCCAATCCGGACGGAGTTGGGGCCAATGCGCACAATCGTAATTGCAACGTCATCACCGATCAGGATTCGCTCGCTGGTCTTTCTGGATAGTACCAACATGTTCTCTCTCCCCCTGCGCCTTATCTTGGGTCTTCCTTGATCCGTCCGGGCTGACCACATCGTGGTCTGACGCCCCCCACCGTCCCGCCTCATGTGCTGATCCTGCACAGTCGTGCCTGACATCACAATGATTGCGACGTCAATACGATAACACCCCGCACAGTCGATGCCAACAAGAAAATCAGCAAAATCCCTGTTGCCCAAAAAAACAGCACATTCGTCACGCCAGTTCAGTGCCCGTTTTTTAGGCACAGGCCGCACCTGCAGTTGACCGCCAATGTGGCAGATGGCAATGAGTCTGGCTGCTCGCTTGTGTTTTGCTGTTCTTCGGAGTGAAATTCCGGCGTGGTGGGGCGGCGCAATCAGTTGCCTGTTGCCCCACTCAGCAACTTCACACAAAGGAATCAAAAGTGGTCCGGATTGGAATCATTGGTGTCGGGTTCATGGGGTACACGCACTTTGAGGGGGCACGTGATCTGGTCGGCGGGAAAATCACGGCGATCTCGACGCGCGACCCGAAGAAGCTGGCAGGGGACTGGACGTCGATCAAGGGCAACTTCGGGCCGCCGGGGGGCCACGTCGATGTTTCGCAGTTGAAATGCTGTACCGACTATCACCAACTTCTGGCCGATCCAGAGATTGACCTGATCGATGTCTGCCTGCCGACTGACAAGCATTTCACCGTCGTGATGGAGTCTCTGAAGGCAGGCAAACCAACACTGGTTGAAAAGCCAATCTCTGTCGATCTGGCTCAGGCCGAGCAGATGGTCAAAGCCGCGAAGGCAGCCAACGTGCCGCTGCTGGTCGGGCACGTCCTGCCATTCTTTCCTGAATTTCGCTTCGCAGCCGAGTCCATTCAGGACGGACGCTTTGGAAAGCTGAAAGCAGCGCATTTTAAGCGAGTGATCAGCCCGCCGGATTGGTCAAGTGATATGTCAGACTTTCGAAAGCTCGGTGGCTGGGGAATCGATCTGCACATTCACGACAACCATTTTATCGCCCACGCCTTCGGCCAACCCGACGGAGTCTTTTCGCGCGGACTGCTGCAGGATGGTTTCGTGAATCATGTTCACACGTCGTATCTGTACTCCGACGGACCAGCCGTATCGTGTGTGAGTGGCGGAATCGCCGCAAAGGGGCTGCAATTTGCCCACGGGTACGAATTGTATTTCGAAGATGCGACACTGTTGTTTGACGCAGGAACTCTGGCGGGCGAATGGACCCTGAGCCGCCCGCTGAGCGTGATCACCAACGACGGCAGGATGACGCACCCAGAGCCTTGCGGCAGCGGAAAATGGTGCGGTGCTTTCACGGACGAGCTGCAGGTCGCTGTGAATGTGATCACCGGAAAACAAACCGCAGGCCCATTATCGAGCGACACCGCACTGGCGGCATTACAACTCTGTTGGGCCGAAGCTGCCAGTATCGAATCCGGAACTGTCGTGCGGCTTTGATATCCATCAGCAATAATTCGTGTTCCTGAAAGGCCCTTCAGGTTGTTGCCTTTTTCCGGGATCTTTGCACTGCAAACGGACCGGAAGACTGACGCCCACCGCTCGCCGGATCGGCTCAAATCGCCCGGAAAAACGCTTAGAATTGGTGTTTCAGATTCACTTCCTGCCGCAGCTTTGCTAAACCACTACAATATCTGGAGGATTCATTGTGGCAACACGCGGGAAATCGAAGTTCTTCGACAACCGTTGAACAAGCCATCCTCAAAGACAAGGACGTGTTGGATGACATCTGTCTTACTCTTTCTCTTCATGTTCCTGACATGCCTGATGTTTCTGGGCATGCTCTGGGGTGATCGGCTGAGTTTTCCAGGGCTGTTCGAAGGCAACTGGCTCAACCCGATCAATGGCCTGATCAACCTCGTTTCACGCACTTTGGGTGAATTCCTTGAATTGTCTGTCGCGTTTATTGTTGGCCACTTGTCGTGGGTTGTCGCTGCTGTTTCCGGAACTGCCGGATTGATTCTTGTCGCGTTCCTCATGGGTGGCGGACTGGCGACCGACGCAGAAGCATATTATCGTGATTCTGTCGCGCCACTTTATGCCGGGGGCGTCGTGGATCGTGTGAATGAGGTCAAGCCAGCGGAACCATATCAGGAAATCGCGAACGGCATCATTCTGGCACGAGCCGACATGGACGATTCGAATCTCGTCGATCAGGCGAAGGGTGGCCCTTACGTGTTGTTCGGAAGGCCTGAATACCAGCCTGCCCATGTGCGAACTCGCCGTCCGATCGATGGTTCAATCGCCGCCGCGCCGACCTCACGACCATTGCTCGAACGTCCCGAACTGGACGTACGCTTTGATCGATTGTCGTCCGAAACGCTGATCCCGGATCGTGTGCGAACAGTCCTGACCGAGGGACGATTGTTCAACGATCTTCCCAATGTGCAGTTTGTGGATCGCGCCGTGCGAAATCTGCTGCGTGACAACTGGCGTGCCGGGCTTGGAGTGCCGAATGGATTCGGAGGCATTGGAGAGCCCGATGGTCTGGTCCCCGAATCGCCGCTCGCGGATGTGCGTGATCTGGAATCCCGAATCAGTGTGACGCCGGGTGTGATGGTCTCCCGACAGGATCTCCGCATCGAAAAAACGGCACCGGAAAGAACTGCCACGGGCGAAGTGACGATGCAGGTCACGATTACGAATCTGGCCAGGAACGTGATCGACGGACTGCTTGTGCGGGAACTGCTTCCGCACGGTACCAAAGTACGCGGGACAGCTCCGGCTGGCATCCTCCGAGACGCGACGCTGACCTGGCTGGTGAGCAACCTGCGGCCGCAGGAAGAACAGGTCCTTCGCTTCACTGTCATTCCGACCGACGATCCGATCGGTGGTCGCGATACGCTGTTTGAGTCTCAGACCGAAGTTTCTGCGCTCACGGCTGTCACGACGCGCACCGTCGTGACAGAAGAAATGTTCAGCCGGCGCCCACGAGGCCACCGATCGAGACGCGCCCACCGATCGAGACGCGCCCACCGATCGAGACGCGCCCACCGATCGAGACGCACCCACCGGTCGAGACGCGCCCACCGGAAATCGCTCGCGCTCCCGAACTGCGACTGCGGATTGCTGAACCAGAATCTGCAACGAGCGTTGGAGCCTGGACAACGGTCATGTTTCGTATCAGTAATGTCGGCGACGCCATTGCCGATGGCGTCCGGCTGCGACTGATCCTGGATGAAGTTCTCGATCATCATGCGCTGTCAGACGATGACCTCGATCGTCAGCTCGACGCCCCCATCGCCCGTATTGCCCCTGGTGAAACACGCGACTTTGAGCTTGCGGTCAAGCCCCGCCGAACCGGGGAAGCCGTGTCCACAGCTGAATTACTGTTTGGCGACCAACAACTCGACCTGCAAACCTTTCGCCTCAGCACTCGCGCTGCCAGCTCATCTACGTCTGCACCAACCCGAGTCCGTCCTTAATGCGGATCAGACGTCCATGCGGGATCCGTTTCGTCGGACGGTCCGTTCGCCAGAATCATTAGCTATACTCATATGGAAATCCTCCTCCAGTTTCCGTTGGATCCTTAAGTCTGCATGTCTTCAATTGATGATATCCTCATTGCCTGCGAATCGCGGATTGGCTATCGATTTCGCGACCGGGTGCTGTTGCGTCGCTGCCTGACGCATAGCTCCTCAGCCGAGACGCGTCTGGATTCCAATGAACGCCTGGAGTTCCTCGGTGATTCCGTGCTGGGGGTCGTCATCTGCGAATACCTGTTTCAGAATTTCCCCGATCAGCGCGAAGGCCAGATGACTCAGATGAAGTCCTGGCTTGTCAGTCGTCAGACGTGTGCGCGGGTGGCCCGATTATTAAATGTCGAAGAATTGATTCTGGTGGGACGCGGACTGCAGAGTATTCCTGATTCTATTCTGTCGGCGGTGGTCGAATCTTTGATTGCCGGTGTTTACTTTGACGGCGGTATGGAAGCAGCTCGACAGTTTATTCACACTTCGTTCCGCGAGGAACTGGCACTCTGCCGCCCTGAGGATGCGGAAAACTTTAAGAGTCAGCTCCAGGAAATCACGCAGCGCGATATGGGCAAGACGCCTGAATATGTGGTCGTCGAAGAAACCGGCCCTGACCATGCGCGAGTGTTCAGCATTGTTGCACGCGTCGGTGACACCGTGTTCGAATCAGGCTGCGGCAAAACAAAAAAAGAAGCCGAACAACAAGCCGCTCGCAACGCTGTCGAGTCACTGCAGCGCCCTGCGACAGCACGTGATGTTGTTCAATAATCGCACACGACCCGGCGAGCCTGGATGCTACGGTGAATGTGCGATGGCGGAATGACCGTATGTAGGATGGACATTCATGTCCGTCGCATGTCCATGAAACACTTTCGCAGCGAAAGTGATTGTGCCTTGACAGTCGTTCGACAATGTGAAAGTGCCTGGCCAATATCTCGGACATGAATGTCCAAGCTACAGAAATCACAATTGTGGTGACGGGGTCCATGGAATTTCGACGCAAGCGGCTTCGATTTCACTTCGGACAAGAAGCTTGTTGCCGGTCAGACAAAGTGTGTTCCAGCAAACGCCATCGATGGTCTTCAGAGTACCGAATTCGCGGTACTCATCGGTATGGCTTCCAGCAGGAACAGTTCACCAGATTCGCTGTGAAGGAGAATGAAGTTGCCAACCCCTAAGCACCTGGCCATGACCAAAGCGACCACGGCAGCTCCACATTTGTTCGCCGTCCGACAGGCGAACACATTCCATGAAGCCGTTGGAAATCGCATACGCATAACCATCGTGAATGATGGGACTGGTCAGTTTGGTTTTCAAAACCTTCGAACTGCTCCAGACCGATGCAGTGATCAGCTTGCCGTCCTGTTGTTCCAGATGAATGCGCTCACCTCCGCCATCCGGATACCCTTTGGATGTCAGGACGTCCGTATCGGAAAGGACAGAAATCTGCGACGTGTTGGCACCACCGTCGGATTCACCAGGACGGGCGTGGCTCCACAGGATTTGCCCGGTTGAAGGGTTGAATCCCATCGCCTGCGATTCGCCCATCAGCAGAATCTGACGCTGTCCGGCAAGCGTGGCGAGTACAGGAGATCCGTAGGCGATCATGGCATCGCCACCCTTCCATTTCAGCTCACCGGTTTTCAGATCAAACGCCAGAAGAGTCGCGCGAGTTTCACCGTCTGGTCCACCTCCGGCGACAACCACCGTTTCATCCACAATCAATGGAGCACCCGATCGAGCCCATGCCAGTGTGGTGTTTTCTTCAAACTGCGTCTTGAAGCCATCGGAGTCTTCAATTTCGCTTAGCCTGATGCCAAGGATTGAGTTCAAATCCTGCTGCCAGACCACCGAGCCATCAGAGCCGTTCAGACAGACAAGATTTCCCACTGCACCGACTGCATAGACGTTGCTTTGATGAATCGTTGGTGTGGAACGAGGCCCGATTCGCCCCAGTCCCATCTTGTCTTTGTGGCGTGCGGCGTGACTGTAGATCCACTTGAGTTCACCGGTGCTGATATCGTAACACGTCACGCATTCCTGATCTCCCCGCTGCTCCATCGTGACGGCGTAACCGTTTCGGGTTGAAAACCCGGACCAGCCTGCTCCGATCGGCTGTTTCCAGATGATGCGTGCATTTTGCGCGAATGCCGCAGAGTCAATCTGATGACCATTCGCGACGATGCCGTTTTGTCCTGGGCCGAGAAACCGTGGAAAATCTGTCGGGGATTCAACCGACAGATCCGCGTTGGCTTTCATGGGCGCATCAGTTGTCAGGATTTCACGACGTTGAGCCCAAATAGGTTCGAATCGAAGCAGATTGACGTCGCCTCCGTGTACCGGACGGAGGATTTTCAGCGACGCGAAGGTCACTAACACCAGAAGCGTTGCCCCGGCAAGTCTTTTCCACCATCGCCAGCCGCTGAACAATAAAATCCACGCCAGCCACAGCACGATCAAACCACTGGCAGTGAAGACCGTCACTACCATGATGACGTCAAGTCCCAGATGCAGGGCGTCTTCAATTTCGCTCACAAACACCTGAGCCAGGACGGCTGCAGCCACAATGAGCACGGTCAGGATCGTCATCTTGACAGGGAATCGAGGACGACGGACGGCGATTCCTGGTTCAACGGTATGCGGCTGGGTGCCAGATTCAATCGACATAATCAATGCTCGGACTGTCTAACAAAACCGGGACTGGCTCCCGCAGGAGCACAGGAAACGCGAAAAAAAACGGCAGGCATGGGTGCCTGTCCCGATTTTGTAAGGGACTCTTAACCGTACAAAAAGAGGAGTGAGGAATGTATCTGTACGAATTCGCGGGTATCATCATAATCTCGTCGAATTCAACAGACTTTTGCAGTGTTTGGATAAAAACGGAATCAAACCCAACAGCGTTTCGTCAGACCTTTGGCTCCCATCCGGGTGCGTACTCGCGCTGCCACAGTTTCATGGCCGATTCGTTCTCCAGCACATGACCGTTGGCGGGGTTGCAGCGAAGCGAATCGCCAGTGCGGTGAGCGATGTTACCGAGGTGACAAAGCAAAGTCGATTTGTGACCCTCTTCGATCTCCGAATGCAGCCGCTTTGGATCATTATTGCGGACGGCATCGATAAAGTTCTCAATATGCGGCGTCAGGCCATCTTTACCGTCCACAGTGATTACTTCTTTGGATTTCTCGTCGAAGATTTTGTAGCCCCATTCGCTCAGACGCAGTGTACCTTTGTCGCCATGAAACGTGGCACCAAAGCCGGATCCATCGGCTCCGAAACGATTGCAGCTGAGACATTCCCAGACGATCTGCTTCCTGCCTTCGAATTCAAACGACACGACGTGCGTATCGGCGGTTTGCTGATCGTCGTCAAAACAGTAGCGGCCTCCGGAAGACACAACGCGAATCGGATAATCCACCTGCAGTCCCCAGCGCGACAGATCGATGGAATGAATGCCGTTGTTGCCGAGTTCACCATTGCCATAATTCCAGACCCAATGCCAGTTGTAATGCAGGCGGGTTGACGTGTACGGCAGACGTGGTGCCGGTCCCTGCCAGAGTTCGTAATCGATATTCGGAGGGACATCCGCCGGAGTGCCCGTGCCAATCGGCCCGCGATTTGCCGCGTACCAGCTGCGACTGTAGTAAACGGTACCGATCCGTCCGTCGTGCAGCAGCGTCATGGCTTCAATAATTTTTTCACCGCTGCGACGTTGATTCCCCATCTGCACACAGCACTGATTCTTGCGAGCGGCTTCAACCAACAGTTCGCCTTCTCGCGCATTGTGACTGCACGGCTTCTCGACATAAACATGTTTCCCCGCGGTACATGCCAAAATGCTGGCGGGAGCATGCCAGTGATTCGGAGCCGCACAGACCATGACGTCAAGTTCCGGATCGTCGAGCATTTTGCGAAAATCACCGACGGTTTTGA
Organism: Planctomycetaceae bacterium; assembly: GCA_037719765.1. Taxonomy (GTDB): domain Bacteria; phylum Planctomycetota; class Planctomycetia; order Planctomycetales; family Planctomycetaceae; genus SXXK01. The sequence goes on from JBBJME010000142.1 coordinate 8,077, forward strand.
CGTCGTAGTCAACGGTCTTTGAAAATGATTCATGGAACGCTGCCAGCCGTTTGTTGTCGACATCGCATAAATAACGCACTTCGACACCGGGGACCGCCGCGAATTTTTCAGCCAGCGCGGAACCACGACTGACCCCCATGATACCGACCATCACTTTGTCGTTGGCCGGTTTTGAGGCAGCGGTGGCGGAGCGCACGATTGCGGCGACTCCAGCTGAGGTCACTGCAGTTGTCTGCAAGAATCCGCGACGAGTGGCGTGTGGGCGGGAGGAGACGGAACGATTCATGGCGAGCCCTTTTTGTCGGGTAGAGGCGGGTGAGATCGACAAAGTTAAACGCTCTGCGACCTGAAAGCAACTGGGGCGTTGCCCGCAGAAAACGGCAATTCTGCGTGATCCGGCCATGAACGCACCGCGTTCAGCGAACTCCAAATTGGCAGACGATCATGCGGAAGCCTGGCAACTCAGGCTGTGCGCCGCTAAATTCCGTCATCAATGCGATGATCTCCTGCGGCTGCACGACTGCATGCTGCCCACAACAAACAATGATATCTTACAAGCTTTGGGGCCGGAAAATATGAGTCAGGACACACTATCCAGCGATGCTGGTGCAACCGCAGTGGCCTCTGTGAACGACAAACCGGATCATGTGTACCTGGTTTCGTATCCAAAAATCATGTACCTGTATCCCACTGTGCTGACGGCGCTGTTCTGCGGCATCATCATGTGGGCCAAAGGTGGAATTCCTCAGGAAGAAATCCGCGTAGCAGCTGTGCGAAGCGACGCCGCTGCTGAAATGCAGGAACCAGCTTCAATCGCTCGCGCCACAGTCGGTCTGCAGGCCGATGAAGCTGTCGCACCTCCCGCCGGGACGGGGGCAAAAGAACCTGAGTTCAGTTTCGACTCGCCGGCCACCTCGGAACCTTCCGCAACGGAGACCACCGACACGACCGCGGTGGCATCACCGGGAGATCCGGTCGATTTGAAAGAGTCAGCGCCCGCGGCCAATGCGGACGACAATCGGCATACCTACCACAACGTTTGTGCGAGGATTTTTCTGTTTGTCCTGGGTTTAAATCTTGTCGTGATCGCGTTTGACTTTCCGCGTACCACATCACTGACATGGTTCTTCGCGTTCGTGTCGATCGTGATCGGGATCTGGTTTCTGCTGAAGCTCAATCCGTGGCTCGCACCTCAAATCGTCGACGCCCTCCTGCAAATCAAGCCCGCGGCCAATGCGTCCTTCTACCTTATCTTCGCGGGAATTATGTTGTTCCTGTTCATCTGCGTATTAGTCAGTCGACGCTTTGATTACTGGGAAGTCAAAGGCAACGAACTCCTGCATCATCACGGATTTCTCAGCAATCTGGAACGCTTCTCTGCTCCCAATCTGCGGATCGACAAAGAGATCAACGATGTGTTCGAATACCTGCTGCTGCGATCCGGGCGATTGATCATTCACGCCAGCAACGAACGCCGCGCGATCGTGCTCGACAACGTGTTGTTCATCAATGATAAAGAAGAACGGATCACGAAGATGCTGGGGGCACTGCAGGTTCGCGTTCGGACGGAACGAGAGTAAAGCTCCCTCAATACCAGCAAACACACCACCCAAAAACTGTACTCGAACCGGAAACTTACCTCACCATGTCTGCCACAAAAGACTTTAAGGTTATTCCTTCCGACACTGAACTGGAAACGCTCAAGCGGAATCTGACGTTTCATCCCGCGAATCCTGCGAACGCAAAGAGGCTGTCGCGCGAACAGGTGGAAGGCTATAACAAAGGCGGGTTTATCCGGCCGATTGAAATTTATACACAGGATGAGATTGCGCGATTCGACAATATTTCGATACGCTGCTCGAAAAGACCATCGCTTCCGGTGGAAACAGTTACTCCATCAGCACAGCGCACATGAAGTATGGCGGCGTCTACGACATCCTGACGAATCAGCGGATCATGGACTGCGTCGCCGATCTGCTGGGCGAAGACGTGGTCGCCTGGGGATCACATTTCTTCTGCAAAATGCCCGGCGACGGGCGGGCGGTGGCATGGCATCAGGACGCCAGCTACTGGCCATTGACACCATCTCACGCGGTGACGGTCTGGCTGGCGATCGACGATGCAGATCTGGACAACGGTTGCATGAAGTTCCTCGCGGGCTCGCATCACTCAGGCCACCTGACGTATCGCAAAAGCAGCCCGGAAGAACACAACGTGCTGGATCAGACCGTGCCGAACGCCGAATCCTATGGTGAAATTGTCGTCGATGATCTTAAGGCCGGCCAGGCGTCAATTCATAATGATCTGTTGTTGCATGGCTCGGATGCCAACATGTCCACTCGACGCCGTTGCGGTCTGACACTGCGATATGCGGCGGCTCATGTGCGAGCCGGAATGCAGTGGAACGAAAAAGGCATCGTGATTCGCGGGACTGACCCGACGCATCACTGGAGCAATCCGCCGCGTCCAACGGTTGAGTAGTCATGGCGGCAGAGTCAGACAATTCCGGCTGTAGGACCTGTATCGATCCTGAATGCGCTTGACCAGGTGGTTTTAGCAGTATTAGCATGAGCTGCGGGATTTGGCAGGATGCGACGAGTCTGCGTGTCAGGTAGACTGACGATGCTTTGGCGTTTGCCGGAAATTGAATCGCTTTGCCTTGTCGCCGCCGCGCGGTCATGGCGAAGATGACAGCTGGTTTTCGCCGATTTCCAGATACGGTCCATAATTGAATCGAATTCGCAGCTATGTGTTCGCGGTTCGATAAAGTTCTTGAGATTCCGCCGGAGTCATTTTGATGAGCAGGCTTGGGATTGTTTGTGGTACGCTTGTCATTATCGGACTACTCGTCGAATTCTGGCTGGTAGCGAAACTGGGTTATCGCCGCGGCGAAGTTGCAGAAAAACTGCGCACAGCAACGATCAAAAGTGAACAGGCGGTTGTGGAATTTGGCAAGGCAGCTGCCGATTTGAAGTCGGCCGAAGTCAACCTTGCCGCACTGAAACTGGGTTGGGGATACGAGTTTCAGTTTGCTCCGGCAAATCCGGCTCCCGTGCAGAATCAGGGAGGAAAGCTTTTTGTGACCGGACTGGGATCCTCCACAAAAGCGCTGGAACCCAGAAAAGTCACCGGCGCTGATGGTCAGGAAAAGATGGCGGCTCCCCCGATGCATGTCTTCGCCGACAACGGTCAGGGAAAAGTTGTCTATACGGGCGAATTCATGTTGGGAATCGGCCCGAATGAACTGGGTGAACAAACCTGTGTGCTGTACCCAACATGGAAAGTATCGCCGGAAGAAATGGCATCGTGGAACTTCAACAATGGCGTTCGCATTCGCACTCAGATTCCGCCAGGTGGCCGAACTGAGATCGACAGCCTGCATCAGACGATCCAGCGTTCGTATGGGCAACTGACGCAACTCAACTCTCGCACAGAAGATCAGAAGCTACTGAAGGCCGACGCAGATCTCGCACTTCAGTCACGCCGCAATGAACTGCTGGGGGACGCGGAAGGTGCCGATGTCGCCGAACGCCCTGAGTTTAAGGTGGGGCTTGTGCAGGCGATTGAGGCCACGGAAGAAGAACGAAATGCCGTACAGGTGGCGGTCGATGCAATTCGTCGCCGCATCCAGATGGCGATCAAACAACGTTCGGAGCTGATCGACACCGTCAAAGAAATCGCTGCCAATGCCCCAAAGCCGTGACTAAGATATCGACCGCAACCCCATAGTTCGACGGAAGTCATACTTCGTGCGGGCAGAAATGAGTCCGGCGAGCGGAGCGGCGTGAGCGCTCCGGTACCTCGTTTATGTACCGGCAAGCGGACGCATACCGCTCGCCAATTCTATCACTCATGACCGTGTCGAATATAAGCCCATCTGCTTCAGATCATCGCCGTCTTACGCTTCACGAGCTGCAACGGCACACCCCACGGATCACGCAGCATAGCGAACATATCACCGGGCGGCAGTTCATGCACGTCCGCCACGATCGTCGCCCCGGCCGCCGTGAGTCGTTTGACATCCGCCGCGACATCGTGTGACACAAACGCGAGATGCAGTGCCGGAGGTTCAACATTCGGAAAATCGAGCTTCGCGGCACCCGTATTGCCATAGATCTCCAGCATCACCGACCCGCTGTCATCCGCGATGAAATGGGCAAACGGCGACTCCATCATTCGCCGCTTGACGGTGAAACCAAGATGCTCCACATACCAGCGAGCCATATTCAATGGATCACTGACATTAAACGCAAGATGTTCGATTTTCATGGTATGGATGAACCTGTTTTGAATGACGCGCCAAAGTCTGGTTATGCCTCACGCGGTCGAAAGTGACATTAACCCGAAGCGTCAGTGAGGGCTGCAAATCCCAATCCCTCGCTGACGCATCGGGTTACGATCCGGTGCTCACAAAAGTGTCATTTTCGCCCGCGCGGAGTATACATAATCATGGCAAGCCAGCGCTCGTCCCGCTCGCTGACCGCACGTTTTCCTTATTCCCCGATCAACAGATCATTCGCCGCGACGCTGGTCTTCTTCTGTGCTTCCCATTCCTTCAGGCCTTTGTCCAGAAACGTGACAAAATCTTCGCCGCCGGAACGATCCAATCCTTTGGACCAGGAAAGAACTCTCTTGCCGTCTGCTGAAATAACCGCATAAAACGGCAGGGTGAAGTCACCAACAAGGCTCAACTGAAGATCCTGATTTTGCAGGATCAGCTTTTCTGCAAACTCCTTATCCCTGATTCCCGGAACAAGATCGGTGTAGAGCTGAGCCCGCACCAGTTGATCCAGTCTCTCCAGCACCGCTTCATCCACGAGCACTGATCGTTCCATCTTCCGACAATTCACGCAGTTGACTCCGGTAAAGTCGACAAAGATCGGCCGCTGGTCTTTTTCCGCAACCGCAGTTGCTCGTTCAAACTCAAGCGCATAGTCCATTTCGTGATGTGAAATCACAAAACCCATTGCTTCTGTATTTCGGACGACGACATCAGGTGGGGCGAACGCAGCCACGTTGTGCCATACCGGCGCGAGCGGCATCTTGTGGACAAACATTCCTGCCGTGATGTAGCCTGCAAATGCGAGAAACAATACTGCGAAGAGATTCCTGACTGTCTTCACGGTGAAACTCACCGGCCCCGTCGGCTTTCGAAACAGCCCCAGCAGATAAACACCAGTAATGACGGACAGCAAAATCCATGTCACCAGAAAAATCCTGTACGTGATGTAGCCCGGGATACTGCCGACAGAAAATCCAATGTCAGCGACACTCAGGAACTTGGCTACCAATGCCAGTTCCACAATTCCCATCGTGACTTTTACGTCATTCATCCAGCCACCGCTTCGTGGCAGTCGCTTCAACATGGAAGGAAACAAAGCCAGCAGGAAAAATGGCGAAGCAAACGCCGAGGAGAAAGCCAGCATCCCGACGACTGGCCAGAACACCTGTCCTTTCGCAGCCCAAGCCAGCAAACTTCCCACAAACGCAAATGTGCAGGTGAATGAAACCAGCGTGAAGGTCAATGCCATAAAGACCACACCAATCACTCCGCCGGTTGACTCCTGCTTCGAGGTCCATGTCAGCAGCGACGAAGGAATTTGAATCTCGAACACCCCCATCAGTATCAGTGAAAACATCAGAAACAGGGCTGCAAAAAACAGGTTGAGCCATTTGTTATTGGCAAGCGTATTCAGGCTCGCAGGGCCAAAGATCGCCGCTGTGATCAGCCCCAGGACCGTAAATGCACCAATGATGCTCAAGCTGTAAATGATCGCGAGCCTGATCGAGCTGCCTGCCCTCTTCTCCTCCTGCTTCAGAAAGAACGCCACAGTCACAGGAATCATGGGAAACACGCACGGGGTGAGCAATGCCAGAAAACCGGCCGCAGCAGCGGTAAACATGAATGCAAAAAATCCTTCCTCCTGGCTTTCATTCTGGTCGTTCAAATTCGCACCATTTGACAGTCGAGCATTGCGTGGAGCATCGGAGCCAGATCTTGAACCACCAACGGCAGAATCGGGCTGCCCGGCCGTCAGCCTTAAAGCAAACTCCGCCTTGCCTGGCGGCAGACAACTTCCGTTGCTGCACACCTGGAATCGAATGAGTCCATCCAGTTCCGCAGCCGGCTCTGTCAGCATAAATCGATGCGACCAGGTGACTTCGTGAAAATGGACACGCTGCACAATGTCATCCAGCGGACGTTCAATTTCAGGCTCGACAGATGCCTTGAATTGACTGCCGATCGGTTCCAGTCCTTTTATCGTTCCGAATTCGATCATGGTCGGCTGTCCGGCCATGTTGGGGTCCTGATTCAACGCGAACGTGTGCCATGGTTCTTCGATCAGAGTGCGGACCGACAATGTCACTTCGTCACCAATTTGTGGCCGCGGCGGTGTCAGCCCGATCTCGAAACGAATCATTCCTTCCTTAGCCGCTTTGCCGTAGCCGATCTTCGGGATGACGGTGATCGGGTTCTTGTCATTGTTGACTACAGCGGCCGCTTCGGTGACCGCTACTGCCGCAGTTGCAGTTTGAGCAAGGGTTTCCGATTCCGCCAGCTGAGCGGTGAACTTTCTGTTTCGGACAGGAACGCACTCACCATTGCCGCCGAATTCAGGCGAACTGCAGTACATTCCGTTCAGTTTCCCTGTGACGATCGTGCCAGCATCGGCGGTTCCCTCCAGCGTGGTACTCCACGTCACGCTGCCGAAATATTTCTCAACCGTTTGATCCAGGTCTTTTTCAAACACGGACTTGGGATCATGATCGGCCTGCCACTGCGGTTTGCCGGGCGCCAACGATCCCGTGTCGAGCAGTGCAATTTTTGTCGCGCCGGAGAAGGATGGATTCATCGAATAAATGTAGTAGCCGTCAGGCACAAGCGCCGTGACATGGATTTCCGTTCTGCCACCGTCGATGTTTTTCAGCTCAGCGGAGATTTCGACGTCTCCTTCCGGCCCCGATGTGTTGCCAAACAGTGCTGCGCCACCGAGCAAACCATCCGTGTCCTGTTGAGCTTGTGCGACTTGCAGAAACAACACGGCGAGCATCGCACTGACGACGCGGATCAGTACGGGAAAACGTTGGATCGTCGAAAATCGCAGCATCGAGGTGGCCTTGTTCATTCGGTTCGGGGCTACTGAAGAGTACGAATTTCCCCCGCAACTTCCACGACGTAAAATACATACTCTTGCCCCTTTCTGGGAAGTCGTCTCCAAAGGAAAGCCACATCCTGCGCCGGTAATGGCTGACTTTTTCAGAAACTGCGTCGCAAAAAAGCGCTACGTTTCCGTTGTGGGCTGTTTTTCAGGGCTGGGTAATCGCGATATCGTGAGGTATGATCCAAGCCCAGTGCTGATGGACCTGTCGATCACAATGGCCTGCGGTGAGATTCTGCGGGAACAGGAAATGCTAGAGATGTCGCAGCCGTCTTCGGACTCCATAGGGGCCGCATACCGCAGAAAAGTGTGGACGAAGCTGATTGTCTTTGTCGTGCTGGTGGCAGTCGTCTGGCTGCAACCGAAGATTCAGGCATGGCTCGACGGACGCAACGCTGGCACATCGCATGCTTCCGACAAGGTTGTGCAACACGATTCCGATCAGTCAGCCACTTCGCAGCGCCCTGTTGATCGCAGACGTGTGGTCATCAAAGACGTCGATCAACCAGTGATTGCCGAAGTCGATCATTCTGCCCCAGCCTCGTCACCAGAAACCGAAGAACCGCAGGTCACCGAAGAGTACGCAGGTTCAGAAGTCGTCCGTATCGATCGAAACTCCGACAAAAAAAGCACGGCTGGCAAGGATTCCGCGACCGATGCGTCAAAATCCAAAACCGCATCGGCACCTGGACAGCTCCGCGAGATCCGGAAAAACGTCTTCGAATCCACGGCCGGGCTGCGGTACCTGCCGGGAAGTGCCGACAATCATCGAGTCAGGCACGTCATGCAGCACGCCAAAGACGACACATCCAAAGTGATCCACGGAGTCTTCGATGGCGACCGCGATCAGATTCTGGCCGTCATTGACGAGGCGTATCAGAACGCCAAAAAGGGCGGCCACTACGTCCGCAGTGAGGAACAAAACGACCGCCTTGTGTACACGGTGAACCTCAAAAGAAAAATTGGCTACATGGGCGGTTCAGAAGGCAACGCACCGGCCATCCCGATTGCCGCTACGTGCGAATCGTCCTTGAAGACGGCAACGTTGTGATCAGCGCCTACCCGACTAAATCGTTCTGAATCTGGAGCCATCGCGCCAATTTGGAGTGCGGCGACTAGTCGCCGCTTTCCCTTTCAGCAGTCGCCGCCACAGGCAACTTCCTGGAAGAGCCAAAGAAAGTCGCTTTGAGTCGCCAGCGAAATACATCCGCATGCGGAATGTTGCAAACTGCCCAACCAACCTGAAAGAGAAAGCGATGACAAGTCATCGCACTCCAAAGGTGGCTCAAGCCACAATCTCGGTCTCTACAGCAACCCGTCACCTGACTGGCAAAAACAAAGCGGCTGGCGAGAATCGAACTCGCATCCTAAGCTTGGGAAGCTGATGTGTTGCCACTACACCACAGCCGCAGTTTGACTCAAAAACTCACGTATCTCGAATGATATCGGCAGTTTGCGGCAACGCAATTGATAACACTCAGTTGGGGTTGAGTGTTCCCATAGAAAATGTGGCGAGCAATACTTTTGAATTTGCTGATGCAATAATTCCACGAGAGATCAACGACCAGGCAGCAAATTGAACAACCAGCGGATTGGAAGCAAAACGCCCCACAGCCAACCACAAGGTCTGACCTTCACGCCAAAACAATGCGGGCAGTAATACTTCCGAAAACCAAGTACTCCTGCCAAAAACCACGGCCCCTCGAACGGCACCTCTCGAAGTACTTTCCTGCAGAAGTTGCATGTGTAGCGAAGACTGTTCATACGATCAATATCATCAGAGGTAGAACTCGCAAATCGCCTTTGACCAGTGACGGCGTGAGAAATTAGTCTAAGGAATGTTCGGCACTTGGTCTGCCGGTGGGCAGACTCGGGGCTTGAATTCTGACGCACGCAACCGGATTTAACGGAGCGTTGCGGTTGATTCAGCGGATTCCGCTTTTCATGCCGCGATCTGACGCTGACGGTACCCTGAAACCACCTCCACCAACACCGATCGGGCGGCAATTTTTAACTTCATACTTCACTTGAGATTTACGCAACCGCCGCGATACGCGACGGCAACACCGAACCAATTGCTGCGATGCCGTGAAGTCCGGCAAAAAAAAAACGCCCTGATAGTCTCAGGGCGTTTTCAATTATAAAATCATCAACACGGATGCCGGTCAGTATTCGATGTCCAATGTTTCTCGCGGCTCAGCAGGCGCTTCGCCCTCCCGAATAATCCATGCTGATTTCAAATCGAGTGGCGTTGGGCGCCGAGATACCCCTCCGTCATGCCCTCTGAATCTTCTCTTTCCCGCTCGTTACGTCCCTGGTCGCGTTGCGCGTGTCCAGCACCATTTGCGCATGCTCGACGATCAAGTCGTAATCGAAGTCAGTGTGGTCTGTGGCAATCAGCAGGCAATCCTGAGATGCCAGAAACTCGGGCGTCAGTTCCTGACTCACCATTTCCGGCAGATGATGATGTCGCATCTCGGGCAATTTTGGGATGTGCGGGTCGCTGTAAGTCAGAATGGCTCCGCGCTGCAGCAGGAGTTCCGCCAGTTCAAACGAAGGGCTCTCGCGAGGATCATCGACATCCTTTTTGTAAGCCATGCCAAGCACACAGATCCGGCTCCCTTTCACTGGCTTGCCTGACTCATTCAGAAACTCACTCAGGCGATCGATCACATAGCGCGGCATGCGCGTATTCACTTCGCCCGCGAGCTCAATGAACCGAGCACTCAAGCCGTTACGTCGAGCCAGCCAGCTCAAATAAAACGGATCAATGGGGATGCAATGTCCGCCTAAACCCGGACCTGGATAGAACGCCTGAAATCCGAACGGCTTTGTTTTGGCGGCATCCACCACCTCCCAGATATCAATCCCCATCCGGTCGAAGAGAACTTTTAGCTCATTGACCAGCGCGATGTTCACACAGCGATACGTGTTTTCCAGGATCTTGCAGGCTTCGGCAATCTCGGTACTGCTCACCGGCACAACTTTGACGATGGCTTTTTCGTAGAGCGCTACAGCCAGCTTCAGGCTCTGCGCATCAACGCCTCCCACGACTTTGGGAATCCCGGCCGCCGTGAAATCCGGGTTACCGGGATCTTCGCGTTCGGGACTGTAGGCGACAAAATAATCGACGCC